>CAYHNK010000072.1:0-16644 GCA_964357695.1 uncultured Bdellovibrionales bacterium | reverse complement strand
AACGGCCTGGGGAATGCGCTTACCGGGGCGGGGCGCTACGACGAGGCGATTGCCGCGTTCAACGTTGCACTCAAAGACATTCTGTACGCCACGCCGTCGCTCGCCGAAGGGAACCTCGGGTGGGCGTACTACAAAAAGGGGGACGTCGATTTGGCGTTGCGTCACCTGCGCAACGCGGTCGCTGCGAACCCCGGCTTCTGTCGCGGCTATGAATGGTTGGCGCGCATCGCGCTCGATCGCGATCGCGGCGATGACGCGGTGGCGAGCGTCAAACGATTTCGCAAGTTCTGCCTCGATGACCCGGCGGTCGCGGCCGACGTGTCGCCTCACTATGTGCATGCCATGGAGTTCTATCTGGGCCTCGGCCTGCTCAAGCAAGGCGACCGCGACGGCGCGCGTGAGGCATTTGCTGTCTGCGGCGATGCCAAAGCCGACGGCGAGTTCCAGTCGCGTTGCCGCGACAATCTCGAGAGCCTGGCGCGCTAGGGGGCTCGTGACCGCATGCGCGCCGTCGCTCGGCAGGTCGTCACCGAGGCCGTTGTCATTCGTCGTCAAGACTATGGCGACAGTGACCGCATCGTCGAGCTGCTCACACCCGAGTTGGGTCGCGTCTCCGCCTTCGCCGCTGGGGCGCGAGCGTCGCGGCGACGATTTCAAGGCACGCTCGAGCTGTTTGCCTCCATCGATGCGCAGCTCGTTGAGCGCCGAGGCCTGTGGCGTCTCGACGGCGCGTCCTTGCGCGATGTGCGTCTCGGCATTCGCGGCTCGTTGGAGCAGATCGAGCGAGCCACCATCCTCCTGGATGTCGCCCGCAGTCTCGCCCCGGAGCACCACGAAGCTCGGGATATGCACCGTGCTCTTTGCGCAGGTCTCGACGCGGTAGCGCGCGCGGCCGTGGCCGAGGCCGTCGTCGCCTATCCACGCATGTTGGCGGCGGCGGGATTGTTGCCCCCTTTGGATGTCTGCTCGCTGTGCGGTGAGCCCCTCGGCGCGCGTCTGTGGTTGGATGTCAGTGCCGCGCAAACCACTTGCGAAAGGTGCCCTCCGCGTGGCATCGAGCTTGCGCCCGCGGTTGCAGCGGTCTGGCGTCGCCAGACGTGCGAGGATACGAGGGTTGCCGACGCAGTCGAGAAGACGATTCAGACTTGGCTGAGCACGCAGCTTGGACGCGCGCCACACTGCGTCGGTGCCATCACCGAGGGTTTGAACAACGGACGGGGGCTCACATGACGGCTGCATTCCTGGTCATTGCTGCGGCATCGCTCGTCGCAACGACGGACGGCGTCACGGCGCCGCTGGACGTGAGTGCGGTGTCGCGCGGCGCGGCAGCCGCAGCGTTCGATGTCGCCGCGGCGGGTGTTGTCGACGGGCCCGAGGTGCATCTGCGACTTCTGGGGGAGCGGCAGGGCGCGCCCAACCGAGCGGGGGTCTACGGCGTTCTTCCCGTCGGGCCCTTGTCTCTCGCGCTTGGGCACGATTGGGTCTCCGCGCCGGGCGCACGCCACCGACGTCTGACCGCAGGGCTGGCGCTGCATTTGGGCGACTGCGTCACCGGCGGCGCGGCCTATCGTCTCTACGGTGCGCGGGCCGGCGAGCTCGACGGCATGGGTCGTTGGGACCTCGGTGTGGTTGCCGAGCCTACGTCGTGGTTGGCGATTTCCGCCGCGGCCGATGCGCTCAATCGTCCGCCAACGCGGGGCCGTGAGGTCGCGCCGAGCTATCGATTTGGCTTGGGCGTGCGTCCTATCGCGGGGGCCACCTGGTTGACGCTCGCCTCCGAGATGACCGTGCGACGTGCGGCACCTCGCGTGGCGGTGCCGACCCTGTTGGTGGATCTTGCACCCTATGACGGCGCCCATGCACGCGTCGCCTACACCCCGCGCGATGGCCGACTGTGGCTCGGCCTCGAGCTGGGGTTTGGCGGCGCGTCGTTGGTGGGTGGCGCCGCAGCGCCTCGTTTTGGCGACCGGCCCTCGGCGCGGGCGGCGCAGCTCTACGCCGTGACCACGCGTGCCACGCAGCGCGATAGTTTCGTCGCCGAGCAAGGACGCATCGTCGAGCTTGAGCTCAGCGGTGATCTCACGGAGTCGTCCGGGGGTGTGCTCGCCGCGCGCTCGAGTATTGCGACAGCCGCCTATCGGCTCGCCGAGCTGGCGCGCGACCCCAGTGTCGCGCAGGTGATCTTGCCCATCGGCGAGCTCGACGTGGGTCTCGCAGAAGTCGATGATCTGCGCGCGGCGATCTTCGCGCTGCGCCGTGCCGGCAAGCAGGTGGTCGCCGAGATCGGCAACGCCGACGAGAAGGCCTTTCTCATCGCCGCAGCGGCTGACCGCATTCGTATGGACACCGCCGCATCGCTGACGCTCGACGGCTTTGCCGTGCGTGAGCTCTATCTCGCCGACACCTTGGCGAGCGTGGGCGTACGTTTTGACGCAGTGGCCATGGGACGCTTCAAAACCGCGCCTGATGCGTTGACCCGCTCGACGCCGCGACCCGAGGACGAGACCGTGCAGCGGGCACTGCTGGGCGAGGCAATGGCCACGTTGCGCCATGCGCTCGTGCACGATCGAGCGCTAGCGGCCTCTGACGTGGAGCGCGTTCTGGCGACGGGGCTCTTTACGGCCAGCGAGGCGCAGCGCGCCCATTTGGTCGACGAGCTGACGCAGCCGACCGATCCCAACGCGGCGCCGCGAGTGCGCGAGCGCGGCGGGTCGGCGACTGTGCAGGCGCGGCGTGCGCACCGCTGGGGCGCTCCGGCGGTCATTGCGGTGGTGCCGGTGGTGGGTACCATCGCCATGCAAAGCGGCGACAATCCTCTGCCAGGGCCCACCGTGACGGCGGCGGAGCTCGTGGGTGCGCTCGAGGACGCGCTCACCGACAGCGCCGTGCGCGCAGTGGTGCTGCGCATCGATAGTCCCGGAGGAGACGTGACGGCCGCAGACGTCATTTGGCGCGCCGTGCGGCGATTACAGCAAACCAAGCCCGTCGTTGTTTCGATGGGTGACGTCGCCGCGTCGGGCGGCTACTACATCGCCGCGCCCGCGGACGTCGTGATCGCCCAGCCCAATACCATCACCGGGTCCATCGGGGTGTTTGCGTTGCATCTCGATCTGTCCGATCTGCTGGTGCGCACCCGCGTGCATGCGCGCGTGTACGCCACAAACCCCGAGGCCGACTGGCAGATGTCGCATCATGCGCTCTCGGACGAGGGCCGCCGTCGTCTCGCGCACAACCTCGAGCTCTACTACGACGATTTTCTCGCCAAAGTCGCGGCCGGTCGCAGATTGCCACTCGCGCGCGTGCGTGAGGTGGCCGAGGGGCACGTTTACACCGGGGCGCAGGCGCTGGAGCTGGGGCTCGTCGACGCGATCGGGAGCATGGCGGACGCGATCGCGGAAGCGAAGATGCGCGCCGGCCTTCTGGATAGCGACGAAGTCGAAGTCAGGATCCCTGAGCAGGCACTCGACTTGGGCGCGTTGGCGACGCAGCTGACGCTCGTTGCGCAAGGGGGTATGGGACCCTGGACACAGCTGGCGGAGCGCTGGGTGGCGTGGGAGGCAAGACCCCTGGCACTTCTACCGACGCGCTTCGAGGTGGGGCGATGAGTGGATTTCGTGTGGAGCTTGCGGGGCGCACGCTGGGCGCACAGGTGCTCTCCGATGTAGCGCGCGCGCGTCGCACCGGGCGTCTCGTGTGGGAAGGCGTCGAGGACAAGATGACGCTCGTGTTTCTCAAGGGTCGGCCCGAAACGCTGCATATCCACGAGCAACGTACGACGCAGGGGCGCACGCGTGTCGTCGCCGCAGTTCGTCAGCTGGCGGTGGCGATGACCGGTATCCTCGAGTTCCGCGACGAGGAGCCGCAAGCAGAGCTGGCCTCGTTGGGCATCGATACGCTGGGAGAGTCTCTCGTGGCGCTCGTTCAAGATCTGCGCGCGGCGCAATTGCGCGCCTTCTGGACTCTCTACGGTGGCCAGCAGCTCGTGCCCACCCGCGCTTTTGCCGCCTTGTGCCAGGCGATCCTCAAGGTCGGCGGTGCGCGCGTGGAGCTTCCCGCAGGCGTGCTCGATGTGGCGAAGATGGTGGCGCAGGCGAGCTCCGCACACCAAGTGGCCTTCGCGACCTTGACGGCGCTGGGAGGCTTGCGACCTCTCGCCCAAGGTGAGGAGGTA
The DNA here is from genome assembly GCA_964357695.1 of uncultured Bdellovibrionales bacterium. Classification (GTDB taxonomy): domain Bacteria; phylum Myxococcota; class XYA12-FULL-58-9; order XYA12-FULL-58-9; family CAYHNK01; genus CAYHNK01. The sequence goes on along the minus strand of CAYHNK010000072.1, from coordinate 12,473 downwards.
CCGGCGTCGACGGTCCACGAGGCGATGGCCGCCGCCGTGGCACCCGCAGAGGACACGCTCTCATCTGACCTCTCGCCCCAGCTGCGCGTGCGATTGCAGGAAATCGATCGGGTGTTTGCCTCGCTCGATACCATGACCCACTACCAGGTGCTCGGACTCGAGGCCACCGCGGGTACCGAGCTCGTCAAGGGCGCGTACCTGGCGGCCGCGAAGCGCTGGCATTCCGACAGCTATGCTGGCGTGGCGTTGGGCGCGCGGGCGCGTCGGCTCGAGACCATCTTTGCACGCGTCGGTGAGGCGAGCACAGTCCTTTCCGATCCCGCGCAACGCAAGGGCTACGATTTTCTGCTCGAGCGCGAACGACAGGGGTTGCCGACCGATGTGGCGGTGATCATCGAGGCGGAGGGACTCTTTCATCGCGCGCAAAATCTCGTACGCCGCGGTCAAGGCGTGGCCGCCGCAGCACTCTTGCGTCGCGCGGTGGAGCTCAACAAGGGCGAAGCGGAGTTCTGGGCCTATCTCGGCTATGCCACCTATCTCGAGCACGGCCAGGCACAGCTGTCGCAGGCGCTCGACGCCTTGCGCAAGGCCGGGGACATGAACGACAAGCTGGATGTGGTCAGCGAATTCCAGGGTCGGATCGCGCACGCCGAAGGCCGCCCTGATGACGCCGTGCGACACCTCAAGCGCGCGCTCGCGCTCAATCCGAAAAACCGCGAAGCCGAACGCGAGCTGCGCCTGATTTCAATGCGCAAGGACAAGCAAGCAAGCTCGTCCGGCGGCTTGTTGCGGCGATTCTTCAAACGTTAGCGTGTGACGCGGCGTCGGGGTGCACCGTCGCGAGATACGCTTGCGCGTCGGCGAGCGTGTGCAGGCGTGGGCAGCTCGGCAGACTGCGCAAGAACAGGCTACCGTAGCTCCGCCCGACGAGGCGGCGATCGAGCACTGCGACGAGACCTCGGTCGCGTTGCGTGCGCAAGAGTCGTCCGAATCCCTGTCGCAAGAGCAGCACAGCCTGCGGCAGCTGGTAGGCGCGAAAGGGCTCGACGCCGAGACTGCGCAGATAGTCGATGCGGCCGGCGACGAGCGGGTCTGCCGGTGAGGCAAAGGGCAAGCGATCGATGATCACAAGCCGCAGGGCACTTCCCGGGATGTCGACGCCCTGCCAAAAGCTCATGGTGGCAACGAGCACCGCATGGCCGTCCCCGGCGAACTCGGCCAGCAGTGTCGATCGCGGGCGCTCGCCTTGCATGAGCACGCGCATGTGACGCTCGCGCGTGAGGGCTTCGCGCATGACCGGCAGCGAGCGGTGGCTCGTACACAGCACGAACGCGCCGCCTCCGGCCGCCGTGACGAGCGCCGCGGCACGCTCAGCCGCGAGCGCGGGAAACTGTGGGTCGTCAACGGCCGGAAGATCGTCCGCGATGTAGATGGCGCTGTGCGTACCAAAGTCGAAGGGTGAGTCGACGCGCAGCTCGCGCGCCGCGTCGAGTCCCAGGCGTGTGCGAAAGTAATCAAACTTTTGGTCGACAGTCAGCGTGGCGGAGACAAAGACCGCGGCGCGACCGAGGATGGCCTGTTGGAGTCGCAGCGCGACCTCGAGCGGACGGGCGACGAGCGCGACGCCGCGACCGTGTGGCTCGACGTAGCGCACGTACGCTTCGGTGTCGGTCGGCGCGTCGGTTGCCTCGTAGGCCAGTGTCGAGGGCAGCGGGCGGCGCATGACAAAGCCGAGATCATGACCGAAAGCACCTGCCCGTCGCGCGAGCTGCGTTGCCTGCTCCTCGGCCTGTGCCAAGAGTGCGGCCTCGAGATGGGCAAGAGCATCTTCGAGACGTGCGTACGGTGTGCGCAGAGCGTCGGCAAGCGAAAGAGCGAGCAGCCGTCGGCTCGCGACGGGACCGAGTGCAGCAAAGAACGTGCGGGCCGCGGCCCGCAGCTCGTCGAGCCCGAGCTGCGCGAGGGCGGCGCTGAGCTTTTGCTCGACAGCGAAACGCTCCACATCGCGAACGAGCTCGTCGAGGCGCGCTTCAGAGACGTGCACGCCAAAGTGCTGACAAGCGATTTCTTCGACCTCGTGTGCCTCGTCGAAGATGACCGCCTCGTGCGGCGGCAACACGGCGAGCGCCCCCTCGCCCAGGCGCCAGCGTAGCGAAGCGTCAGCAAAGTACAGGTGGTGGTTGACGACGATGAGCTCAGCGGTTTGTGCCTGCTGCCGCATGCCGGCGACCCAGCAGCGCGCGTAGTCGGGACAGGTGCGCCCGGTGCACTGCTCCGCCGTGGCGGTGAGCTCGCGCCACATCGGCCAGTGCTCCGGCAGGAAGTCGAGCTCGGCGCGATCACCGGTGTGTGTGGTCTGCGACCAGCGCAGCACGCGTGCCAGCGTGTCTTGCTCCGCGATCGATGGCAACAACGGTTGCGCCGCCACGCGGCTTGTGCGTGCTACGCACAGGTAGTTGGTCCTGCCCTTCATGACCTGCACGGCGACGCGCCGACCGAGCGCGCGCTCGAGCAACGGTACATCTTTGTCGACGATCTGCTCCTGTAGCGTTTTCGTGGCGGTGGAGACGACGACACGCACACCGCTCGCGATGGCGGGCACGAGATACGCAAGTGTCTTGCCGCTGCCGGTTCCTGCCTCGAGGACGAGCCGGTCCCCAATGCCGAGGTTACGCTGCACGGCCTGTGCGGCGGCGAGCTGCTCGGGCCGCTCTTCGTAGGCCGTGTGGGCGCGGGAGAGGGGACCGCCGGGGCCAAAGAAGTGTCGCAGTGATTCGGCGTCCATGAGGTCGCGGGCGCAGCGGTGTGGCGGCCTAACCTTGTGGGCGCTCGCCCTCGGACTGCCACGGGCGAATGATGCCCTCGTGGATGGTGAGCACCACGAGCTGGCGATCGATTTCCCCCAGCTTGTCGAAGGCGAGCCGGCCGGTCACGCCCTCGAACGGTGGCATCCTGCGCAGGGCCTCGGCCAACGCGGGACGTGCGCGGGCCCCCTGACGCAGCAGCACCGCGCGCAAGAGGCCGGCGGTATCGAAGGCCTGGGCGTCGGTGAGATGAGGATCGGCGCCAGTGGCGGTGCGAAACGCCGTGACAAAATCGCGCACGGCCGGTTGCGGGCTATCGGCATTGAAGCCGTCGACAAAGATCGCGTCCTCGCAGTACTTCTCGCAGCTCTCGAGGGTCTGCGGGCTGTTCCAGGTGCTCGCGCCGAGCAAGGTGAGCGGCTCGACGTCATCGTGACCTGTGGCCTTCTTGATCTTCTCGAGCATCTTCGGATTGTGCGTCAGGATGATGTCCTCAAAGACCAGCGCGGGCGCAATGAGGCCGATATTGCGCGAGCCGTCCGGGATGATGATGGCATCGAAGTCGACAATGGGGGGGATGACCTTGTCGAGCTTGGCGACCTCCATTTGCAGGCGATGCGGTGGCAGCTTCTGACGCCGCAGCTCATCGAGCGCCTCGCGGTAGTCCTTGCGCGCGAGCGTGTACCAGCGACCGACGAGCTTGCGCACGGGCTCCTGAAAGGTCGTCTGATCGTGCTCGTAGCTCTCGGCGCCGCGCACCGAGCCGCGGCGACGATCGACCTCGTCCCAGAACGCGTCGACAAACTCCTCGCCGTAGCGACTGCGTGGATAGAGCAGCGCGAAGGTGCGGTAGCCGAGGGAATCGAAGGCCACCTTGGCGAGCGCTTGTGCCTGTGCCTTGACCGTGAGTGCGGTGCGAAAGATGAACGGTCCGATTTCCGGTAGACCCTCCATGTACGACAGCGAGAGCAGCGGTACGCTGAATTCTTCGGCTTTCAGTGCTGCGGCGAGCGCCTCGTTAGAGAACAGTGGGCCGATGATGGCGGCGACGTGATCGGTGAGCACCAAGTCTTCGACCGCCTGGCTGGCGATGACGGCATCCCCCTGCGTGTCTTTGACCACAAGGCGCAGTGTGCTCACGGGGCCGAGCCCGAGCTTGATGGCTTCGAGTGAGCGCTGACCAAACTGCTGGTACTTGCCCGAGAGAGGCAAGAGCACGCCGATGGCGTTCGGATCGACGAGGAAGCGCGACTTGAGTCGCGCGAGAAACTCGCGTGCCTGGCCAGCGTACGGGCTGTCGCCGTAGCGGTCGGCGACGAGGGCAATCATCTCTTCGGAACGATCGAAATCGCGCGTGTGATAGTAGATCTTGCCGAGGCGAAAAGCGATGGCCGGCTGCAAGAAGCGCCAGCTTGGCGAGCGCCGCACATCGCTCCACAGGCTCGCGGTTTCCTGGAACGTGAGTTGCGTCTGCAACAAATCGAGGGCGAGGGCTGCGGCGCGATCACGCTCGGGGGCGGCGAGGCCGCTCAGGCCGACGAGGTCGGCGCACACTTCGACCGCTTTGCGCGCCCGTCCGGCCTGCGCCAGCGCATCGACGAGCACGAAGCCAACGCGCGCCTTGTCGCGGGCCTCGTGTCGGCTCTGGTAGAGCGCCAGGAGCATGTTGGCGGCATCGGCATAGCGCTCCACGCCGATGAGCAAGGCGCCGTAGCGCTCGCGAATGGCATCACCGCCCGCAACAGAGGGTCGGTAGAATAGCAGCTTCTCGTAGGCGGCGACGGCAGCCGTTGTGTCGCCTGTGCGCTCAGCTTCGGCACCACGTGCGGCAAAGATCTCCGCGGCGGCGGCGGTGGCAGGAAAGCCGGCGAGGATCTGGTCCTCTTTGGCGCCCGCCCCCTTGGTGTCGCCACTCTTGGCGAGGGCGCGGGCCTCGCCGAGCAGCGCGCTCGCGGCTTTCTCTTCCTGCTCGCCGGGAGCGGGCGGCGCCTCGATGACCTTGCCATCCGGCGCTGTCAAAATGGGCATGGGCGTGCGAGGCTTGCATCCGCCGATGCCGATTGCGGCGGCACCAGCGAGCACGAGCGCGAATCGACGCATGGTAGCAGCGGCCACGAGGTGCTCCCTTTCTTGGACTGTGGCTATATAGAGGGCCGAGCGGTCGGGTGCAACAAGCCCGGGGCCTACGACGCCTGCGCGACGAGGTGCTGCGCGTAGCGGCGGATCGCCGGGGACGCATCCTCGGCGAGACGCGCAATATCGCGCTTCAGGTTGCGCCCGTCGCCGAGCTGTCGAAGTGCGACGATGGCCGTTTCGCGGCACACCGGGTACTGCGCCTCGAGCAGAGCACGTACCTCTTGGATCATCGTCTTCGCACCCATGCTTGCGCAGGCCATCGCGGCGCACATCTGCAGCCACGCGTCGTCGCTCGCCAGCAGCTCGCGCAAGCGCCCATCCCGGCTCGTGCGCGACACTTCGAGCATCTCCCCGACGGCCGTGAGCTTGCGCTCCGCGGTCGTGTCCTCGACGAGAGGAATGATGAAGGCCTTTTCGTCTTTGGACAGTAGATTGTCGAGCACCTCGACGGCATTGGCGCGGGTTGCGGGGTGGGCGCTCATGAGATTTTGGCGCACGAGCTCGATGGTCTCGAGCGGGTACTTCAGGCCCAAGAGGGTCACCATCTGCGTTTGCGATTGCGTCGTGCGATGCTCGAGCGCGTCGCGCAAGAGCAGCGTGTCGCCATCGAGTCGCAGGTCGCACGCCATGGCGATGAGGGCCGTCACCTCGATGGCGGAGCGGCGCACGCTGTCGGTGATGATGCGGGCATCGAGCCGTGTCCCCGGATTCTTGTGCACAATCGCCACCAGCGCCGCGGTGACGGCGTGGCGCACCTGGCGTTCGGGATCGTCCAGATGCACCACCAGGGTCTCGACCGCGCGCGCCCCAGCACGTCGGCCCAGCACGCGGCAGATCTGGCTGCGTACCGTGGCGCCGGTGGTGCGATCGTCGAGCAGCGTCGCGAGGCGGGTCTCGATCTCGATCGGATAGGCGGCAAGCGCGGTGACCGCTGCGCCGCACAGGCGCGGCTGACTGAGCTGGGACACGAGTGGGTCGACGAGCTTCGGTGATCCCAGGCGTCCGGCGGCCTCGATGGCGACGAGGCGCACGGAGGGGCTGTCGTCGGCAAGCAGCGGCACGAGCGGCTGGTAGAAGTGCTGCACGCCGACCTCGCCGAGCACCCAGGCCGCCTGGCGACGCGCGGCCGCCTCGGGACTCTGCAACATGGACTTGAGCTTCTCGGCGGCGGCGAGCACGCCGTCGAGGCCGCCGTAGCGAATCAAACCGGCCACCGCCGCGGCCCGCACCTGCGCGTCGTTGTCATCGAGCAGCGGATGAACCTGCTCGATGGCCTGTTCGTGGGCGATGGCGCATAGGGTCAACACCGCGGCCGCGCGGACGTCACCAGCATCGTCCTCGAGCAGACGAGCGACGTCCTCGGTGGTGGCGGCGGGAGCCGCATCGCGCAAGTAGCGCAACGCGGCGACGCGCACGTCGCCAGCTTCGTGGCGCAAGAGCTGGGCGACCTTCAAGTCTAGCTCGCCGCGCCCCTTCTTGGCGACAAAGGGCAAGAGCTCAAGGGCATGCAAGATCTCGCCAATCTCTTCGCCATCGAGGGCGCGCACGAGAATACGCACGGTGCCTTCGTCCTGGATGCGAAAGCTTGCATCCGCGAAGTTGAGACGGCGGCGCTGCAACGTCTGCACGAGGGTCTTGAGATACTCACGTTTGAGGCCAAAGAGCGCACCCATCCAAATGACGAGACCGATCGCTGTGGCCCAACTCAAATCGGCAATGCCGAGATGAAATCCGACATCCACATGCAAGAGCTTCTCGAGTTGGCCGACGAGTAGCGCGAGCAGAATGCCGGCGGTGCCGACCGCGATGGGCTTGAGCATGCCGTCGATAAACGCCTTGGCGCGGCCCCGCAGATGCACGGGCAGCGGCAAATAGAGCAGCTGCATCGTCGAATCGTTGATGGTGTAGCGCAGCACGTTCTCGGAGCCCTTGGTGAAAGTCACCGCGCCGAGCGCGAGCGCCGCCGGCACGACGGCGAGGCTCAGCGACCCCGAGAGCATGGTGAGCGGCAAGAGGCTGAGCGCCACGAGCACGCCAAAACGCTCGAGGATGCGGGCGGTGAGAAAGAACTGTATGCCCGCCGCGAGAATGCCGGTGACGCCGAAAAAAGCGCCGAAGAACGCCGAGCGATCATCCTTACCGGGGATGAAATCCCCGACGATGACCTGGAATTGATAGTCGACGAGTGTCGAGACGATGTAGGTGACGACGACCACCGTGGCGACGAGCTGTACGTGCCGGGTGGAGAAGACGCCCTGTGGGGGACGCAACGTGCCGGCGCGTGTCGGCGGGCTGGGCTTGCGCACGTGGGCGGCGGTGAGCTCGATGGCCGCGTCGCGCCCGAGCGCCGCCACGCTGATGAGGCTCACGGCGAGAAATCCCGTGATGACGTACAGCAGATTTTCGGTGCCGAGCGCTTTGACCGAGCCCGAGATGGCAAAGCCGACGATGACGTTGGCGACGACGCCGCCACCGCCGATGATGGCGAACAGGCGCTTGGCCTGGCGCGAATTGAAGATCTCGCCCGCAAAGCTCCAAAACTGCACGATCGTGAACGAGCCGAGGATTTCGACCCACACGTAAAACGCCCAGTAGACGGCATGGCTCGGGGTCGCGAGCGCCCAGCGAAACGCCAGTGTGATCCAGATGAGCGCGGTGAGGGTGACGACGTTCGTCTGGTCGCGACGCCAGGTGCGCTCCACGCGCGCGTAGGCGTACATGGTGAGCGAAACGGAAACAGCCGTCGCAACATAGGCGAGCGGCAGCTGCTCGCGGTAGTTCGGTAGCTCGAGAAAGAGCACCGAGCGCGCGATGCGACTGACGATAAAGGCGCCGATGGCGGAGAACAGATAGAGAAAGGCGAGACCGGTTCGCCGCGCTTCTTCGGGGCGAATGCGCAAGAGGTTCTGCACAAAAACGACGGCGTCGTTGCTCATGATCTCTCCCGTTTACCATTGCGCGCGCGCGAGCGGCAAACGAGAATTCGCCGTGGGACGTTGTTGTGCAGCTGAATGCACGCTAGGATTGTGCCGTTTGCTACCTGGGAATACCCGAGGAGGGGTCATGCGATCGTTGGTGTGGATGATGACGCTGTTGTGTGCGGGAAGTGCCTTGGCCGAGGAGAAGAGCAAGGTGGCGGTGCTGGATATCCAGGCCACCGGCGTCGAAAAGGAGCTCGTGCCGACGTTGACCGAGATCCTCACCGTGGAGGTCGATAGCATCGGCAAGTACAAGGTCATTGCCGGCCGCGACATTCAATCGATGCTTGGCTTCGAGAAGGAGAAGGACATCGTCGGCTGCACCGATGCCTCCTGTCTCGCCGAGATCGGCGGTGCGCTCGGCGTCGATCGCATCATCGCCTCGCATATCGGCAAGGTGGGCAGCACTTACGTCGTCAACATCAAGCTCATCAACATTCGCATGGCCGACACCGAGAACCGCGTCTATGAGACCGTTCGCGGTGAGGTGGACGCGCTCATCGAGACCATCCGCAAATCGGCGCACAAGCTGCTTGCCGCCGCCGGCACCACTGACAGCCGCGCCGCGTCAGTCGCCAAGACGCCTGAGGCGGAGCCCAGGATCGTCAAGCCAACGCTGGCGCCCGCGCCCATGCAGTCAGCACCCGGCCCCGTCGAGTCCACGCCGGCCGTCGAGGCCAAGGTGTCACGCGGACGCATCGGCTGGCTGCCCATCACGTTGTGGTCGGTAGGCGGTGTCGCTGGCGCCTTCGGTGTGTTCCAGGGTATTCGCGCCAAGAGCCTCGAGGGCGACGCCAATCGCACGCTGAACAACACCGGCGGCGTGACCACATACGAGGTGGGTGCGCAGCGCGCGGCGCAGGACGCGCCCAAGGCAGCGGGTATGGCCACCGCAGGGTTGGCCGTCGGCGTACTGTCGATTGGTGGCGGCTTTGTCGCCCATTGGCTTAGCGGCAAGGACGAGCCGGCGACGACCGCGTGGGTGCCCATGCTCGCCACGGACGGTGTCGGCCTCGCCTGGCAGGGGCAGTTCTAGCCCGTTCCCTTCAAGCCGATCGGTTTACAGCCCACTGTGGCAGCGCAGTCGGATCATGCTGTACTCGATCCACGCGACGCACAATCGTCCGCCTGCGGTCGGCGCCGCGGCGACTACTGGGGCGTACGTCGGGCCGCGAGTGTACGCGGGCGCCGGGATCGAGACGCCATCGTTGGTGCGCGATCCATCGATTTCCACCCAGCCCATAGCGTCATCGCGGTTGGCGGTGAAGTAGGTGGGCGGTGAGGCCGTGGACATGTCGGTGTAGGCCAATGCCAGGTTGCCGGAGGCATCGCGCGCGAGGGAGGGCGCCGTGGTGTTCAACAGCTGCGTAGTCGAGACCCACGTGTACGCGCTGCTGTTGAAGTACCACGCCTCAATGGCGACCGCGCTACCCGTCCAGTAGCTCAGGGCAGCCGCCGGTCGATTGCTCTTGTCGAAGGCGAGGCCCAGGCCGTCGAGGGTGTAGCCGGTGAACACCAGCGTCGACAGCGCAGTCCATGGCCCGCCCGCGGTCGACCGGCTCAGCTGCAGATTGCCCCCGAGGTACCAGCCGACGACGACGTCGGACCCCTGCACGGCGAGGCTGGGTGCTGCATGCGTGGCGTCGATTGTGCTGCTGCTGCTGATGCCGAGGTTGCTTGCGGAGCCGCTGATCTCGGTCCATAGAGCGCTCGTTGCGTCCCAGCGGCGCAGATAGACCTGCTGTAGTCGCGTTGGGTTACTGGCGTCGAGCTCGCGCCAAGCGACGTAGACATCCGCGCCACTTGTCACGACTTGCGGCGTGTGCACTTCGGCCGGCGCCATGGGGCTGATAGCGATGCCGAAGCCGACGGCGGAGTCTGTCGGGAAGGTGCCTTGCGTGTACGAGGTCCAGCCCGTGGTCGTGTCGTAGTATTTCACCCAGATGCCGTCGGTGCTTTGCTGCCACGCGATGACCGGTCGGTCCGCGGCATCGAGCGCGATGCTGGGGAACGACGAGCTGCCAAACGTGGCAGTCGCGACGGAGCTCCAGGCGCCGCTGCCTGGCACCCAGCGTGTCATGTACAACCAGCCGCTTGCTACCCACGCGATGACGGGGTTGCCGCCACTATCGAGCGCCATGTCGAAGCTCTCGACGTTCGATGTGCTGGGGATCCCCTGGGCCACCGAGCTCCCGAGCTGGTACCAGAACGGGGGCCGACACGACCCGGCGACACACACGTCTTCGCCGATGCATGGGACGGCAGGACAGCTGCTCGCAACGGTGTACACACACTGTGACCCATCGCACGTGTACGGATTGGGACACGTGCCCGACGCGCAGCTGGCGGAGCGACAGAAATAGCTGCCATCGCTGTCGTCGTCGCCGCAGATGTCGCCGCCTGAGCACCCCGTGGAGCAGGACAGGGTGGGGGTGCCGGCGCAGTAGGTGCCGAGGCAGTAGTCGGAGCCGCACCCGCTACCCGTGCCGTAAGGGGAGCAGGATACCGGTGGCATGGTGCACTGCGCCGCCTGTTCCCAATTGTCGGTGTTGTCCGGGTAGTAGCACTGCGCGGCGGTGCACTCGGGCGCACAGGAGGCGCACACCTGGACCGTCCCCTGCACGTCGTTCCCGCTTGGGTAGCCCTGGGTGATGACGCACCGACCGGAACCGCTGGAGCTCACACAATCGCTGTCGACCGGACCGCAGCTTGGCACGCAGAGGCTCGAGGTGGTCGAGCTACTCTTGACGCAGACGAAGCCGTCGCCGCAGCTATTGGCGACGTAGCGGCACTGCTCGCACACTGGCTGGTGTTGCTCATTGACGGTGCAAACGTGGCCATTCTGACAGGGGAAGGCCATGCAGGGATCGTCGGTCTGCGTGCTCGTCTGGCAGTATCCAACGTTGGTGCCGAGCTCGTGAAAGCAGTAGTGGCCATCCGCGCAGTCGTTGTCCTCGTTGCAGGCGAACCGTGCGTTGGCGTCGTCGAGAGGCGGCACGTCCACCTTGCAGCCAACGAGCGTCAGGGCGACAGCTACGGCCAAGCGGAACGGCGACCACATCATCGTGTATCTCCCGGGGGCAGGGGTGCTCTGGGGGTTGTGCCACGGCGAAGGCGTGGCGACAAGATCGCGTTCGCTACGGCAAATCGTGGCACTGCACGCGCACCGCGCCATTGCTGTCGAAGGCCACGCACACGCGACGCGGGCTCGGGGCTGACCCACCGGCAGCGACGGCGGGTGCGAACGCTGGGCTCAGCGTGTAACTGCTCGAGCCGTCGGTGAACAGCGACACGCCGCTGCCGACTGACGAGCCGTCGAGGTCGCTAAAGCTCATGCCACCCCCGTAGACTGGCTGCGACTGGTCCATGTAGACGTTGTTACTGCCGACCCAACCGAGCAGCATGTTGCCACTGAGATCTCGGCCGAGCGTCGGCTGTTGCGCGCCCGTGATCGAGCGCGCGTAGTTCCAGACATTCATTCCGGCACCGAGATACATGACGTCGATGTAGTCACCGCTGGCGTAGTAGCTGTAGGCGAACACCGGCATCTTCATGGTCGTAGGACTGTACCAGTCGGGCGCAAACTGCGCCACGAGCCCATTGATGCCCGTGCTGGGCGCCAAAAAGCTGGGGAGCGCGAACCAAGCGGCGGCGCCCACCATCGCGGTGGCGCTGCGCACCGCGTTCGCGCCATCGCCCCAGCCGACGAGTACCGCGCCGTCGTTCGGATTGACCGCGACCGTCGTGCGATTGGCAGACGCCGGTGCATCGCAGACGCCGTAGGTATCACCATACGTGGCCGACTGGGCGATCTCCACCCAATCGTTGCCATTCCAACGGCGCAAGAAGATCTGCGTGCCGCTCCACGTCGTCGTGTCCGACCGCGTGCCGGAGACGAACTGCTGCCACGCGACGATGGGATAGCCGCTGCCGTCGAGCGCGAGCGCTGGCCCCAAGCCGCTTTGCTGATTGGGGAAGGCGAGGCCGTTCGCCGCGCCGGAGTCGATCGTCGACCCGACGTACGACTGCCACGCGCCTGTGTAACGGCGCACGAAGATGGGGCCACCACCCACCGCCCACGCAACCACAGGGGCACCACTCGGTGTGATCGCGAGTCTCGGCGACTCGGCGAAGCTCGCGCCCATCGAGCTGTTGCCGCCGATGTCGCTCCAGCTGCTTGCCTGCCATCGTACGACCCGCAGGTCGCCGCTGGCGAGAAAGCTCACCACCGGGTCGCCCGCAGAGCTTACGGCGATGTTGATGTCGGTGGCGCCGCCGCTGTTGGGAAGGCCCGTGATGGCAGAGCCGCCGAGCTCGTACCACGGCGCCGCTGTGCCGCCCGTCGCTGCGACGCACTGCTGACTCGCGAGATTGCACGTGTAGCCGCCGGGGCATTGGGCGGGGCTCGTGCAGAAGTCGGACTGGCAGTGGCCGTCGTCCCAACACAGCTCGCCCGCGTTCGGACAGTCGATGTTGCAGATCGAGCCGTTGGTGCAGTAGCCCGCGATGCAGGTCGTACTATCGCTGCACACCGGATTGCCCCGTGTGTCGCATA
>CAYHNK010000071.1:13665-16673 GCA_964357695.1 uncultured Bdellovibrionales bacterium | reverse complement strand
AAGACGTCCTTGAACTGCACCATGCCGGCGTTGGTGAACAGCAACGTCGGGTCATTCGCAGGTACGAGCGAGCTCGAGGCCACGAGCGCATGCCCGCGGCTTTCGAAAAACTGGAGGAATTGGCGACGCAAGGCCGCCGCATTTGACTCATTCATGCGGTGCTAGCTAGCACAACGGCCACAGCGTCGACAACGCGGAGACCGCACTGCCAAATCGATTGGGCCCTTGACCAGATAACGCGCCGTGTTATCTTCTCTCGTGACGCACAGCAGCAAGCGGCGTGTGCCGCATGAAAACAAGTAAGGAGAACGACCATGTCAATCACTACAAACGCCCGCACGCGGGCCGAAGAAATGCTCCAAACCTTGCAGCAGCGCGCGCGCGAGCTGCTCGACGCCGAGGAGGGCGTCGCCAAGACCGTGCGCGACCTCGTCGAGCAAAGCGGCCTGCCCGTCGCCGATGTCCGTCGGCATCTCGAAGACCTCATCGGTCGCCTCGGTGCGTACAAGATCTTGGAGCGGGTGCGCGGAGCTGATGCGACAGTGATCTGGAACGACACGGTCGGCGGTCTCGAAAAGCGCGTTGACACCTCCATCCATTGGCTACTCTCGAACCTGCAAATCGCGACCACGGACGACGTGCAGCGCATGCGCCATGACGTCGAGACGCTGCGCACGCGGCTCGACGGGCTGGATGAGAAGCTTGGGCGGCCGGCGCGCACGAGCCGTCAGCCGGAGAACTAGGCTCTCGACTCTCTCGTCTCGTTTCCCTCTCCCCCCACATCGGCCCGCAGGCCCGAGATCGCCACGACACTGAAGCGCGTGGCGATATGGGCCGTCTAATCTAGAGAACGCTGCGGCACGTGCGGACTTTTCGCATCCGGGCTCTTGCGCACGACGGTTGCGGGCACACACTAGCAGCGACGGAGGGGAGAAATGACGTCAAGACGTGGTCGCGGAAATCGCTATCGATGGGCTGTGGCGGTGGGTCTGACGCTGCTCGGCGCCCCCGTGGGGTTTGCGGCCCATGCGCTGGCACATGACTGGGCCGAGCTCCACAGCGGCCAAGCAGCACTCGGAGCGCTGCGTGATCCTGTGGCCTTCGAGCAGCAAGCGTTGCGCCTGGTGCTACCACGCGCGCCGGTGGCGCTGACCACACAAGACGCCGTGGCGCAGGAGCTCATGCTCAACTCACGTACCCTCGGGCAGGTCGACGCGCTGCGCACGGCACAAGTCCTGTGTCACGAGGCGCAGCGGCTGCGGCTCGATCCGCTGCTATTTGTCGCTGTCATCCACGTTGAGAGCCGCTACGACCATTTGGCGATTTCGCCCGTAGGGGCCGAAGGTCTCATGCAGCTCATGCCGCAGACGGCGTCGTGGATGGCGGGACAGCTCGGCGACGAATGGCCTGAGAGTCACAGCTTCGACCCGGTCTTGAACGTGCGCCTCGGAGCACACTACCTCGCCCATTTGCAGCATACCTTCCGTCGTTTGGATGTGGCACTGACCGCGTACAATCGGGGTCCGCGTGCCACGCGCTACATCCTGTCCCACTACGGCGAGATCCCCGAAGCGGTCTACGAATTCTATGCCGGCAAGGTGCTGCGCCACTATCGTGAGCTCGTCGCGATGTATGGCGCCCTGCCCATGGCGTAGGGATCCGAGGGCGTGCCGGACGACCTAAGTTTTGCGTCTCGGCAGGCACCCCTCTACAATGCGATGCGGGTATGAACCCACGTCAACGTATCAGGAGGCAACAATGAACCGTTGGACACGCGGCGCGATGGCCATGGGCGCTCTCTTCACACTCGTCAGCTGCGGCGGTGGCGGCGGCGAGCAGCGCATGAGCGCCCTGGAGGCACAGGTCAAGCAGCTCAAGGACACAGGTGGTGGCGGCGTCGACCTTGGCCCCATCCAAGAGCGGGTGACCCAGATCGCCGCGGAGAACAAAGAGTCGGTGGGCAAGGTCGAGGAGATGCTCGAGTTTCTCCAACGCGAAGTCACCAAAATGGCGGCCGACAAAGCCCCCGCCGCAGGCGGCGCAAGCGATGGCGCGCTTTGGTACGACGTCGACCAGCTCCTTGGCAACGCGCCCGCGGGTGTCACCACCGACGGCGACAAGCTCACCGTCAGCCGGCGCTGGCTCACCTACGAGGTGCACGCGCTCGCACTCTCAGGCAAGGCCCCCAAGGTCACGGAAAACAAGAAGGGGGGCGCCCTCACCATCAAGGGCATCAAGCCCAAGAGTCTCGTCGATCAGCTCGGCATCAAGAACAATGACGAGATCCTCAACGTGGACAACCAGCCCGTCGCTACCATCGCCGATCTGACAAAAGCCCTGCGCGCCAGCAAGAGCGACATCGCCCTCAAGATCAGTCGTCGCAAGAAAGAAATGACGATCGCGTACCATCTCGTCGACTGACCGGGAGCAAGAAGCACGTGGACAGCGCGCCCGCCAAAGGCCGATTGCAGCGGGTGGACGTCGCCATCAAGGTCAACCTCAAGTACCCTGATCGCAAGACGTTCGTCGAACGCTTTGCCAAGAATATCTCTCGGCGCGGCATCTTTGTGCGGGCGAGCGACCCTGCGCCCATTGGCGCGCGGGTGCACTTCGAGTACCGATTGGCGGACGACACCCGCATCCTGCGCGGCGTCGGCATCGTGCGCTGGGCACGGCGTCACGCCGACGACGATGTAAGCGGTGCGCCTCCGGGCATGGGGATCGAGTTCGTCGACCTCGATCCCACCACCGACCAGCTCATCACCTCCATCGTCGCGCTCTACGGCGATGGCGAGCGAGCACCGCAACCGACGCGCGTCCCCACATCGCCACCAAGCGCCGCGTCCGGCGGCGAGATCATCACCCTCGAAAAGGCCCACCTCGACGCTGAAGAGGAGCTCGCACTTGCACAAGTGTTTGGCGAGGCCGTGCCGAGCCCCCCCCACCCAAAGACGCACCACCAGAGGCCCCATTAGGCCTGGGTCCACAGCGCCCTGGCCCCCCCCCTC
>CAYHNK010000071.1:0-13655 GCA_964357695.1 uncultured Bdellovibrionales bacterium | reverse complement strand
CGCCCGAGTATCGGGAGGAACGGCGCGCCTGGATCGCCACCCAGCGCCGGGCCGGGGGGGTATATAACCCCCCTCTAAACGCCCCACCGCGACGCTTACTAGGAGCTCGCACTTGCCCAGGTGTTGGGCTGGGCGGGGCCGAGCCCACCCCACACATCGACGCTCGACCTGAGTCGCGATGAGGCCTGGGTCGAGAGCGACGTGCCCCCCACCCTCCTCGTGCGCTGGCTATCAAGCCGTTGGCCCTCGCCGCGAGCTGCGGTGGAAGCGGACCGCGCGGGCATCACCCTCGTTCGCGCGCCGGACGACTCGATCGCAGTGCTCACCGACGCTGGCGCCCATCCCGTGCGCGATATGCTTCGCATGTCGATCGCCTCCGTGGTCAACCACGCTCCTCGCGCCGCAGCGGGCACACCCCTAGAAGTCATCGTGCCCGCGGCGCTCGAGCCTGCGACCGAGCGCGAGCTCGTAGGGCTCTTGCGCGCGGTCACCAAGACGGATGCGGCGGTCGTCGGCGCTGCGGCGCACGCCCTCGTGATGTCGGGCACGGCGATGGCCGCGCACGCCCTGGTCGTGACGCTGGGGCGCTGGGACGCTGGCATCACGCTCGTGCGCGTGGACCCGACCCCCGTGGCGATCGACGCCGCCCGACCCCACGGCGTCAGCTTTGATGCCTTCGACGATCTTGTCGTGCAGCGGGCATCGCGGCGGCTGCTAGGGGACTTCGGCATCGATCTCGACGACGACCCGTCCCTGTTGCAGCTTGCACGCGCGCAGGTGCGCACAACACGCCTCGCCGCGGGCCACACCGCGCCATGGGCGTTATCGATCGCCGGCGGCGAAGTTGTACTCGAAGCTTCGGAGCGTGCGAGCAGCGAGCGAGCGCTCGAGACCCGCTTGCACATCGCCTGCGAGCAGCTCGTCGTGCATCACGCGTTATCCCCTGCCGAGGTGAACGTCTCGATCCTCGTGGCCCAAGAGCCGTTGTGGCCTGGCCTCGCCGAGCGCCTCGTCGACGCGCTCGGGCTACCGACCCCGATGCGGGTCGTCGCTGCGTCGTCCGCGCCTGACGCGACTTGATCGCGCGCCGCGCTTCTGCCAAACGAGCGTCCATGGCGAAGACCGAGCTCAACGCGGTGGTGACTCAGCGTATCGAAGTGGCTCCGGGACTCATCATCTTGCGCGTCGTTCCCAAGGGCTGGGACCTGCCCGCGTTTCGCGCGGGCCAATTCACCACCTTGGCACTTCCCAGTGCGGCGCCGCGCTCGACCCTCGCCGATGCGGACACCGAGCGCGAAACGCCGGACGGCCAAGGTCACCCCACAGCCGAGCGCTGGATCCGACGCGCCTATTCCATCGCCTCGTCATCGGTCGCCCACGAGTATCTCGAGCTCTACATCACGCTCGTGCACTCGGGGGAGCTGACGCCGCGGCTGTTCGCTCTCAAGCCGGGCGACGCTCTGCACGTCGGACCCAAGATCACCGGACTGTTCACGTTTGATGATCTGCCGCCAGATGTGCACGTGTTGATGCTGGGCACGGGCACGGGCCTTGCGCCCTACATGAGCATGCTGCGCACCCACCTGCCGTGCGGCAGCGCACGCCAATTCGCCGTACTCCTCGGGGCGCGCCACTCATGGGACCTCGGCTATCGCTCGGAGCTGCTGACGCTACAGCACCTGTGCGCGAACTTTCACTACCTGCCGACGGTGAGCCGACCCACCGAGGAGCCGACCCCATGGCGCGGGGCCACCGGGCGCGTGCAGGACCTGTGGCGCGCGAGCACACTCGAGCGCGTGCTCGGCTTTCGTCCCACGCCGCGCGACACCCACCTGTTCTTGTGCGGCAACCCCGCGATGGTCGAGGAGATGCTCACCCTGCTCGTTGTCGATGGCTTTGCCGAGCACTCGAAACGTGCGCCCGGGCAGATCCACGTCGAGAAGTACTGGTAGACTCATCACGCCACGCAGGGCACGCCGCAACACCGCACGCAACACCGCAACGTGGACAGACCGCGGCGTTCATACTAGTCTCCGGAGCGGGGCTGTAGGCAGCTACGGAGAGGGATACTGTGGTCACGATTGTCTTCTATGGCATGATCGCCTGCGCGATCGTCACCATGCTCACGGCGTTGTTCAAGGTGGTGCGCTTGCGGCGCGTCGCCCGGGGCGGCGCCATCGGTGGCGCGGTGAATATCCTCGCTGGTTTCGTCGTTCTCTTTCTCGTCGGCTATCTCGGCGCGCCGCTGATGCCGCGCGTACCCCTTGAGCTGTCGTTGGTCTTCGTCGGCGCGATCTTCCTCTTTGGGGCGGTCTTCGTGGTGCTCGTGCTCAAGCTCATCGAGGACTTGGTGCGCAAAGTACTCACGGACCTCAAGCTGTAACCCATGCAACTACCTCCCGAGACGGTTGCCGAGCTACACGCGCTGCTGGAGACAAGGCTCCAAGGGCGAGCGAGCACGATTCTCATGCACCGACTGAGTCACTCACTCGACGAGGCCTCGCGCGGTGGCTCATCTGTGGACCAGTTTCTGCAACGTCTACGCGTTGCCATTCGCATGTTTGTCGACGAGGCGCTCGCGGGAGACGTCGCCGACGCAGCACGCGCCATCATTGAACGACGTCGGCAAGCAACCGGCTAGATGCGCTAGCGCATCACCTGTACCCACACGCCGCGCGTCGATGTCGAGCCGAGGCGCGCCGTGTCGTTGACGTGCCACCGCGACGACCTGTACTTAGAACCATGAGCACCCTACCCCAAGACGTCTACATTCTTGCAGCCAAGCGCACGCCGTTTGGCGCCTTCGACGGCGGTCAGGGCATGGCGGTAGTGCTGGAGGCTCTGCGCTAGATGATCAAGAACCACGCCAGCAAGCACGACGACCACGCCTATATCTTTGACTGGAATCGCCTCAACAAGCGCGCGCCGCTCGCCCCGGGCAGCTTCGAGCTGGTTGACGAGACGCTGCGCGACGGCCTGCAATCGCCCTCGGTCACCGATCCGACAGCAGAAGAGAAAATAGAAATCCTACATTTGATGGAGTCGCTCGGCATCGCCATCGCCGACATCGGCCTGCCCGGCGCGGGCCAACGCGCCAGCCACGACGTCGCCGCGCTCGCCACCGAAATCCGCGACAGCAAGATGAAGCTGCGCGCCATGTGTGCCGCGCGCACAACCGTCAAGGACATCGAGCCCATCGCCGACATCGTGCAGAAGACAGGCGTTCCCATCGAGGTCTACGCTTTTATCGGCTCGAGCCCGATTCGCCTGTTTGCCGAGGGCTGGGGTGTCGACACGCTGCTCGGGCATATCGAAGAGTCGGTGCGCTTTGCCGTGTCGCACAACCTCGAGCTGTGCCTCGTCACCGAGGATACGACCCGCGCCAGGCCCGAGGTGCTCGATCCACTGTTTCGTCGCGCCATCGGCATGGGCGTTCGACGACTCTGCCTGTGCGACACCGTGGGACACGCCACACCGGACGGCATTCGCAATCTCTTCGATTGGACGAAATCACTCGTCCGTGGTCTTGGCGAGGACATCGCGCTCGACTGGCATGGGCACAACGACCGCGGGCTCGGGGTGACCAATGCCCTCATCGCGCTCGAGTGTGGCGCCACGCGCGTCCATGGCACCGGCCTCGGCATTGGCGAGCGGGTGGGGAACGCGCCCATGGATCAGATCCTCATCAACCTGAAGCTCCTCGACGAATGGCCGCACGATCTGTCGCATCTGCTGCTCTACGTGCAGGCGGTCTCGCGCGCCTGTCACGTCCCCATTCCCTACAACTACCCCATGGCTGGGCGCGACGCCTTTCGCACCGGCACCGGCGTGCACGCCGCAGCGGTCATCAAGGCGCACAAGAAGGGCGATCACTATCTCGCCGACCGCGTCTACTCGGGCGTGCCCGCAGGCATGTTCGGCCGCAGCCAGGAGATCGAGATCGGCCACATGAGTGGTCTATCGAATGTCATCTTCTGGCTCGAGTCGCACCGCATTCCCCATGACGACGCGCTCGTGCAGGCCATCTTCAAGAAAGCCAAGGCCACCAACCGCCTACTCTCGGAAGACGAGATCATGGTGATCGTCCGGCAGCACGACACGACGGGCTAAACCGAGCCGTGCGGATCTCGATCGTCTTTGGCGCCGCGATCCGCCTCAGCGCTCACTTTCCACCAACGCGCGCTCGATCTCGGCCCGGCTGTGCAGCCGGCCCTTACCCACGCCCGGGCAAAAGCTCACCACCTCGCGCTGCCAGGCCCGTGGCGTCATGTTCTCGGGCCAAAACGGCCACGTGCGGCACTGCGCCGGGCGCGCCTCGTACACAGAGCAGCGCCGCCCGTCGAGAAAGTGACACTGGTCGCCGTCGTCGACAAAGCAGAAGTCATCCCCCAGCCGGCGACCGTAGCGACGCGTGAACGACGACGTGCGCATGCCAAAATGCGCCGCCAGACGACGGCGGTCGCCGAGCGTCAGAAATACGAAGGCGTGCTCACCATGGTTGGTGCAGCACTTGCCGCTGCCCTGACAGCCAAAGCGCACGCCGTCATACCAGAAGGGCTGAGTCATGGGCGGGTCGCCTCCCACGGCGTCACTTCCACGTGTGCCACTTGGCACGGCGCGCCTTCGGCCTGCCAGATGCGCGGTTGGAGACCACCACCGGCTGGCAGCACGACGATGCTGGAAGAGCGGGTGCCATACGGCCCGGCGTGCACGCACGCAGCGTCAACCTCTTCGGGCCGCCAGTCGCCATCGTGGGTCTGCGCACTCGAGCGCGACCAGCGCTCATGGGTGCGCAACATGGCAGCAAGACTCGTCACGAGCACATCCCCCCGCCACAAAGAAGCCTCGCGCAAGGTCGCGTCAATGCGCGACGCCTTGGCCGAGGGCGCGCCGAGGGGGCGGTTCTCGAGCACATAGACCCCGGGCCCAAGCTCTCGTGGCGCACACGCCGTCGCCGCCTCGATATCGATGTAGAAGAGTCGCTGCGCATCGCCAACGAGCAGCCAGCATGGGTTGTAGTCTGCGGGCACAACCTCGCGACAAAACGCCTGGGCGGCAGCAGCGGCACTCTCGTGACGCACAAGCAGGAGCGGCAGCTCGCCGCGAGAGCGCTTGCTCCGATCAGCGCCAGCACGCACGGGTCGATTGGTGAGCGCGGCTACGACCCCGTGCTCGTTGGTCGCCATCCACGTACCGCCGGCCGTCAGATCACGACCACCGACTACGCGGGGCCTCTCGTCCAAGACGCCAAAGGGCGCTGCGGGCCGCGCGAGCCACTCGTCGCGATTGGCCGCAACCACGAGCGGACTGTCCGGATGCGCGCGGCTCAAGACGGCAAGAAGGCACATTGCCTAGCAGTGCTACGAGGCGCCGGTACGCGTCAAGGCGAGGACGCACTTGTCTGACGACCACCACTGCGGCACAACTTGGGTGGACAGGAGAGGGCATTGCGGCTCATCGACGACATGCAGGCGGAGCACGTGCTCATCGGGCACGTTCTGGGATCCCTGCGCACCTACGTGCACGCGCGCGCCACCCTGGCGTCCGACAGCGAGAGCACCGCAGCGCCCATCGCCGACGCCGAAGCCTTTGGCCGCTTCTTTCACCTCTACGCCGGGGCGTATCACCACGCGCGTGAGGAAGATGTGCTCTTTGCCGCTCTCGTACGCGAGGCTGGGCTACCGCGTGAGCGAGGGCCGCTGTTCGCCATCGAGAAACAGCACCACGCCATGGCCACGACGCTCGATCGTCTGCTCACATTGCTGGGCGGTTCGCTGAGCGACACCGCCGACCGCGCTCAGGCGCAGAGCCTCGCCATCGCCTACTCGCACGCTCTATGGCGCCACATCGACGCGGAGAACAGTGTGCTCTTTCCCGAAAGCGTCGAGCGGCTCTTGCGCGTCGGCGTTACAGAGCTGCCAGGTCGGAGCACCACACCCGAAGAGGACCATGCCCGGCGCGAAGGCGAAGCGCTCGTGCAGCGCTACGTTCCGTTCGACGATCCGAGCGCCGGTCGCGGCGAAGGCTGTCCGAGCTGTCCGAGCTTTGGCGTCGACTGCGACGGCGTCGAGCGCGAGTGGTGGTCTGACTCGGAGTGGGACGAGCTCGACGATCGGGTTGGGCACTAGACGAATGGGCGTGCCCCCTAGCACAAACAAGGATGCCGCAGCTTCGAGGTCGAGCACATGATTGATTGGCTGTCTTGGCAAAATCCTGTGGCGGTGTGGTGGATCCTGCTCGTCGGCACGAGTCTCATCAACATGCGTCTGTGGCTTCGCATTCGTCTATCGACGCCTCGCAGCGAGTCACGACGCGTCGTATGGTTCTCAGCCGCCTACGTCTTCGTCTGCGCCTTTCGCGCCATATTGCCGCGGGCCGACGTGCAACGGATATGCCTGTTTGACACGTGGTTCTCGAGCATCCTCGTGGGTCGCAGCCTCGCCACTTTGGCCGAGCTCGCGTTCGTCATTCAGTGGGCCATCGTTCTGGGTTCTCTGTCGGAGGCGACGAAGACCCCTTGGGTCGGGCGAGTGGCACGGACAACTGTCATGCTGATCTTCGTCGCGGAAATCTTCTCGTGGTATGCCGTCGTCACCACGCACTACCTCGGCAACGTCATCGAAGAGTCCCTGTGGGCGGTTACGTTCACGATGGTGGGCGTCTCAGTCTGGGGCTTGCGGGCACGGCTACAGGGGACCCTGAAGCGCGCCGCCACGGTGGCGCTGTTCGGCTGTGCTGCCTATGTCGCCTTCATGGCGCTCGTCGACGTGCCCATGTATGTCGGTCGCATGCTCACCGATCAAACGGCGCAAAAGCCCCTGCTCGGATTTCTTCACGGTCTGCAGGACCTCAATACGCGATGGCACGTGACGCGCAGCTTTCGAGACTGGCGCTCGGAGATGCCCTGGCAAACGCTGTACTTCACGGCCGCAGTCTGGATGAGCCTGGCGCTATGCTACGTGCCTCTTGGCAGAGAGCGCCTGGCCAAGCACGTTCTTGCACGACCGTAGCGGGGGCCTGTCGTGGGCCTTGACGCTCCCCATCGCCGCCAAGCACAATGCGCGCGGCATGAACAGCGCGGCACACATCGTCTCGTTCGACGACGAGCCTCTCATCCTCGTCGATGGCGATGACCAACCGGTGGGTCAAGCCTCGAAGACGGACTGCCACGCTGGCGGGGGTCTGTTGCACCGCGCCTTCTCGGTGTTTCTCTTCGACGATGCCGGTCGTATGCTCATCCAGCAGCGCGGCGCCGACAAGCGCCTGTGGCCGAAGTTCTGGTCGAACGCCTGCTGCTCACACCCGCGGGTCGGTGAGCAGCTCGATGACGCCGTCGCGCGGCGACTGCGCGAGGAGCTCGGCACCACCGCGACGCTTCGTCACGTGTTCGCTTTCGAGTATCGCGCCCGCTATGGCAACGTCGGCAGCGAGCACGAGCTATGTCACGTCTATCTCGGGCGCTTCCACGACGCGCTCACACCCAACGCAACCGAGATCGCCGCCACGAAGGTCATCGAGGTCGACGCCTTCGAGGCGCATCTGCGCGCCGAGCCGGAGCGCTACACGCCGTGGTTCAAGCTCGAGTGGGAGCGCATCCGCGCCGAGCACTGGCCGAGCGTCGCCCGGCTGCTACCGCCGTAGACCTGCACCGGCACTAGGCGCATTGACGCAGCACAAAGACATAGGCGGCCACCGCGACCGCGAGCCACAATGCGATGTCGAGCACACGACCGACCGTGGACCCCGACTTGCTCTTTTTGCCGCCACCGAAGAACCCTCTGAGGCCACCGCGCATGCTGCCCATCGTGCCCCCCGAGCTGCCGGCGCTCTCGCCGACGGGCTGCGCTCGCTTGCGTCGCCGACTCTGCTGATGCCCGGCCTTCTGTTTGTGCCAACGCTTACCCATGGCTCGTCGGGGGCGAGGCGTCGCCGGCCGCAGGGCCCATGGTGTGCAGTAGCGCGATAGCCTGGCGCAGTCGTCGCCGACAGCGCTCCTTGCCGAGGACCGCCATGGTCTCAAAGAGCGGTGGGGTCGCCTTGCGCCCCGTGACGGCGATGCGCAGAGCCATAAACACCTCCTTCGCCTTCCATCCCAGGCGATCGGCGAGGCCGCGCAGCATTTCTTCAAAGGGCATCGGATCGATTGCCGGCACGCCGTCAACGACCTCCAACACCGAGGTCAGCACGCCGGCCGTTTCCATCGCATCGCGCTTCTTGGGCACCATGGCCTCGCGCGCCTCGGCGTCGTACGCAACCTCGCCGCTAAAGAAGAACGCCGTGTAGTCGACCCAGTCTTCGAGCTTTTCGATACGCTCACGAACGAGCGGCGCGACGCGCAAGAGGGCCTCGTCGGACAAGACCTGCTCACGCAAGCGGGCGACGAGATCCTTGGGCTCGAGCTCGCGAAGGTACAGACCATTGAGCCAAGTGAGCTTCTGCACATCGAAGACCGGGCCGCCGAGCGAGATGCGATCGAAGGTGAAATCGGCGATCATCTCGTCGACCGAAAACTTCTCGCGCGCATCCGGCATGGTCCAGCCCATCATGCCGAGATAGTTGAGCATCGCCTCCGGGAGAAATCCTGCCTGACGGTAGAAGTTGAGGCTCACGGGATTCTTGCGCTTGGAGATCTTCGACTTGTCCTGATTGCGCAACAGCGGCATGTGGATGAACTCGGGCGGCTGCCAACCAAAGCCCTGGTAGAGCAGCACGTGCTTGGGCGTCGAAGTGATCCACTCCTCGGCGCGCATCACGTGACTGATACCCATCAAGTGGTCATCGACGACGTTGGCCAGATGATACGTCGGCATGCCGTCGCTCTTGAGCAGCACCTGGTCGTCGACCTGGGTATTCTCAAAGCTGACGTCGCCGCGCAGCCGGTCACGCACCACGGTGGTGCCGTCTTTGGGCACCTTGAGGCGCACCACATGGGCCTCGCCCGCCGCGAGACGCGCGCGCACCTCGTCGACTCCGAGCGTGCGACAGTGACCGTCGTAGCCGAGGGTCTCACTCGCCGCGCGCTGGCGCTGACGCACGGTCTCGAGTCGCTCCGCGGTGCAAAAGCAGCGATACGCATGCCCGCGCTCGATGAGCATATCGCAGTGCTCGCGGTAGATCGGGCCACGCTCACTCTGCCGATACGGCCCGTGGGGGCCACCGACATCCGGACCTTCGTCCCAGTGCAAACCGAGCCACGTGAGCGCCTCGATGAGCATCGTCTCCCACTCCGGACGTGAGCGGGTGCGATCGGTGTCCTCGATGCGCAGAATGAACTTGCCGTCGTGCTTTTTGGCGAAAGCGTAATTAAACAGCGCAATGTACGCCGTGCCGACATGGGGATCGCCGGTGGGCGACGGGGCAATGCGCACGCGAACGGGTCTCTCTTGCGACATGGCGTCGGCTCTTACACCAACAGGTGCGAAGAGGCCAGAAGCCCTGCCGCGATCGTCACCGGTACCGTGACAGCTTGAAAATCTCGTGACCGCGGGACACACTCCGGCGCCGACATGGGCCGTGCCGCCCTACAGGGAGATGCCCGTGAGCTACAATCTGACGACCCTTTCGTCCTGGGAGCTGGCTGCCGCCAAGACGTACCGCTCGCGACCGCGACCGCCAGCGCTGCCCTCGGGGTTGCCCGCACTGCCGACCCTGTCGAAGATCTATCGCTTTGCCCCCACGTGGACGGCCACTTACACGGCCTGGGGACGGCGGCAACGATCACGACGTGTGCGCCGCACGATCTGGCTGGCGGGGCTCGCGACGGTCCTCGCGGTGGCGGCGACGAGCTGGACCTTTGCGCCTCGGCCATGGCGAGCCGCAACAAGTGGTGTCGTGCCGGCGCAGGCTGTGTCTGCGGCCCCACCCGAGCAACGCCGTGCCGTCCCCGCACCCGCGGTGAAACGCGCCGCTCGCGCCAGTGCGGCGACCGCCCCCCGTGCCGAGCGCCCGCAGCCGCGCGGACACGAGCTCACCGCGGCACAGATCATCAGCGAAGTGCGCAGTCAGGCTGCGAGCCTCAGTCCCTGCCTGCGTCAGGCGCGACGCAGCGGCGAGCTGGTGCCGGGGACCCACACCCTGGTGCTGAGCTGGAACATCACCGCGCGCGGTCAGGTGACCGGCGCCGAGCTCGCGGGCCCACCAGCCCTGATGGAAACCTCACTGCGCACCTGCGTGCCGCAGCAGATGCGCACGTGGGCCTTTCCGCCGCCCTCTGGCATGACACCGATCGAGCGTTTCCCGATGCGCATTCGCGTGCCGTAGCGACGCCTGGCGACCGCGACTCAAGAACATCGCCGTCGTCATGACGTTCCGCTTCTTCTTTGGGCTGCGCGCGCTACGACTCTCCAAAGATCCGCTCAACGAGCCTGTCCACGAGCGTTGACGTCGCGTCGTAGATCTCCGCGTCGCGCAAGCGATCGGCGATCCGCGCTTCGACTTGCTGATCAACCGTCGGCTTCTTGCCCAGCTTCACCTTGTGCTTTTGCTTCGCGGCGACTGTCGCCTTGAGCATCTGACGATAGAGCGGCAACACGCCGGGGCGATTCAGCAACGTCGGATCCTTATCAATCGCCTGCTCGACGCGTCGGCGTCGCTCGACGTAGCGCTCGTAGGCGCCCCCGGGTGCATCGTCCGCATGCTCCGCGCCAGGCGATGGCTGCGTTGGCGCAACGACGACACTCGTCGTCACGCTGGGCGCCGTGGCGGTCGTCACGGCGGGCGTCGGCGGCACGCCGCGCTCGAGCGTACGTTGCGCTTGGGCCGAAACCTCGGCCGCTTGGCGCAACATCGCGTCACTATCGGCGACCGGACGCCCCGTACTATCGACACGCAAGGGCACGACCCCACCAGAGCTCGCCCCTGGCGTGGCCGTCTCGGCGATCCCTTGCTGGCTGGTGCGCGACCCAAATCGAGCGATGTCCGTGCGCGCGGTGCCGACCATCGCCTTCACCGTGCCAAAGCCCGAGAGTGCACCGAGGACGACGACAACGATGGGCACCCACTTCATGACGCGGAAATACGTCAGCCAGCTGAAGGCAACAAACAGCGTGATGAGCGTGGCAATCAGCGCCACGACTGGACCGACGATGCCGACAAACGGCACGGGCGCAAGACTGAGCACGAGCCCAAAGAAGGCCGCAACCTGTTGCAATGGCATCGCCGTCTGCATCACCACAAAGCAGTTGCTGCGCGAGACGTCGTCGGACTCACCCCGAAGCAGCTGGATGAGCCAAGCCAGCACCGGATGAAAGACAAAGCCGAGGATGATGGCGACGACGAGTGCGATGGCGACACCGATGAGCAGCGAGATGATGACGCCCACGCCAAAACCCCCGTGCACGATGGCCACGATGATCGTTCCCAGGCTAGCAAGGAGCGTTCCCAAGAGCAGCGGCGGGGATCCGTAGGTGATGAGCTCGCGCGGTCCCATGGCCCCAAAGCGCATCTGTGCGATGCCCTGCTTGACCATCGGCAGTGGGCGTAAGAGAAGCAGCGGCACCGCGACGAGATAGTAGGCAAACGCCTTCGGCACTTCGCGCAGCAAATAGTCGGCGAGCGGCTCGTCGGACGCCGCGGTCGTCGCGGCGGGGCGCGCCACAGATGTCGGCACCGCCACATCGGTACGAGAAATCGAGCCGGGGTCGCGGTTTGGACGTGGGCCGGGAGCCGGCGACGCGCCACGCCTGGCAGCCGCGGGCGGCTGGTTGCCTTCCCACACGGCGGTCGCTTCTCCGCCCTCGCCCGACTGGCGCAACACCTCAAACTCGTAACGAAACAGAGCAAAGCGCAGCCCGGATCGGAGCTCTGCGGGGCGTGTGATCCGCGTACCCGCAACCATCGTACCGTTGGAGGACTTGAGATCTTCGAGGTACCAGCGCCCCGCTTCGCCGTAGATGCGCGCATGGCGCCCAGAAACGGCGCGATCGGGAATGCCAACGTCGGCGCCGCCACCCTCGCGACCGAAGGTTTTTCCCGCCGCGTTGATGATGACACTCTTGCCCGATTGAAGGTCACGAATTTCGATGAAATGGGTCTCAGTCATTTGTGCGCGCCCGCTCGCATAGAAAGCATCTTGCCCCGACGGCACTGTATCCGCAAAGGTCCAGCACGCAAAGCGCGCAGCCCGAGGGGCACCCAGCCGAGCAACACAGTGGACTTTGCCCTCGGTCGTGCTAGCATCGGCACACTGTCCATGCACGACCAGGACAACATCGACGTTCAGCGCGCCCTCAAGGCCAACTACGTCTTCGAGAATCTCGATCACGCCGAGCTCGAAGCACTCGCGGAGCATGTCTGGCTCGAGCGCATTCCGGGCGGCTCACTGATCGTGCGTGAGGGCGACGAGGCGGACGCGCTTTACTTGGTCGTCGACGGTGGCGTCAACGTCACCAAAGCGAGTGGGCAATTTCTCGCCTACCTCGGCCGCGAAGGGTTTTTTGGCGAAATGGCGCTCTTTAGCGAGGGCACCCGACGCAGTGCCACCTGCGTCGCGGCGATGGACACCACCTGCGCGGTCGTGCGCAAGGACGTGCTGCACTACTTCTGCGAGACACGTCCCATGGCGGGCATCAAGATCTACCGCACCATCATTCGCACCCTGTCCGAGCGTCTGCAGGCAACGAGCGCGGATCTGGCCATGCTCATGGGGACGCAGGTGAGATCGCAGACCGCCATCAACTCGATTGTCGAGACGGCGCGGCGCCGCAAGACCGAGAAGGACTCGCCCCCCTGAGGCGCCGCGCCTCAGGATCACCCTCGCGGAGACGCAATCCATGTCGACCCTTTGTATCGAGCGAGACTGCTCACTCGCCCCAGCGGACGCGCGCAAGCAGCTCGCCGACGTCGAGCCCATGCTGCGCGAGCGCTATGGGATCCATCTTGCCTGGCAGGGCTCGGAGGCCAAGATTACCGGCACCGGGGTGAGCGGCACCGTACGGCTCGACAGCGGCAGCGTGCGGGTCGAGATCAAGCTGGGTTTGCTGCTGCGGCCGCTTGCCGGCAAGATCCGCAGCGCGCTCGAGGCGCAGCTCGACAAGGCGCTCGGTTGAGTCGCGGCCAAAGGAAGTTACGAGAGCGCCCATGAAGGACTTGTTCGACGAGATTGCGCGCCTGAAGGTGGAGCGCCGCGCTGTCATTTTGGCGCACTACTATCAGGAGCCCGACATTCAGGACATCGCCGACGAGCTCGGCGACTCGCTAGCGCTCGCGCGCGCAGCCGAGCGCACTGTGGCCGACGTGATCGTCTTCTGCGGCGTGCACTTTATGGCGGAGACGGCCAAGATCCTCAATCCCAACAAGCGCGTGGTACTCCCCGACGTCGAGGCCGGCTGCTCACTCGCCGACAGCTGCCCGCCGGCAGCGTTTGCTGATTTCAAGGCGCGCTATCCCGATCACGTCGTCGTGAGCTACGTCAACACCTCGGCGGCCATCAAGGCGCTTTCCGACTACGTGTGCACCTCGGGCAACGCGGAGGCGGTCATCCGCGCCATTCCCCGCGATCAGCCCATCATCTTTGCGCCCGATGCCAACCTTGGCCGCTACCTCGTCGGCAAAACCGGGCGGGAGATGGTGCTGTGGCCAGGGAGCTGCATGGTGCACGTTACGTTCGATGAGCGCCGGATCCTTCAACTGCTCGAAGCGAACCCCAAGGCCGCGCT
>CAYHNK010000070.1:0-16680 GCA_964357695.1 uncultured Bdellovibrionales bacterium | reverse complement strand
ATTGATTCCTCCGATATTGACACTGTCCTGTCGTTCGCCCTTCCGCCCGCTGAAATTGGCACAAACAACGCGTGCGCCGTCCACAAGGCGCTCGGACTGCGGCCTGACGTCTTTGCCCTGCAGACCGAGGGAATCTGCAATTCGTTTCTGGCACAGCTCACGCTCGCGCGCTCAATGATCGTCAGCGGCGAGAGCAAATGCGCGCTCCTGGTCTTCTCATCCTCAATCTCAACAACGCTTCCGTGGGACGAGCCATTTTCGGCCTGGTTTGGCGACGCTGCAGCCGCCGTGGTCGTCGGGCCGGTTGCCGCGGAGTTCGGGATTCTTGGCACCGCGCATGGCACCGACGGAGACTACCACCGTACACTGCTCTTCGGTGCCGAAGGGTCCGACAACTGGGCTGACGGTGGGAAAATCATCACGGTCGCACGCGACAAGCGCAAGGGCACCGAGATGATCTTGGGGGTCGCGGAGCGGGGGAAGGGCGTGCTCGATCGCGCGCTTGAGCGCGCCGGGCTGAGCACAGACGACGTGGACTTTTACGCCAGTCATCAGGCGACGGCGTGGTTTCGACGCGTAACGCAGGCGTACGCAGGTTTCCACCGCGCTCGCTTCCGCGACACTTTCGAGGAGACCGCTAGCCTGAGCGCGGCAAACATTCCGCTTCAGCTTTACCACGCGCTTGGCGATGGGGTGCTCCACACAGGCGACGTGATAGCAATGTACGCCGGTGGCACGGGTATTTCTTGGTCGGCGGTCACCATGAGGTGGGGCACACGAGCGTGAAGGAAGTCTCGTGCAGAGTGCTCGACGGGTTTTTTCGCGAGGCGATTCGTCTGCGCGTGGATCCCTCCGTACTAGCACGAGATACCGGGTACTCAGTAAGCGATCTCCGGGACAAGTCGAGCCGCATCGAGTGGCATGCGTTTTCGCAGTGCCTGCGCAATGCGCGCAACATCTGGCCCACCGACGAGGATTTTTTGGCGCTGGGCCAGAGCTTCCTGAAGGCTCCGTTCATTCGCCCGATGACGCTCGTCGCCCGATTTCTCTTCACGCCACGCGAGTTTTACCGGTGGGCCACGGGCGAACGCGGCGGGCATTCCCTATTCACGTGCATCGTTCCCGGGTACGAAGAGCTTGGCCCCGGGAGACTCAGAATCTCAATGCGTCTGCTGCCTGGGTATGCGGATTGCCCAGAGTTCTTTCTCGTGGCGCGAGGCATCTACATGGGCATGCCTGGAGTTCTTGCACTGCCCGACGCGCGCGTCACGATGCGGCAGCAGGGCGACACAACGACGTATGACGTCTCGTATCCCAAGGGTGGAGGGATCCTCCTGAGGGCTCTGAGATTGTTGTGGTGGCCGTTTTCCGCACGTGCGGTTGCTCAGGAACTCAAGGAAGCCAACACGCTTCTGCAGACTCGACTCGAGCAGTTGGACGAAGCCAACAAGCTCATCGCCCGTCAAGCGGTCATGCTCGAGACTGCCCACGCCATCGCCAGCATCATCCACGGCAACCTCGACGTGCCGCAGACCGTTGTCGCGATCACCAAGGCGCTCGTCAATCGCGGCGGTTGTGGCGCGGCGCAGATCCGCCTCGACACCGCCATCCAGGGCGAGCCGTTGCGCCTCGTCACGCGCGAGGGTGAGCCCGCGCCCGGCATGCGGCCCGTCACGCTGGCGCTCGAGACCCGCGACACGATCATCGGCGAGGTCGATGTATGGCCGCCGCACGAGGGCGCACAATCGGAGGTGGCCGAGCTGCGCACCTACGTGCTGCCCACCATCACCATGGCACTCGACGACGCGCTCACCTACACCGAGGTCGTCGCCTTTCGCGATCGCCTCGAAGTCCTCGTCGCCCAGCGCACGAGCGACCTCGAAGAATCGCGCGGCTCGCTCGGCAGCACGGTCGATCGTCTGTACGCCGACCAGCTCGCACGCGATCGCATCTTCGCCAACATCAACCATGAGCTGCGCACGCCGCTCTCGCTCATCCTCATTGGCGTCGGTGAGCTGCAAAAGCGCTTCGGCCGCCGGCTCGATAACCAGGGATTGCAGGCGCTCAACAACATCCAGCAGAGCTCGCGCCGTTTGCAAGGTCTCGTCGACAGCTTGTTGCTCGTCGCCGCCGGCAAAGAGACCGCGGCGCGCATCCACCCGCGCCCCTGCGACATCGCCGTCAATATCTGGCAACAGATCGCGAGCTGGGCCCCGGCCGCCGAGCAGGCGGGTATCACGCTTTCCTACGAGGGCCCGGCACGCCTCGCGGCGCAGGTGGACGAGGCGGCCATCGAGCGCATCGTCGCGAATCTAGTCTCCAACGCGGTGAAGTTCACCCCGGATGGTGGCAACGTCGACGTCCTGCTGGTCGACCAAAGCGGCAAGCTCGAGCTGGCCGTCCGAGACACTGGCGTCGGCATGGACGAGGAGTTTCGCCAGCGCATGTTCGGGCGCTTCGAGCAAGGACCCGAGGCGGTGCACGCTGTGCAGAAGGGCAGCGGTCTGGGTCTCTCGATCGTGCGCGACCTCGTCGAGGCGCACGGTGGCACCATCGACGTGCGCAGCGAGCCGGGTCAGGGCTCGACATTTAGTATCCACATGCCGACGGTGGTGTCGCCCGACGACGCCCTTCGCCGCGCGCCCATGCAGCCCATCGTCATCCCGCAACAGGCGGTCGTGCGCACGGTGGCCCCGTTGGCGCTGGCGCAGACGGTCGAGACGATCGAGTGTCTCGGAACAACGAACGGCACCGTGCTCGTCGCCGAAGATGATCCGCATTTGCGTCACGCCATCGGCGACATGCTCGCCGACGATTATCGCGTCGTGCTCGCTCCCGACGGCGCGCAGGCACTGGAGGCGGCCAAAAAACATCTGCCGGACATCTTGGTGAGCGACATCGGCATGCCGGAAATCGATGGTCTCGAGCTCACGCGTCTGTTTCGCAAGCTCGATGGCACACGCCTCGCCCCGGTGCTGCTGCTCACCGCGTACGGCACGGTCAGCGACAAGCTGCTCGGCTTTGAAGCGGGCGCCGTCGACTACGTGCACAAGCCCTTCGATCCGGCCGAGCTCAAGGCACGCATCCGCGCGCAGCTGGCCCTGCGCGAGATGGCGCTGCGCCTGAGTGACAGTGAGAAGCTCGCCTCGCTGGGGACGCTGGCCGCCGGGCTCGCCCACGAAGTGCGTAACCCCGCGAACGCCCTCGTCAACGCGGTCGAGCCGCTGCGTGAGGCCCTGCCACGCGAGCTGCTCAGACCCGGAGAGCCAGCCGCCGAGCTGCTCGATGTCATCCAAACGAGTGCCGCACAAATTGGCCGCCTGTCGCGCCAGCTGCTCGGCTTCCGCCGCCCCGGCGAAATCGCTGGCGACCAAGAGTCGATCGAGGGCCTCATCAGTCGCTCGCTCGCCATGGTCAAGCCGGTGATGGAGCAGGTACGCGTACGCCAGGAGCTCGACTATCGCGGCTCGGTTTGGTGTGCGGGACACTTGATGATGCAGGTGTTGACCAACCTGCTCGAAAACGCGGCGCAGGCAGCGGGACGCGGCGGCTGGGTATCCATCACCACGTGCACCGTCGGCGACAACATTCACATCGATGTCAGCGACAGTGGCGCGGGCGTGCCCCATGAGCTGCGCGAGCGCATCTTCGAGCCGTTCTTTACCACCAAGCCGCCGGGCGTTGGCACCGGCCTTGGCCTCACCACCGCACGCAAGATTGTCGAGCGTCACCACGGCCACTTGACCGTGGTCGAGACGCCTGAAGGTACGCGCTTTCGCATCGAGCTGCCGGCGACTTCCGTCGCGCGCAGCGTTTTGACCACCCGTGATCCCTCCCCCGTAGAGAGGACTGCTTCGCTATGAATATGTCCGAGTCACTGATCCTGTACGTCGACGACGAGAAGCCGAATCGCGTCGTCTTTCAGCAGTCATTCGCCAAACGCTTTCGCATCCTCGTCGCCGCGTCCGGGGCCGAGGCGCTCGAAGTGCTCGAGCGCGAAGCGGTCGGGGTGCTGGTCACCGACCAGCGCATGCCGGACATGCCGGGCAACGACTTGCTCAACATCGCCAAAGAAAAGTACCCCAACGTCATCCGGGTCATCGTCACGGCGTACAGCGACCTCGATCCCATCCTGCGGGCCGTCAACGAGGGCCTCGTGGCGCGCTACATCATCAAGCCCTGGGATCGCGCCGAGCTCGACAAGGTCCTCACGTGGGCCGTCGAAGCGCACCAACTGGCGCAAGAGGGCTCAGCACTGCACCTGCGCCTGATGGAGACCGAGCGCCTCGTGACGCTCGGCAGCATCGGCGCCGCCGTCATTCATGACATCAACCAGCCGCTCTCCTATCTCACCACCAACAGCGAGCGCCTCGGCCAGCTCGCGGTATCGATCCCCGTGCTGCGGCAGCTGCTCACCGCGCCCACATCGAGCGTCTCGGATGCCGATCGACGCAACCTCATGGATCTCACCGACGAGCTGCCCGAGATCGTCAGCGACATGCTGGAGGGATGTCGCCTCATGCACGGCATCACGGCCAGCATCCGCCGTTTGCTGCGTCCCACGGGAGATGCCGAGCCGCGCGAGTGCGACCCCTCACCCGTCGTGCGCTATGCACTGTCGGTGGTCCGCGGTATCGCCATGAAGGCGCGCGCGCAGGTGCTCTACGACGGCCCGAACGAGCTGCCGCGCATCATGATGGGCACGACCGAGCTCAATCAGACGCTCATCAATCTGCTGTCAAACGCCGCCCAAGCAATGCAACGTCGAGACGGCGGCGGCCGCGTGACGCTGACCACCGCCCACGATCAGAGCATGCTTCGCTTTGTCGTGCGCGATGATGGCCCGGGCATGCCCGCTGCCGTGCTCGCCAAGGTGGGCACACCGTTTTTCTCCACCCGTCCCGATGGCACCGGACTGGGTGTCGCCCAGTGTCGACGTCTCGTCGAGCGTGAGGGCGGCGAGCTGCACATCGAGAGCCTCGAAGGCACCGGCACCACGGTATCGTTCACGGTGCCGCTCGCGGGGCACTGAGTCGACGGTCGTGGACAAACGCCAGCGGCGTCATGGCCCGGCGCGGGTGTGGCGTTGCCGGTGACGCTACGCTCGTGTTAAGATCATTTTCTCGCCGCCTCGCGAGCTTGCCACGGGATGTGCGCCATGGCTGCGCCGCAGCACTCATCCGCTCTTGCCACACCGCAGTGGGTTGCCGCTGAAGTCCCGGAGCGTATCGGCCGTTTCCGGGTCACGAGCCACCTCGGACGCGGCGGCATGGCCGATGTCTTCAAGTGCATCGAGAGCGGACGCGGCGATGCCGAGGCGGTGGTCGTCAAGCGTATGCTGCCGCACCTCGCACGCGACCCGACGCTCGTCAGCATGTTCCTGCGCGAGGCCGAGATTGCCGCGCGCCTGACACACCCCAACATCGTCAAGATCCACGGTGTTGCCCGCGACCATGACACGCCCTTTATCGTCATGGAGTACGTGCACGGCCCGACACTCGCCCAGCTACTCACGCGCAGTCGTGAGCGTGGTGAGCGCAACGCGCTGCATGTCGTCCACGTGCTCGCGACGCTATGCGAGGCGCTCGACTACCTGCACGGGGCGCGGCGCGATGACGGGCAGCCACTGAGCGTTGTCCATCGGGACGTGACGCCGCCCAACATCATGCTCTCGACGATCGGAGTACCCAAGCTGCTCGATTTTGGCGTCGCCAAGAGCCGCGGCGAAACACGCGAGCTGCTGGCGGGCATCCTCAAGGGCAAGACCCCCTACATCGCCCCCGAGCAGCTCGCCGGCCTCGAAGAAGACGCGCGCACCGACATCTACGCCGTCGGCGTCTGCCTATTCGTCGCCACCACCGGCGAGCTCCCCTTTCGCGGCGCCACCGAGGCCGAGATCCTGCGCGCCATCCGTTCGCGCGCCTTTGCTCGACCCACCGCGCTCGTACCCGGCTACTCCGAGCGCCTCGAAGAGATCGTGCTGTGGGCCATGGCCCCGGCGCGTGATCAGCGCTGCCCCACCGCGGCGACCCTGGCGCACGCCTTGACCGGCTACCTCAACGAGGTGGGGTACCTTTCCGACACCGCGGCGCTCGGGCATTGGGTCGAGGCATTGTTCCCCAACGCAAGCTTCCTGGCGATGCGCGCGCGGGCGGACACGGCGCCGATCTTCACGACCCGTCCGCACACACCGACGTCGCCGCGTCGGCGCAAGGCACGATCGACGCGCGGACGCTGGCTCTTCGCAGCGGGTCTCGCCACCGCCGGGCTGGCGGTCATCATCCTGTTGCGGATCTTGCACACATTTTGAACAGGTTCGCATCCGGCGGCGACCGGGCCGGTGTATGTGTCCATGTCATTGCAGTAACCAACCCCACGGAGAGAGATCCATGAGCGCGATTGTCACTTCCTCTCAGGCTCCCAGGTCGCTGCTGTCCCTACCGGGAGTCGGCCAGATCGTCGCCAAGGGCACCCTAGTCAGGACCGACGGTCACGCCCGCGATGTCACCGGCGCTGCGGCGGGTCGGTCTGCGGGCTCGGAGGCCGCTGCCGCCGTGCGGCGCCAGGAATTCGCCGCGGATATCACGGCCAACACCGTGCTCGTCGATGCCCTCGCGAGCCTCCATGTACGTCCAACGTCTGAGGGACTCGACCGCATCGCGGTCAGTGCCATCCAACACGCGCAGGCGTTCGCGGCGCTGGTTTCGGCGGTGACCATGGCGTCACTGACGCTCGGCAAGAGTGCGGGCGCCAACAAGATTGCCGGCGACGCCCTGCAACAGTTTACGCAGCAGAGCAGCACACGGGCGACGGACATGGCGGACATGGCCTATCTCATGGCCCGCGTCGTGCTGCTCTCGCAACAGACCGAGCGTGAGCAGGCGATGAAGGCGCTCGAGGAATCGATCAAGGCGGCCAAGCAAGAGCTCGCGCAGGCGCAACAGGAGCGCGAGCAGCTCGAGCAAAGCGGCAGCAAGAGCGGCGGCAAGTCGAGCGGCATCGAGGCCGGGGGCAAGACCTACTCTCGGAGCGAGCTCGAGCAGCGCTCACACGAACCCGGCCTCAAGGGCGCCGTCGCGAAGACCAAGCTCGCGGAGTTCGACAGTCAGCGCGACCGCTTGGATGCGCGCATCGGCGCACTGCGGGATGCGATACGCGCCATGGAGCAACAACTGAGCGCGCAGCAGCTCGCCAACCAGGCGCAGGTCCAAGAGGTCATCTTCATGCTGGTCGAGAAGGCGATGGCACTTGCCCAGCAGCCGGTTGGCAATAAGGCATCTTCCAGCACATCGGCGCCCACCGCATCGCGCTACTAGCCGGTGTCGATCCTGTCGCTTCGCTGGCGTACGCTCGCGTCGCAGAGCGTGGCGCGGGCGAGCAAAGCTCTCGCCCGCTACGGCGTCGCGCTGAACGCGACGCTCCCGTACGACTGGCCGAGTCTCGCCGCGGCCGAGCTCCCGAGCGGGCGCATGCGCGTGAGCACGGTCATGGCGGGGCGGCGAGCGGTGGCCATGGTCATCGATCGCGGTTGGAGCCACCAGGACGACTGGGTCCGAGAGGTGTGGCTGCACCGCCTCGACGAGCATTGGCAAGGTCGTGCGCTCGCCGCCTTTGTC
Source organism: uncultured Bdellovibrionales bacterium (assembly GCA_964357695.1). Lineage (GTDB taxonomy): Bacteria > Myxococcota > XYA12-FULL-58-9 > XYA12-FULL-58-9 > CAYHNK01 > CAYHNK01. The sequence continues at coordinate 9,064 of CAYHNK010000070.1, read as the reverse complement.
GCCGATGGGCTGACGCGCACACGGGCGACCCATCTGCGCTGGCGCGCGAGCTCGGCCGATGCGGTGCGCCACGAGCGCCTGTGGGAGCGCCTCGGCGCACGGCCTCTCGGCTATCTCGCGCCGACCTCCAGCGATGCCAGCGAATGGCTCGTCTACCAGTGGCAGCGACATGGCGCACGGCGTGCATATTTTGCGGGGCACGGGCTGCACGTGGGTCCACCTCGTCCCAGCGAGATCGCGCTCCTCGTACGCTGGGCGAGCGATCCGACCATCCACGAGCCGCTTGGCTACCGGAGCACCCCCAGTCCAGCCGCGATGCGCGATCTGGTGCTCCCCGGGGTGGGCGAGCGACCGAGCCCCATGGTGTTTCACATGGTACGCCTCGCGGGCACACCGGTCGGTGCGATCATCGAGCACCCTTGGGACTACGTCGACGACAGCATCCGCGAGCTGGACATGACCTTTCCCGGACTCGCCCACGCCCGTCCGACGCTCCTCGCTCACGCCGTCGCGGCCGTGATCGATGACTGCTTTCGTCGTGGCGCGCGGCACGTCATCGGCAATGGCAGCGCCGGGCGCAGCGGCAGGGGATACCCGCGTTTCTTTGCGCTCGTAGGCGGCAGCGACGTGACCGAGGGTGTGCGGGTGATCGGGGGTGGTCAGGCCGACCGGCGCTACTTCGCGGGCACGCCGGCAACGTTCTACCGTTCGCCGCTCGGCGTGGCGTTTGGCGACGCCTCGTCCCGACCATAGATGCGAGCCAAGGCCGAACCGCGCACGCGGTGACGCTCCATGCCGCTCGTCGAGCAGCGGAACAGGCCAAGCAGCATGACGAGCACCGTCTCCTCGAGCTCCGCCTGCGACGGAGAGACGAGGAGCTCGGCCCACCGTGCCTCCACGTCGATGCGAATGTGCACGAGCACGTAGTCGCCCACGAGCGCCACGTAGCCACGCAACGATCCCTGGTGGTAGTAGCTTTCGTGACGCACCTCGAGCACACCGGCGCGCTTGAGCACATCGAGCGCCGTATCTAGATGCACGAGCTCGCCGAGACGCGTATCGATGTTCTGCATGACAAAACGCGACGCGGGCGTACGAGCAAACTGATCCTCGACGCTCAGCCCCGGCGCATAGAACATTTCGTCGACCGCGGGTCGCAGCTGTGGCTCCGGACCGGGCTCGATGACGAACATATCACTGACGTACACGGCGAGATCCATGAGTCGGTCGTAGTAGTGATTGAAGTCACTGTGGTGTGCGAGCACACCGAACCCCAGCGCGCGGCGGGCGGCGTCAAAGCTCTCCAGACCGGGCTCCGCAACACAGACAAAGCCACGCCCCTCGTTGGTAAGCGCCGCCAATCCACGGGCAATAAATAGCCGCAAGGACGCGCGGCCGCTCAAGGGGTCGGCGAAAAAGAGGTCGAAACGGCCACGCAGATCGACGGGCCACGGCTCACGCAAATCATGTGCAAGGATTTCGAGCGCTGGGTAGCGAATCGTATGACGCCGCATGAGTGTGACGATGAGCGGATCGATCTCAAGCACGGTGACCTGATGCCCACGCGCCGCCAGCCCCACCGCAAGAAAGTCGTCGTCGCCGAGCACGAGCACGCGGCGTGGCTCGGTGCCAGCGAGCCCCACGCGCCGCGCGACGGTCTCGGGCAGGGCTGCGTATTGAGCAAAACCGCGCTGAAACTGGCGTCGACTGGCATGGGCGGCGCGCACGGCGTCACGGACCTCGTCATCGTGGGCGCGTGCGCACCAGTCAAAGCGCGCATCGAGCGTCGCCAGGCGACGCGCCAGGGCTTCGTCGTACGTGCTCGGGGCCTCGTGTGCCCAACCGCTTGCCGCGAGGATGTTGCCCGGCGCAAGCGCTGCCGCCTCCGCATCGTCGAGCCCACGGGCAAGACCAGAGACGAGCGACAAGTCCTCGGGACGAAGCTCCCACCGCTCACCGGTAGCGAGACTGGTGAGCTCCCCGATGCGGCCGTACACATTGGCAAAGAGTCCGTATCCGAGTGTCCACATGACGGTCCTTTCCGGCTAGCGCCCGCCCGCCGGTGGCACGAGACGTAGATACGCCCGTCGTGACAGGTCCACGCGCGCGAGATGTTGCGGTGGGATGGTGCCGTCGCGCCGCACGCGCGCCCCCATCGCCACGAGCGCCGCCAACACCCAGCCATCGCGCGGCAGCAGCACCCAACGGACATCCGCCGCCAAATCGCCATCGGGCGCATCGCCAAACGCCTCATGGGCGGCGCAGAGAAACACCTCCTCGACCGACGACAGCTCCATCCGCCCCTCGCCGAGTAGCACGAGAATGCCGCGCGGCGCCTGGGTCGCGATATCGTAGATGAGCGCCCGTGGCCTGGCGCATTCGTCACCGACGATCCACCTCGGGCGTCGCGCACCGAGCGTCGCCTCTAGCTCCGCAAGCGTCTGCCAGTGACACGCAGGCCAGTCCGACCGCGTCGGCGCCGTCTGCACCCACGCCTCGAGCTCAGTCCGCATGCGACATGAAGCGACCTCGACCATGGGCGCAGTGCAGCAGAATCCATGCGCGCACGCAATCGCTACGCGGCGCTGGCTCCGACCTAGCGAACCCGCTATGCTCGCGCCATGGTCATCGAAGCGGAGCTCAAAGCGCCCTGCCTCCTGGTGGCGGTGCCACAGCTCGTCGACCCCAATTTCAACCGTGGCGTCGTCATGCTCATCGAGCACAATGATTCGGGCTCCATGGGACTTGTTCTCAATCGCCCGAGCGACCTGCAGCTCGGCACGTTCTGCGCCAGTCAGAACATGGTCTTTCAGGGCGATGATTCCGGTCCGATCTACCAGGGCGGCCCGGTGCAGCAGGATCGAGCGTTTATCCTGCATGCCTCCAAGCACGAGGGTCCCGAGACCGAGAATGTGTTTGGCGACACACGGCTGTCGTACTCACTCGAGTCACTCAAGCTCATCGTCGATGACCCGCCACCCAAGATGCGCATCTTCCTCGGCTACGCCGGTTGGGGCCCGGATCAGCTCGCCACCGAGGTCACCTCCGGCGCCTGGCTGCTTGGCCCCCCAAACGAGAAGCTGGTGTTTGACGCCGCACCGAGCGACTTGTGGGAGCTGGCTCTGCGCGACATGGGGATCGAGCCGGGCCAGCTGGTGCACAGCGGCGCGCTGCACTGAGTCGCTAGAGTCGCTTTTGCTGCGTTGCGGGGCGCGCGTGATAAGCGTCGCCGTTGCGCGACATCGCCTGCCGACGCACGACCACCACCACGTGATGTGAGCCACGCTCGAGGGTGAGCGCGACCTGCGTATCGGGCGCGCCGCGGATCGCCACGATGACATCCCCGAGCGTCATGGCGACGACCGAGCGACCGTCAACCGCGAGCAGGCGATCGCCCACCTGCACCCCCGCCTGCGCCGCAGCCCCGCCGCCCAGGACCCGCACGACAAACGGACCGTCGGTGCCCATGCGTAGCTCGATGCCCACGCCGACAAACGAGTCTGGGAACGCCTGCACAACCTCGCCTCGCTGACAGGCGACGAGCGCAAGAACCGCAAGCGTCGCGCCGCCGACCACCTGACGGCGATGCTCCGCGCGCGTTCCCCGCACGCCTGCTCGTTGAATACTCACGCAAAGCGCTCCCGCAATCGTTGCTCGACATGCGGCGGCACGAGTCCGCCAACATTGCCGCCGAACGTCGCGATCTCGCGCACCATCTGGCTCGAGACGTAGAATTGTTCCTCACCGGTCATCATGAAGACGGTTTCGACGCCCGGCGCGAGGCGGCGATTCATATGTGCCATCTGAAACTCGAACTCGAAATCCGAGATGGCGCGCAGGCCCCGCAGGAGAACGTTGGCGTGGCACTGCTGCGCATAGTCGACAAGCAAGCCGTTAAAGGCCGTCACCTCGGCGCGGTCCCCGCCGTCCACGTCGGCGAGCGACGCGCGAATCATCTCCAGTCGCTCTTCGACGTCAAACAGAGGCGTCTTGCGCACATTCTCGGCGATGGCGATGACAAGCTTGTCAAAGAGCTTGAGACCGCGCTGGGCGATATTGAGATGGCCGTAGGTGATCGGATCAAACGAGCCCGGGTACAAGGCGACCGACACGGGACTATCCTTTCTCGCATCGGTAGATGCAGAGGCCAACGTCGCCGAAACGGCGACTGCGAGCAAGATTCAGGCGCGATGGCGCAGGCGGGGGCGCCGTGCGCCCTGAGTGCTCGAGCACGACCCACGCACCCTCGGCCAGCAGTCGATGCTCGACAATCGCGTCGAGGGCCCACACCGCGAGCTCACTTTGATACGGCGGGTCGAGCAGCACGAGATCCGCCGCGAACTGTTCGCGTGCCAGCAACACCACGGCGCGCTCCGCCGGCATCGCCAGGAGCCGCGCGCGCTCCTGCTTCACGACGGCGAGGTTGCGCCGCAACGCCGCCACCGCCGCGGGCGCCTTCTCGACAAAGCACGCCGCCGCCGCACCACGCGAGAGCGCCTCGATGCCGAGACTGCCGGTGCCCGCGAACAGATCGAGCACGCGCGCCCCCTGCACCTCGTCCCCGAGCATGGAAAACAGCGCCTCGCGCACGCGCCCAGGCGTCGGTCGCGTCGCCAGCCCGCGCGGCGCGATGAGCGTGCGGCCCTTTTGCGAGCCCGCAATGACACGCATCGGCAGACTGTAGCGTGGATCCGCGCTCTCGCCTATGGCTTTCGACGCGCCGCCGCCCTGAGCGCGGCCACGGCCTGTGCCGCCGCCGGCGATGCGGCACGGTGGAGATGATCGTCGATTTCCTCGACCACGCTCTGCCACCGCAGGTCGGCGAGCTTGAACGACTCCCACTCGCTCGACCAGCGCTCGAGCGTCGTCCGTGGTACTTCGATGCCCGCGACGCCGTCGGCGCCCTGCCAAGCAAACGTGTGATTGCCATCGAGGTCGAGGCCAAGATCGATCTGTACGCGCATGATGCTCGATACAACATGGCGGTATGACAGTTCTGCGGTGCGGCAGTCCGTGCTCCGGGTTGACAAGCGCGAAGCGACCGGCCAAGCAAGCAACGCATGCACCTGTCCCATCGCGTTCCTGCCGATCTCGAGCCGAGCGATCTGAGCGCGCGTCTGAGCGCTAGCCACGCCGCGGTTGATCTCACCGTGAGCAACCCGACGCAGTGTGGTTTTGCCTACCCGTCCGCCGAGATCCTCGCAGCGCTCGCCGCGCCGTCGGCGCTACGCTACGAGCCACACCCTCTCGGGTTGTCGTGCGCGCGAGAGGCCGTCACCGCGTACCTCACAAACCACGGTCACTTGGTCACACCCTCGCGCCTGGCGCTGACCGCCAGCACCAGCGAGGCGTACGGGTTCCTCTGCAAGATCCTGTGCGATGCGGGAGACCGTATCGCCACACCGACGCCGAGCTACCCACTCGTCGAGCACCTCGCGACCCTCGAAGGCGTGCAGACAGTTCCTTACCGCCTACAGCGGCGAACGGGGGGTTGGGAAATCGACGACGACAGTGTGCGCGAGGTGCTTCACACCAGCCACGTGCGTGCGGTCGTGGTCGTCAACCCCAACAACCCCACGGGGGGCGTCGTCGATGGCGAGCAGGCACATCGCTTGCGCGCCCTGTGCGCCGAGCACGACGTCGCGCTCATCAGCGATGAAGTGTTTGGCCCCTACGGGCCGGGCGCCAAGCCCGCCCCCAGCCTCGGCGATTGCGGTGACGACGGCCCCCTGACCTTCGTACTCGATGGATTGTCGAAGGCCGCCCTGCTGCCGCAGCTAAAGCTGGCGTGGATCCGCACGAGCGGCCCACGCAACGCCGTGGCGCGCGCCATGGCCGCCCTCGAGTGGGTCGGCGATGCGTACCTCTCGGTGGGCACACCGGTGCAGGTCGGTGCCGCGCAATTGCTCGCCCTCGCCGACGGCATGCAGCGGCAAGCGCACGCCCGCCTGGCCGCCAATCGTCGAACGCTGGCCGCAGCGCTCGAGGGCGCGCTGGGTGCCAAGCTCGTGTCGAGCGACGCCGGCTGGTACGGCGTCATCGAGCTACAGGGTCGTCAGGACGAAGAGGCGCTCGTCACCGAGCTCGCCGAGCACCACGGCGTGCTCGTTCATCCGGGCTACTTCTACGACTTCCACGACAGTGCCTACCTGGTCGTGAGCCTGCTCCCCGACTCCGAATTTGCCGAGGGGGCCCAGCGTCTCGGCGCTGCCCTGCGGAACGTATCAGCGGGGCTGTGATCTGTCTCACAGTGCTGATCGCCCTGTCGCGCTCGCCAGGTAGATACGCAATGAGTCCGCGCGCGGATGCCGGATCATGCACGTAACGTCATGATACACGACCAGATTCTGTCGCCACGACGGGTGGCACACCTATTGCTTTGTTGGGTGGTGTTGGCGACCGAGCTGGGGAGGTGGAAGTCATGCTAACCGCACAAAGTAAGACACCGTCGACGCACGAGCCGTGGGACAGTTGTCTCGTGGGCGACCTCGGCACGTGGCCCCTGGGTGAGCTGCTCTTATGGCTGCACCAAACGCAGCGTACCGCCATGGTGCGCCTGGGCAATGGCTTGCGCGGCGGCGTGCTATTTTTCAAGCACGGGTGTTTGGTTCGCTGCGAATGGGGACAGCTCGGCGGTGAAGAGGCACTCATCGGCCTGATGGGCGTCACCCAGGGGACGTTTCAGCTCATCCAGCGAGACATTCCGGACGCGCGCCCGAACATCGGTCGATCCACCCCAGAAGTGCTGTTTCAATGTGCGGTGGCAGCTGACGAGCGGGCTCGCGGCACGCGGGCAGCGAGCACGGGCAACTAGTACGACTCGAGCGCCTTGATCGCCGCCACGAAATCCAAAATCGTCTTCGTCTACCTTGCGTAGGCTGGCCTGCGAGGTCGGAGAGCTCGATCGCTCGGGGTGCCGGTCGAATTTGCGATCGGGCCACCCTTGCGCTAGCTGAATGCTTTCGTCGAGAGGTCTCCGAGATGATGAACGTCGAGCCGTGCGGCGGCTGCACGCGGTGGCTGTCGCTGGCGGTGGTTGCTTGGCTCGCCGGGTGCACCGCGGGCGGCGCTGGGGATAGTGGCGATGTCGAGCCGCCGACGGGACCACACTCAAGCGCCGGCTGTGGCCTTGCGGGCAGTGGCGGCTCGCAGACCTTTACCGTGATCATCGACGGTACGGAGCGCACCTACGAGGTCCAGTTCCCGACGCCCTACTCCCCGAGCACCCCACTCGCGCTCGTTTTCTACTTCCACTGGCATGGCGGAACCATCGCCGACGTGCTGGCCCTCGATGAGCCCGCGATCTGGGACGTCCCGGGCGCGGCGACGAGCGCCGTCTTTGCCTGGCCCCAGGGGTTGCCCGACGCCAACGGCGAGCCCGAATGGGACCTTTCCTGCACTGGCGTCGACATGGCTTTCTTTGACGCCATGGTGACAGCAATCGGCGACTCCCATTGCATCGATCTGCACCGGGTGTTCTCGACGGGCTTTAGCTCCGGCGCCGATATCAGCAATGCCTTGGCTTGCTGTCGCGGCGACGTGCTGCGGGCTGTGGCGCCGGCCTCCGGCTACGGCTTGGGCTCGGCGAGCTCGTGTACGAGCGCGGACACGCCAGCGGTGCGCTTTTCATACGGCACCGCCGATACGGCGTACCCGCAGAGCGAGCTCCAAGACGTCATCACGTGGTATCGGGGCGAGCTGGGGTGCACCGACGCCTACGACATCGTGGCGGTTGCGCCGTGCTCTTCCACATGGACCGGCGACGCGAGCACCGTGACCTGCGCGTGCAAGTCGTACCACGGATGCACCAAGCCGATGGTCGCTTGCGAGTTCGTTGACATGCCGCACACCCACGCCGACGGCTGGCGCGAGGACACCTGGGCTTTTTTCTCCAGCTTTCCGTGAGTCGCTCGGCCGTAGGCTTGGGACGTCTCCGGGTTGTCGCTGGCCGTCGCTTCTGCTAGCAACGCGCCACGATGACGACACGACACTGCGCACGCCTCTTACGTCTTCTATTCGTTGGTAGCGCGCTTGGCGGCTGCGCGCGTACGCATGCCGAGCACACGATGAGCTTTGGCAACGCGGATGCCTGGGTCGCGCACTTTGAGAATCCGCATCGCGACACGTGGCAGAAACCGGACGAGGTGGTGACCGCGCTGGGCCTCGAGCCCGCGATGCACATCGCCGACATCGGTGCAGCGACCGGGTACTTTGCAGTGCGGCTCGCGCGTGCCGTCCCCCAGGGACGAGTGTGGGCTATAGACATCGAGCCGGACATGGTGCGCTACATCAACCGTCGCGCTCGCAAGCTGGGCATCGACAACCTCCTCGGTCTGCTGGGTACGCCCAGCGATCCGCTGCTGCCCGCGCCCGTGGACCTCGTGCTACTCGTCGACACCTATCATCACATCTCGGATCGCGTGGCTTACTTCACGCGTTTGCGCGAGCAGCTGCGCACGCCGGGACGCATCGCCGTCGTTGATTTTGTCCCCGGAGAGTCCCCCGTCGGGCCGCCGCCCGAGATGCGCCTGGCACCCGAGGTGGTACAGCAAGAGCTCGTCGAGGCTGGCTTTGTGCTGCAACAATCGCTCGATCTACTCCCCTACCAGTACGTGCTCATCTTCGGGGTCGTGCCGTGAGCAGCGACACGACGCGGCAGCTGATCGCTGCCAACCGGCGCGCCCGTCACCTCTACGACATCACCGAGAGGCTCGAGGCCGGCATCGAGCTGCGCGGCACCGAGGTCAAGAGCTGTCGCGCCAGCAAAGTAACGCTCGCGGACGCCTACGTGCAGGTGATGAGCGGCGAGGCCTTTCTCATGAATGCGCACATCGCCGAATACGGCCACGGCAATCGCTTCAACCACGAGCCGACCCGCACCCGTCGCTTACTCTTGCACGCCCGCCAGATCGCCGACCTCGATGAGCAGCTGCGTCGCGAGGGCATGACCGCCGTGCCACTCGAAGTGTACTTTTCGAACGGTCGCGTGAAAGTCGAGATCGGTATCGGCCGCGGCCGTGGACACAAAGATCGTCGCGACCACATCAAGACGCGCGAAGCCGAG
>CAYHNK010000069.1:0-16743 GCA_964357695.1 uncultured Bdellovibrionales bacterium | reverse complement strand
CACGACGTATGAGGGACCGCGCGCGGACTGTCTCGCCGCCGCCGATGGTCGCGTACGTGCCGATGACACCGGGCCGACGGCGCACCTGCGCGGCTACGGCTTCGAGCTCGCGCGCCGTCTCGTCGAGCGGCGTGCCCACAGGCATCTCGAGTGCGACTTGGACGAGACCCATGTCTTGGGCCGGAATGAAGGTGAACTTGAGAAAGCGACCGAGGCCAAGCGAGACGAGGAGCAAGAGCACCGCGACACCGATGGTGATCCGCGGGCGCGCGAGCGTCGTGCGCAACAAGCTGCGGTAACGCGCCTCGATGGCGCCGAGCGCTCGCTCGACGGCACGGGAAGCGGCATTGCCCTCGCCGTGACGGGTCATGATGCGCGCGGCCATCATGGGGGTGAGCGTCATCGACACGCCGTAGGACAAGACAACTGCGACCGCGACCGTGACACCGAACTGGTAGAAGAAACGTCCCATCATACCTTCCATGAAGGCCACCGGGATGAACACGGCCACGACGGACAACGTTACCGCGAGCACTGCGAGGGCGATCTGCCGGGTGCCCATCAGTGCGGCTTGCATGGGCGACTTACCCTCTTCGGTCTGTCGCACGATGTTCTCGATGACCACAATGGCGTCGTCGACGAGCAGGCCGATCGACAAGGTCAGCGCGAGCATGGTGACGATGTTGAAGGTGAAACCGAGCGCCTGCATGATCGCGAAGGTGCCGATGATCGAGGTCGGCAGCGCGATGGCCGCAATCAAGGTCGAGCGCAGGTTACGCAAGAAGATGAGCACGATGAGCACGGCGAGGATGCCACCGAGGATCATGTCGTCTTGCACCGAGCGAATCGACGCGCGGATGAACTTGGCGCCGTCCATGACGAGCTCGAGGCGCACACCCGCCGGCAGTGTCGGCGCGATTTCCGGGAGGGCTTTGGCGATGGCATCGGCGACCGCGACGGTGTTGCCGTCGGACTGCTTGCGGACGACGAGGCCGACGGCGGTCTTGCCATCGAGGGTTGCGGCCGAGCGGGCTTCTGCCGGTCCGTCGACCACGTGCGCCACGTCGCGCACGCGAATGGGCGCGCCGGTGGGGCTCGCGAGGATAAGCTCGTTGAGCTCCGCGATGCTCTCGACCTCGGACTCCAGCGTGACGATCTGCTCCTGGCCGCCCTGATGGGTGCGGCCGCCGGGCACGTCGACGTTCTGCGCCCGCAGGGCCTGCACCACGTCGCTCGCGGCGAGACCGTAGGAGCGCATGCGCGCGAGATCGAGCACCACCTGCACCTCGCGCTTGCGGCCGCCGACGCCATCGACGCCCCCCACGCCCCGCAAGTGCTGCAATGCCGGCTTGACGACATCCTCGGCGAGCGCGGTGAGATCCATGACGGGCAGCGGACCGGAGAGCGCTACCTCGGCGACCGGCATGGCACCAATGTCGAACTTGGCGACGACCGGCTGTTGAATATCGCGTGGCAGCTTCATCAGCGTCGTCTGCACGCGGTCGCGCACTTCCTGTGCCGCGACATTGGCGTCCTTGCTGAGCTGAAAGCGCAAGACCACCTGGGAGACGCTTTCGCCGCTCATCGAGTGCAGCGTGTCGATGCCGGAGAGCGTGTTGAGCGCCTCTTCGAGGGGCTGGCTGACGTCCTTCTCGACGGTCTCCGGATCCGCGCCCGGCAGCACCGTCGTCACGGTGACGACGGGGAACTCGACGTCGGGGAATTGGTCAACGCCGATCTTGGGATAGGCATACAGGCCGAAGACGACGACCGAAAGCACCAGCATGGCGGTAAAGACCGGTCGACGAATGATGACGCGAATGGGATCCATCGCCCTACCTCCAAAAGTTGTCGACTTCGCTAGGACTGATGGGCGGCACGCACACGCGTGCCGGGGTTGAGACTCGAAGCGCCCTCGATGACCACGTCCTCTTCGCCCGAGAGGCCGTCCTTGACGCGCACGATGCCGGGGGTCACGGACTCGGTCTTGACGATGCGCTCTTCGAGCATCTCACCGCTGACGACCAAGACAGAGACCTGCTCGCCACTGCGTCGGATGGCTTGGGCTGGCAGATAGAGCCCCACCACACCGTCGCTCACCAGGCTCTCGGAGAAGTCGAGCTCGGCAAGCGAGCCCGGTCGCATCTCGCGCAGGACGTCGCCCTGCACCTCGGCCGCCACCTCCACCGTGCGCGTCATGGGGTCGACCACCGCGCCGACCGAGTAGACCTTCGCGGCAAAGCTCTTACCCGACGGACTCACGGTTCCCTTGGCCATCGTGCCGACGTCGATGAAGTCGACGATGGTCTCCGGCACGGGCACGCGCACTTCGAGATGCGCGGCATCGACGATGGTGACCACCGGCGTGGGCGGCATCATGGCCACGGTCTCACCGACATTCTTGAAGATCTGCGTAACGACCCCATCGAACGGCGCGCGCAGCGTCGCGTGCTCGAGCGTTGCCTGCGCCGCATGCACAGCGGCTTTGGCCTGATCGAGGCCCGCGCTCGCCTGACGGAAGGCCGCATTCGCGCGATCGAGCATCGCCGCAGGAGCCGCGTCCGTTTGGCGCAGTTGTTTTGCGCGCTCGAGCTCGGTCGTCGCCGCCGCGAGTCCTGCCTCGCCCATGGCGTGGGCAGCGCGCGCCTGCTCGAGACCGATCTCGAGCTGCCAGGTGTCTAGGCGCGCAAGCGCCTGCCCGCTTTGGACTCTGTCGCCGAGGCTCACGTAGATTTTTGCCAAGGTACCGGTCGCCGGCGCACCCAGCACCGCCTCGTGCTTGGCTTGGATCTTGCCGGTCACTCGCACGAGATCCTGAGCGATCTGACTCTTGGGTTTTTGCACCCGCACGCCGACCGTCGGCACACTGGCGTCGTTTGCGGGCAGCGCCGCGCGCTCACCACCGTGGCACGATGCCAGCAAGATACCAAGGGCCACAATTGCGACAACCTGCTTAGCCACGACGCGCTCCTACTCTCTTGTTGCCGGCGATAGCCGTTACCATCACGGGCTCTGCGACGCGAGCCGCTCGCTCAGCGAGGCGCTCGACAATCGCTGTGAATGTACGCTGGTCCTCGTCATCGAGCAGGACGAGCAGACTACGCAAGCGCTCGTCTAGACGCGACTCGAGCTTGGCACTGAGTGTCTGCCCCTTGCGGGTGAGATGCAGGTGGATGACGCGGCGGTCGCTCGCATCGCGCTGCCGCTCGACGAGGCCGAGGGATTCGAGCCGATCGACGATGCCGGTGATCGTGGGTCCGGTGGCGCCGATGCGCCGCGATAGCTCGCCCATGGGCAGCGACTCATGCGCGAGCGCCATGACCACGTGGATCTGCGGCCGCGTGAGCTCGAGGTCAATCGTAGGGCTGAGCGGATCGCGAAGGCAGACTACCCGCCCGAGGTTGCCCATGGCAACGCGCAGCCGCTCGGCGAAGCCCTTCTCCTTCGCAATATTTTGCATTGCGAACGAATATGAGGACGATCGGCGTCATGTCAAGAGGGGTTCAAGAGACGGCCGGGCTGGTGCGACTGCGCGCCCTAGTCGCTCATCGACTCGGCACTCTTGCGGGCTTGTTTGAGTGCGGCGATGTCTTGTTTCGATTCCTCGAGCACGTGGTAGTAGCGCGCCCAGAGCACTTCGGAGGAATCGGTGATGGGCAGGATGCCCGCCTTGCCGATGATCCCCTGCCCTTCCTTGGACAACGCGAAGCGTACGAACTCACCGACGACGCCGCGACCCGCGCTCGCACGCGCGAACGTGAGGTACAGCGGGCGGATGACCTCGTAGCTGCCATCCTTCATCGAGGCGTCGCTCGGCATGACGCCCTCGAACTTGACCATCTTGAGCTTGCGGATGACTGCCGAGGTGATGCCGGTAAAGCCAATGCCCGCTGGATCCTTTTCGATGGCCAGCTCGAGCGGTGTCGACGAGTCTTTGACGTGGTCCTGCGGGAAATCCATGTCGAGGTTGCGAAAGACGATCTCGCGCGCCATCAGGCCTACGCCCGATTTTTTGCCCTGGCGCACGTAGACGTGGATGTCGCCGAGCGACGCCGGTGCGCCGACGTCCGACCACTTCTTCGTCTTGCCGCTGAAAATCTTCGTCAGCTGATCGCGGGTCAGATTGGCGACGGGATTGGACGGGTGCACGACCACCACCACGGCGTCCCAGGCGACCGGCACCATGACGAGGTCCTTTTCTTCAGGCGTCTCAAGGAGGTGGCGACACAGCCCACCAATGTCGGCCGAGCGATTCGTGAGCGCCTTGATGCCCGCGCCGTCGCCGCCGAAGTGCATCGTCAGCTGGTGTCCGGTCTTAGCCTTGAAGGCGTCGGCGAGCGGCGTGAGAATCGTCGAGTGCACGATGTCACAACCATCGTAGCGGATTTCTGCGGCCGTGGAGGGCTGTGGCATTGCCAAAACGCCGAGCGCCATCGCGGCCAGTGACAAGAACATTCGTCGCATACTCGTCTCCTCTGTGGCTGTGAGAAAAGGACGTCGAGCTATACCCCTGACAACGTCCCAAAATGGTGCACTGTTCAGACCTTAGATCGCCAGGCGCGCGCGCACCAGCGCTTCGACGCCACCGGCGACCACCAACGCCTGCGGCACTTCGCCGAGAGCCGGGAAGCGATAGCTCGCCCCCGCGTGACGCAGCACGCCGGCACGAAAGTCGATATCGATATCGCCCGCGAGAATCGTCCGCTCGCCGGCGGTCACCGCCGCCGCATGCGCGGTGCGCAACGCCGCCACGAGCTCCGGGCACTCGACACAGGCAAAGCCGTTGTTGAACGCATTGCGCTGGTAGGTCTGCGACAAGCTCGCCGCGACGACGAGCGGCACTCCCGCGGCCTTGAGCGCGGTGGCTGCCTGTTCGCGGCTCGATCCGGTGCCGAAGTTGTAGCCACCCACGACGATGTCTCCCGGGCGCACCCTGCCGGCAAAGGTCGGGTCGTAGTTCTCCATCACCACCTTGGCCATCGCCTCGGTGCTCATGTCGTCGCGATAGGTGTAGTCTTTGCCGTAGATGCCATCGGTGTTCATGTTGTCCTGCGGCAAAAAGAGCAGGCGACCGCGGATCTGCGCCGGGAAACCGGCGAGAATGGCGACCCGCTCGTCGCCAGCCACCCCAGGCGTGCCGAGCTTGTGCCAATCACTCTTTAGGGCAGGCCCGTCGGGCATTTGCCGCGCGCTGATGTACCCCACCACCGCCGAGGCCGCGACCACCTCGGGGCTGGCGAGATAGCACAGCGCTTCGGGGGCCCCCATGCGACCCTTGAAGTTGCGGTTGGTCGCCGAGATGCCTACTTCGCCGGCAGCCAGCAGGCCTTGTCCCAGGCCGATGCACGGGCCGCAGCTCGGCGGCAGGATGGTGGCGCCAGCGTCCACGAGCTTTTGCCAAATGCCGCGCTCCTCAGCTTGCCGTTGCACGTCCGCACTCGCCGCAGCGACGTAGAGCGTCACTCCCGGCGCGACCTTCTTGCCCGCGAGCACCGCCGCGGCGGCCGCGAGATCTTCGAGACGCGAGTTGACGCAAGAGAGGAGGTACGCCTTGTGAATGACGACGCGCTTGGCCTCGACATCGGCAAGCGGCGTGACGATTTGCACGGCGTTAGGCCCCGCGACCTGGGGCGACAACGTCGAGAGATCCAAGGAGATACGCGCCGCGTAGCTGGCATCGTCGTCGGGCGCTGGCGGCGTACGCTCCCAGCTCGCGAGCTGGGCGTCCGAGACCCGTGCGACGCCCGTCTTGCCAAGGAGTGCCCGGCGCTCACGCACATAGGCGAGCGTCACGGCATCGACCGGAAACCAGCCGACGAGCGCGCCCCATTCGGTGGTCATGTTGGCGATGGTCATGCGCGCGTCCATGCTCAGGCTGGCGACGCCGGGTCCGGTAAACTCTAACGCTACGTTGAGCACCTCGTCGTGACAGTACCGACCGGCAAGCGCCAAGATGACGTCCTTGCCCGTCACGTGCGGGCGCAGCGAGCCCGTGAGCACCACCTGCACGGTGGGTGGCACTTGCCACCACAGCTCGCCGGTCGCCCAGATGGCCGCGGCGTCGGTACGCACCACCGGCGTACCCACTGCGCCGAGCGCGCCATACATGTTGGAGTGCGAATCGGAGGCGACGACGAAGCTCCCCGGCACGACGTGCAGCTGCTCGCACATCACCTGGTGACCGATGCCGCGGCCCGCGGGATAGAAGGTGATGCCGTGCTCCTTCGCAAAGCTCTCGATGGCGGCGTATTTCTTGAGGTTCGCCTCGCTCTTGTTCTGGATGTCATGATCGAGGGCAAAAATGGGCTGGGTCGGATCGAAGATGCGCGCGGCGCCGATGGTGCGGAACTTACTGATCACCGGCGACGTGTTGTCGTGCGTCATCAGGTGGTGCGGTCGCACCGCGAGGTAGTCACCGGCGCGCAGCGGCCGGCCCTGGGGCCCAGACGCCATGTGTCCCTCGGCAATCTTCTCGACAACCGTCTGTCCCATTTCTCCCTCCAGCGTGCTTTTTTTGGCGTGGCTACAGCGTCAAACGCTCGAGCTGAGCATCGCCTTCTTCGTCCCACGCGCGCGTCAGCGTGTCGATGGCCTCCGCCACTTCGGGGCCGAGAGCGACAAAGCGCAAGCCGATGCCGTCGCGTTGCAACAACGCGGTCGGACCACGGCGCGCAGGACGATGCCAGACGACGTTCGCCTCGCAGCGCACGGGCTTGGTAAGCGCTGGAAGACGGAACGTCAGTCGTACGACGGTACCGAGGGCAAAGCTCTGTTCACAAGTGACAAAAATGCCGCCGGTAGAGATGTTCTCCGACACGCCCATAGCGACAATGTCGTCACCGTCGAGACGCACGTCGACGACGAGCGGGATGCGTGCATGCACGCGCGCATCACGCGTGCCCGGGGACGTCGGCGCGACGGGACGCACTGGCACCTCGGTCAGCAGCGCTTGCCGCGCTTGCACGAGTGCATCGATCGCCACCGCCAGCTCCCGCAGCTCGCGCGCGATGCCACCCAGCGCGGTCGTGGGCTGATTGTGTAGCTGGGCCATGGCTTGCAGCGCCACCACCCCTGCGCGTTGCAGACGCCGCTGGTCGGCGAGCAGCAGCCCACGTTTGAGCGCGACGTGCATCGATCCGTCCGCCGCGCCGCGCGGCAGCACGAGGTCGACCTGCTGTGCATTGACAGCTGTCGCCACTGCGCCAAGCTCACCCGGACCGGCAATGAGCAGCACCGCGGCGAGTGGCTGCGCCTGACGAAGCTGGGCCAGCACGGCGGGCGCCCGCACGAGCGCAGCACTGCCGACAATCACCGCGGCAAGCTCTCGTCCACGCAGCTGCTCGGCGATTGCCGCGAGCCCATCGACCGCCACGATCTCGATGCCGTCCTGGCCAACGGCGTCCAACAAGAGGTCCGGCCGACGTGCCAGCTCGGCATCCACCACAAAAAGCGCGCGTGTGTTGGCCATCCTTGTCCGCCCTCCGAGGAGATTTGCATCCTAGCATAGAGCGCACTCGCTCGCCCCAGGGCCGCGACATGTGGCGCACCACCCGTGGCGACGTCCACCACGAGCTGCACCGATCCCAAGTGGTCGGTGACGAAACGATAGGTCGCAGGCTCCGCGCTTCTCACCCCTCGGGCCGGCCCCAGTCGGCGGCGAGCTTAGCCATCACCTCCGGTGGCGACACCGAACACCGGAGGTCTGACCTCTTCGAGATCCAGAGCCATGTCCTAGAGAAGCGTTCGGTGCCGCATCGGGCCCTCGGGCATTCCGCCGAGCACGCTCGCGATGCGTCCCATGGCCTTCTCGACGCCAGTATAGAAAGTCTCGAGTAACGCGGCCGTTCCGTACAACCCGAGGCGATCGATTGTGCCGCCTTCGAGCGCACTCTTCGCATGCTCGATTTCATCGACAGTCTGCTGAATGTGGCGCGTCTTCGCGAGCAGCTGCGCGGCGAGGCGCTGGAGATGCTGCGCCGCAGGCTCAACCATAGATGAGCTCGCCGCTCGCCTCGACCTCGGCGCGGACATCAGGACGTGTGAGACTGACAGGCAGCATGTCAACGTAGGCCTCGCCCATGATGCGGTCGGCGAGGGCACTTGCCGCCATGAGTTGCGATGCTGTCAAATCGTCCACGAGCAAGTCGATGTCACTTCGCGCGGTTGCCTCGCCTCGCGCTAAACTTCCAAAGAGCCACACCCGCCGGACACCGAACTCGGCAGCCAGAGCCTCCGCCACCAAGCGAGCCCGGGTGCGCCGCCGTTGCTGCAATTCTGCGAGCGCCCGCTCGTGCGCGCGAAACCGCGCGAGGAAGCCGCGCACGTAGGGTCGGACCGCCTGAACGCCGTCGCCAGCGGACTCGGGGAGCGGTCCCGGATGTAGCGAAGGAGAAGTCACAAACGGGAGTATGACGCAGCCGCGGCGCTGGTGGCAAGAAGGTGTCAGTCGCGCCGTTCTTCTACCTCGGCATCGTCACGGGCAGCGGCTGCGGCCGCGCCTCCCGCATCAGCGCGCCGTAGACCTCGTCGGCATCGAGCCCCCGTTCTTTCGCCATACTGCGCACCTGCTTAGGTCGCAAGCGCCGATCCGTTGGCGGCGTACGTGATATTGCCGGCGTCGTCCAGCTCGGCCACGGGGCGCAGGCTGTCGCCGTAGAGCCAGCTCTTCGCGGGAACACTGTCCACCAGCTTGCCGATGCGACGGCCATGGGGATCGACCGCGTAGTCGATGACCGTGCCCGTTGCGTCCACGACGGTGAGCAGGCTCCCGAAGGCGTCGTAGACGTAGCTCGTGGTGTCCGAGCCCACCGTCTTGCTCTCGAGGGTGCCCGTGAGCGAGTAGGTATAGGACGCCGCGCCGTTGGGGCTCGCCACTTGACTGACGCGACCTTGCGGATCGTAGTCGTAGTCGAGCACGCGGGCCGGCAGGGTCGAGGTCACTTTGTCGAGGCGTCCCGTGTGCCCTCGAGAAACGGATTCCTCACCACCAGACCGTCGTACGTCGGGCCGGCGCTCAGATCTTCGGTGAGTAAGGTGCTGGCCCCGGTTCGCAGCGCCGCCTCAATGATGAGCGCGTCCCAAAACGACAGTCGAAAGTGGCTCTCGATTCGCGAGGCATGAGTGATGGCCTCGACGTCGGGGCGAAACGGGTCCCAGGCGGCGTAGGCCCCCACGAGCTCGCGCGCTGCCTCCGGGAGCAGGGGCGTGGGCACCTTGCGGGTGATGTTGACGTACAGCTCTTGGAGCACTTGCGTGCTCAGCCGTCCGGTGCCCGTTTCCCACAGCTCTGCGATCCACTTCCTGGCGATGCGACCCTTCTCGCCCGCCTGGGAGTCATAGGCGTAGACGAGGATGTTGGTGTCGACGAAGACCCTATCGCTCATGGAGCTCGTTCCGCTTGGCGTAGGTGCCGCCTCCAAGCGCGAAGCCCTGTTCGAGCTGCTCTAGGGCGAAACGCCGTGCCGTTCGGTAGGCGTCGTCCGCTACGACGAGCGCGTCGATTTGCTCGGCCACGAGCTGGCTAATCGAGGTGCCACGCCGCGCCGCGAGGACGCGCACCTTGCGAATCGTCCCCGTGTCAAGGCGTACGGTGAGGTTCTGAGTCAACGACATGCACGTATGATACGTGCTGCACGTAGGAGACGCAACCCGTGACAGCGCGCAGCTACTTCGCGAGGCGTCAAGTCGACAAAGGGCAGCGCGTCGTCGGGGCTGCGGGCGGACTCGTCGGCATGTAGTGCAATCCCGCGGGTGGTACCGCAACAAAAAAGCCGGGCCCCCTTGCGAGAGCCCGGCTCGATTGTCACCATCGACCCTGCAGGTCGACGGGCGTACTAGCTCACGACTACTTGTCGTGCATCAACACCACGTCAGCGATGGTCCCGGGACCGTGGCAGAGTGCGCAGGTCTCGAGCGACGCCTCGATGTAGTACGTCGCTCGATCCATCGCGAAGTACGAGCCGTTCTGCTCCATGTGCGCCGTGCTCAGGCTGTCGTCGTGGCAGAAGTAGCACGTGGAACCGATGGGGCTGTTGACGAGGTCTGTCGCATTGGGCGCGCTCGTGCGTGCCGCCAAGATCGCCGCGCGATCTTCGCCCGCGCCGGATGTGGTGCGTACGGTCGTCGGCAAAGCATTCTCGGCGAGTGGCAGCTCATACGTGCCGGCCAGATGGCAGGTCTCGCAGTTGTTGAGTACGCCGGGGAACGTCACTTCCGCCCAGTCGTAGTAGTAGATGCCACTCGTGCCGCGGTCGCGTACGAAGGTGTAGTCTGCCGCGCGCATGCCCGAAGCGTGAATGCCGTGGATCATGTCCTTGAGGTTGTTGCTGCTCTCCGGATAGACGAGGGGATCCACCGCTGCCACCGAGCCGCCTTCCAGGGCGGCGACGAGCGTCTGGGCGGCATCGTATGCGCCCTGACTGATGGTGCCGGTGTAGCCCGCGGGCTGCGCTGCGCCCACTGGACCGTTGAAGTGCGCCACGATGAGCGCTGGATCCGCCCCGCGACCGCTCGTGCTCAAATTGGGGTTATGACACGTCACGCAAACGTCGACGGTGTAGACGCGGTTGCCGCCATGGCCTTCAAACCACTCGTGGCAGTTGCCGCACTTGGCGCTGGCGACGACGCTGCGACGCTCTTCGCCCGTAACGTACTTGACCGCGGCGACCGTATGACGCGCCGTGTCGGCGGCGATGCCATTGTGGCCAGTACGCTGGGTGAAGTAGCCCTGCAGGGCCACGCCTCGGAGCGTCGCCGTGGCCGGGAAGGCAGCCGCAGTCGGCATGGTGGCAACGTAGTAGCCGCTGGCGTCCGGGCCCGTGAGCGAGCTGCCGGCGCTGCCCGCACCACCCGCATAGGCGATGAGGTGCAGGGCGGTGCTGGTCGCCGACGAGCGGTAGATCGCCACCGAGCGTGGCTGCGCCGCCGCCTGGGCGTTGCCCCGGTTGTTGAGATCGATCGGCATGACACCGTCCTGGGTGTCAGCGTAGGTGACAAGAAAGCTCGGGCCAGGGTTAAAGCCAGCAGTGTTGAGATTCGCAACACCGTCCGGGAATGTGAAGGGCACGCCGTCCACCAGAATACGGAAGGTGATCTCGGCCTGATTCGTGCCGTTCACCGTCACGCCACTAACCTCGTAGGCAAAGTTCACTGCGCCCGCGACAACCGCGGTGGCGTTCGGGCTGTTGTTCTCGGCGGCGTGCTGGTCCGCAATGTAGGCGGCGTCGTGGCAATCGGCGCACATGCTGTCGTCATCCTGACCGTTGTGCGAGACGAACGCGACGTTATGGCAGCCGCTGCAAGCTTCCATGTTGGGGTTGTTCTTCCAGTTGTCGCCCTGGGCCGTGGCGGTGTCGGCACCGTTGTGGCACTTCTTGCAGTAGTTGGCGCCCATCGGGTAGGTGACCTCGCCGTAGGCGTACGTGCGGGTGCTTGAGGCTATGGTGTACTCGGGCAGTCCTTGCTCAAGGCGCTTCGCGCCGCCGTGTATGGCATGCACCATGTGCGCGAGATCGATGCTGTTGCCGGTGTCAGCGTCGGTGACCGTCGGCGCATGGCAGAGCGTGCAGTAGCGGACCTCGTATCGGCTGCCATGAAGTGCCAAACGGTCGTGGCACTCGTTGCAGGACGCGGTCGCCGCGATGTCGCGCTTGGCTGTCACCACGCCGCCCGCTGGCACAAAATCGTAGATGGTATTGACGGCGGGGATGCTGTTGCCGTTGACCGAGCCGCTCGCCTGGACGGTGAGGCGGTGGGTGAGCGTCGGCTCGTAGCCGATGACAGCGCTGGAGACAGGATCGGTGGCCGTGGCGACGTCGTAGGAGAAGGTGTAGCTGTAACGCCCATCACCCTGGTCGACGAGCACGCCGGTGCGATCATAGGTCGGTTGCGCCACCGGGCCGTAGGTGCCTGCCGCGCTCGAGGCCTTGTAGCTCACCCAGCGGTCGCGCATGCCCGTTGTGGCGACGTCGCTCGTCGCGAGCTTGGCGAGACCGAACCGCAGGTTGCCGCTGCTGCCCACCTTGAGGCCGACGGCGCCGCGCCCTGCTGCATCGCGGACGACGAAGTTGATGACGGGCGGGCTGGCAATGGTGACGCTGCTCACTGTGAGGATCAACGAGGCGGGCGTCTCGGCGGCGAGCGAGAAGGCTTGCGCACCGTTGATGCCGTCGGTGATTGTGAACACGTCGGTGCCGCAGGTCACGGTCTTGGTGCCATCGCCATTGTCGATGGCGGTGCAGCTCGTGCCGTCGCTGCCATTGGCCACGATGGTCGTCGACGTACCGCACATCACGGTCGAGGTACCATCACCGTTGTCGGTCACGGTGCAGCCCGAACCACTGTTCCCATCGATGCCGTTCGAAAGGACGACGGTCGACGTACCGCACGTCACGGTGGAGGTGCCGTCACCATTGTCGATGACCGTGCAGCCCGCGCCGGTGTCGCCGGTATCGCCGGCGGAGCCGCGTGGACCCGTGTCGCCACTGCACGACACGACGAGCGCCAACAGCGCTGTATTTATTAAGTAAAACACTGACGACAAGGTGACCTTCATGATGATCCTCCGTTGGAATTGCCATTAGCAATCCGAATTTCGCAGATCCATATGACATCCTTATGGATCGTGTCAACTATGTTCGATTTGTCGACACATAGGTTTGTCGTATATTTCGACACTTTGGCTGGCAACGCCGTAGCGCCGCTCAGCCGAGCCGCGGCGCGAGCTGATAGAGCATCAGATAGACCAGCACGCCGGTGGCGCTGACATACACCCAGACCGGCCATACGACGCGGGCGAGGCGGCGGTGCGTCTCGAAGCGTTGGCGCCAAGCGAGAGCTACGAGCACGAGCACCGCAGGCGTCACCAACGCGGCGAGCAGCGAGTGGCTCGCAAGCAGCACGAGATAGACCTCGCGCCACCGCGCGACGGCGGGGAAACGGTGCGTGCCGGAGAGCACCATGCGTGTGCCGTAGCTCACAAGAAAGAGCGCCGATAGGCCGACAGCACTTAGCATGACGAGGCGGTGGCGCTCGCGCTCACCCCGCGCAATCGCGGCCCGACCGACAAGCAGCAGCACCAAGACGCTGGCATTGAGGGTGGCGTTGAACGCTGCGAGCACGTCGGCCATGATGCGTCCCTCCTATCACGCACTCGGTGATCGGCGCACGGCCAGCAATGCCAGCCCCACCGCGACGGCGGCAAACAGTGCCACGATCGCCAGATCCAACGCCGCGCTACCGGTGGCAACGAGCCGCGAGGCGACGCCGTCACCATGCAGCGCCCATCTCAGGCTCGAAACGACGTAAACGACCGGATTGAGCCGGGCGACCATCCCCACCCACGCCGGCGTCACGGGGAGGGGGAACATGGCCCCAGAGACGACCCACAAGGGTACGAGCAAAGTCATCTGCAGCGCGTGATAGCTCTGCACGCTGCGCACGCGCCACGCGACGCCGATACCGAGGGCGCTCAGACCCACAGCCGCCAGGATGAGCGTTGCAGCCAAGTGCCCCCACGAGACGCTCGCGAGCGGAAAGCCGGCCGCGGGCAAGAGCAGCAGAAAGAGCGCCGCCTGCATGAGCGCGATGGTGGCGGTGGCGAGCACCTTGCCGGCGATGACGGCGGCACGTGAGCCGGGAGCGGCGAGCACGGCCTGCAAGAATCCCTGCTGCCGGTCCTCGATGACCCCGACGCTGGCGAAGATGGACGTAAAGAGCACGACGAGCACCAGCACCCCCGCGTAGAAGAACGACAGGTAGCCGACGCTCGTGCCCGGCAAACGAAATGTCTCGGTCAAGCCGGCGCCGATGACCAGCCAGAAGAGCAGTGGTTGGCCCAGGGCGCCGATGATGCGCAAGGGCTCGCGCAGAAAGCGGCGCAGGTCGCGGCGCCAGAGCACCTCGATGGTGGCAAGATCATAGCGCCAGCCACTCATGTCTCATCCTCGAGGTCGCGTAGCGCACGCCCGGTCACCTTGAAGTAGGCGTCGGCAAGCGTCGGCCGGCGCACCGAAATGGCGCGAATGCGACCGCCGGGAAAGGCCTCGACGATGCGCGGTACAAGCGCGTGCCCGCTCGGATGCTCACAGACCACCTGCTCGTTGCGCACCTCGGCGTCGATTTCGAGTGTGGCACGAAGGTCCCGTGCGAGGTCTTCAGGGTCGAGGGCGTCGATCGTCACGACATCGCCGGCCACACGACCGAGCAGCTCCGCGGGGGAGGCGCAGGCGACGACATGGCCGCGATCGAGGATCGCCAAGCGGTCACACGGCTCGGCCTCATCGACATCATGCGTGCTCATGATGATGGTCAGCTCTTGCAGGCGCCGCAGCGTCGCCAGCAGCCGCCGGGTGCGCCGACGCGCGTCCAGATCGAGGCCCACGGTAGGCTCATCGAGCAACAGCACCGAAGGCCGGTGGATGAGCGCGCGCGCCAGCTCGAGGCGCCGTCGCATGCCGCCCGAATAAGTACGCACGAGCTCGTCCGCACGCTCGTGCAGCTCCATAAAGGTGAGCAGCTCGTCGGCACGTGAGCGCGCCTCGGCGCCGCGAACGCCATACAGCATGGCCCCGAGCCGCAGATTCTCGCGGGCGGTCAAATGCTCGTCGAGGCTCGGGCGCTGAAAGACAACGCCGGCCTCGGCTCGCAACGCTCGATCCCCGGGCCCGAGCGCGCGACCATCGAGCCAGACGGTGCCGTGCTCGGGCTCGAGCACTCCGGCGAGCACGCGCAAGAGGGTCGTCTTGCCTGCGCCGTTGGGGCCGAGCAGGCCGAGGAGCTCCCCTTTTTCGACCGTGAGGCTGACATCGTCGAGCACCACCCGCTGGCCGAAGGTGTGCCTGAGGTGTTGGGTGGCAAGGCGCGCGGTCATCGGCTCAGCAGCGCTCAGCGGTAGGCGCTCGCCAAGAGCACAACCATGAGCACGGTCAAGTGGGCGAGCGTGCCGAAAAAGAAGCTGCGCGACCACGCGGGCGTCAGCGGTCGCCTGAGCCCGAGCGCCGCCCACAGGGCGAGAGGACCACCGATGAGCAACGCCAAAACGCCATACAGCATGCCGCCGAGCCCGAGCGGCCAAGGCAGAAGCGTCATGGCGAGCAGCAGCACGGCGCTCGCGGCGATGAGGCGTTGGGTGACAACCTCGCCGTGCACGAGCGAGACGGTGCGAATGCCAGCGCGCGCGTAGTCCTCGCGCAGATAGAGCGAGATGGCGAGAAAATGCGGCAGCTGCCAGAAAAAGAGCACGCCAAAGAGCACGAGTCCGCCCGTGTCGACAGCGCCCGTGACCGCGGTGTAGCCCATGAGCGGCGGGATCGCCCCGGGCACCGCGCCGATGAGCAGCGCCCAGCTCGTGCTCCGTTTGGCCGGCGTGTAGATGGCGACATACACGACGAGCGCCGTTGCTCCGAGCACAGCCGTCAGTCCATTGGCCGCCCAGGCTAGCGTGGGCAGGGCCAGTATCGAGGCCACAAGCGCCGCGACGAGCGCCACGGACGGAGCGATGCGTCCGGCCGGCAGCGGACGATGACGCGTGCGCAGCATGAGTCCATCGATGTCACGCTCGAGGTACGAATTGAGTGCGTTGGCCGCGCCGATGACGACGGCGGTGGCGAACAGTGCGATGGCGCCACGCACGGGCTCGATGTTCCCGGGCGCGAGGATCATACCGCAGGCGGCAGTGACAAAGACCAGCGTCGAGAGGCGAGGTTTTGCGAGGTCGACAAAATCACGCACGCGCGCGACCCACGACGCCGATGAGCTTGCCGCGTGCATCAGTCGTCGTGCGCCGAGAGGCCGAGATTGCCGAACACCTTGCGCACGAACTCGATCTGCTCGCTCGCACCGTCGCCTTGCTGCGCCAGGCGCTTGATCGAGGTCATCGGTCCATGCAGCATCTTGTTGACGACGGCGCGCGTCGCCCGCTCGACGGCCTGGCGTTCGACATCACCGAGTCCACGGCAAGCGCGCTCCACCTCGGCTTGACGAATGACCTCCACGGCGTCGCGCAAGCCCGCGATGAGAGGCCCCACCTCGTTCACCCGTTGGCGCTCGGAGATCTTGTCGAGCTCGCGCTCGATGATCGCCTCGACGCGCGGCAGCTCCTTGCGTCGGCGCGAGAGGTTCGCGTCCACCACCTGCTTGAGCGCCCCGATATCGTGCACAAAGACGTTGGCGACGCTACCGACCTCGGGATCGATGTTGCGTGGCAGACCGAGATCGAGCAGCAAGAGCGGTCGACCGGCACGCCCTTCGTTGGCGCGCTCTATCGCCTCGCGCGTGACGAGCGGGGCGGTCACACGCACGGCGCAGACAATGATGTCCGCGTGCGTCAGCGTCTCCGCGAGCGCCTCGTAAGCGATGGCCTCGCCGCCGACCTCACGCGCCAACCGCTCGGCGCGCTCGAAGGTGCGATTGACGATGAGCAGGCGCTTGGGCTCGTGCGTCTTCATGTGCTCGGCGACCAGGCGTCCGGTGTCGCCGGCGCCGATAACAAGCACGCTCTGGCGCGACATGTCGGCGTAGAAACGGGTCGCGAGATGCACCGCCGCCGAGGCCACCGACACCGCGCCCTGGCCGATCTCGGTCTCGGCGCGTGCTTTGCCACCCACCTTGAGCGCGGCGCGAAAGACCTCGTCAAACGTGCGCGAGGGCGGCCGATGCGTCACGGTCTCTTCGAAAGCGTCTTTGACCTGCCCGAGGATCTGCGCCTCGCCGACGACGAGCGAATCGAGGCCGCAGGCGACGCGA
>CAYHNK010000068.1:4419-16858 GCA_964357695.1 uncultured Bdellovibrionales bacterium | reverse complement strand
CGCCATCGTCTGGATCGCCGGCGATTCCGGCGGCGCGCACGTCATGATGCGGCGGGCCGTCTACGAGGCCGTGCACGCCGCCACGCGCGGGGTTGCTTTCACGCCCAGCGCGATCGCTGACGAGCTCTCGCGTAGGCACGCGACTCGGACCCGTAAAGTCGTGATCAAAGACTGCCCGCAAAGTGTGCCGGCGCCCACGCCGTGCCAAGATGCGCGCGCGCGCCCCATCGGCAACCAGAACCCACGTGGCTGAAGGCTTGCTGTGCATGCGCCCCTCCTGTGTGCGATGCGCCGCACGAACGTGCGTGCATCGGTCGGTGCCACTAAGATGGGGCGTACGGATCCACTTCGCCAGCGGTGACTACAACGCCACGCCGAGCTGCCAGTACCACAGCCAGCGATTCTCGCGCGCTGCGGGCCACACCGGCTGAGCGGCGCCAAAGCTCACTTCGGCCGAGCCGCCGAGAAACGCACCGATGCCGAAGGTCAGAGCGAGTCCTGCCTCACCCAACGGCCGCGGGTTTCTGGGGCCATCTATGTAAACGGGCGGGTCATGCACACGCCCCCACGCGCCACCCCAATAGATGTCGAGCGAAAGATCGTTCAGGATCAACAGGCCGAGCGTCAGCTCGTTCTTGACGCGCAGGTCACGCAACACCGGCAGGCGCAGGCGCACACCGGTGACGACCGACTCGTCGTACGGCAAGGTATCGAGCTCGCGACGCGTGGCGGGCAGCAAGGCGAGCCCCGGTCGCGCCGCGGCGTCGGCCTCCTTGGACACGTAACCACCGTCGACGCGCGCCACGAGCGTCCCCACACCTGCGAGAGCACGCTCGTAGTGCAACGTGGCCTCAGCGCCATAGTAAGCGCGATAGAAGAGCGGGACGAGCGTGTCGCTGGACCAAGGCTGCCAAAAGGTGGGCTGCACGGCGTTTGGCAGGACCGTCGGCTCGATGTTTTGCAGAGCCGCGCGCGTCCAGGGATGCACACCCGCAAAGCCACGGCCCTGCACGAGCAGGCCATAGCGCAATAGCTCGTTGCGCGTGAGCGTGAGTCCGAGCGTGCCGCGCGGACCCTCAAAGACGTAGCGCCCGCCGTCGAGCGTCGGCGTCATCCACCAGTTGCGCACGCCCTCGACCGCTGCATGGCCGCCGCGCAGCTCCAAGTCCAGCGTCGTGCGCGGTAGCTCGAAGGTACCGGGATAGCCGAGAGGGGTTACTTCGTAGAGGGACCAGGTGGCTCCGAGCGCCAGCTCCTCCTGCTGTAGATTGCCGGCGAGCGGGTCCTGGCGCCTGAGCGTGCGCGCGGCGAGCCCGGTGCTCAGCCCTCGGCGCAGCGGCAGCGACCAGCTGGCGTAGCCCGCGTATTCGTACCAATTCGCGAGAGTCTTTTCCGCGCTATCGACGTGTTGCCCGAGCGCCGCGAGACCACCGCCCAGCCACCACGCGTAGTCGGACCCCCGGCGCCCGCCGAGCGAAACGCCGGCAAGATACTCCCGATGCACGGGCATGGGATTGAGCGCCAAGGTCGTCGTGTCGGCATCTCCTTGGGGCGCAAGGAGACCGAAGCGTTGTCGCCGCGGCCAGAAGTTGTTGGCGCGGTCGCTGTCGGGAACATAGGCCTCCGCATCGATGCTCACTTCGTCGGGTGCCCGAGGGCTCACAAAATCGAGCTCGGCGACATCGGCGCTCGCGTCCCAGCGGCGTGTGTACGTGCCCTCTGGCGTGCGGATGGCCACCGTCGCTGGAAGGCCTAGCGCCCCGCGACGCAGAACGCGTACGCGCGTATGCACGCCATCGGTGCGGCTCTCGCTGTGCACCGATTCGATCGCCAGATCGCTCGACGCGTCACCGTAGACGAACGCACGCAAATACGGGCCGATGTCGCGGTTCGCCACAAGGAGCGCGGCGCGCCGCAACGCTTCCGGGGTCAGCGGCCGAGAGAGATCTTCGTGCGCCAGCACCCGCCACAAGTCGCCGGTCGCGGCCGGTCCCAATAAGGCGTTCATTGCCCGCACCGCCAAGTAGCCCTTTTCGTAGAGCAGGTATTGCTCTTCCTCGCGGTGACCAATGTCACGTCGCGGCGCGCTCAACAGGTCGTCGACACCAAAACGCACATGGTCCCGGTAGCTCGGCAATACCGTCTCGTAGAGGCTATTTTTGGGCAGCGCCGTGCCCGCAAGGTTGGCGAGCACCCAACGCACAAAAAAATTGGCGTGGAGCGAATCCTCGCCACGCTCGCCAAAGCGCTCTTGGGCATATTCGCGCGCGGCGAGCTCGGCGAGGCCCTCGGAGATCCAGTTGTCGGTGTCGAAATCGACGGCGCGTCCGACTCCCCACCACTCGTGCCCAAGCTCATGCGCCAGCACGACCTCGCCAATGGGTCGATAGATGCCCCAGGCGATCCACGTGCGGTCGTGCAAGAAGAACAAATCGCCGAGCAGCACGAGACCATCGGCAGCCATCGACAAATAGGTCGTCGGCGACTCGGTGACCACGAGACTCGAGAGTCGATACGGACCGTAGCGCGCTTGGTGATGGCGCACGATGCGTTCGAGCTGCGTGAGCTTCTCACGCGCTTCGCCTTCGGAGGTATCGAGCAGCGCCGCGTCGCGGTAGTAGCACAGCGAGACCGCGATGCCATCGATCGTGCGCGCAAGGCACTGGAGGCGGCGACTCGCAACAAGCGGGATCGAGCGCACCGCCACCGGCGAGCGCGCCACAGTGACGGTGCCCGCCTGCTCACTGCGGTCGGCGCCGATGAGCACGCGGTAGCCCGTGGGCGCAGCGACGCGCGTGTGGTGCGTGAACGACGTCAGCACGGCCTTGTCGGACCAGCCCGTCTCATCGCGATACCGGGGCACGGGAAACCAGCCAAAGCGCCAGGTGATGTCGCCGTTGAAGCGTCCTTCGTCGCCGCGGCGGTGCGGCACCGAGGTCACAAAATCGATGACCACTTCGATGGACGTCGAGGGCATTAGCGACGTGGGCAAGTCGACCACCAGGATCCCGCGCTCGAGGCTGTAGAGCTGCTGCACCGCGGGCGCGGCCTCGTAGTGCCATGCAAGCGGGCTGCCCTGAGCATCGTAAACGCCCGCGACGTCGGTGCGACTCGGCTCCCAGTCCGTCAAGAAGCCCTGGGCGTTGGCGAGGTTCGAGAGCTCGGGATTGCGCTCGGCGCCGAGGTTGGGCAGCAGCAGAAAGTGCAGCTGCGCGAGCGGCGTCGTGTCGTGATGGGTGTATTGCCACCGCGCCTGCCCCACAATCTTCGTTTCGTCGAGCGTCACCGAGAGCTGTAGGTGGGGCGCGTCCTGCGACGGCTCGGCGGTACGGATGGTCTCGCGCTCGAGCTCGGTGCGCCGCAGAGCCCAATCGACGAGGGTATCGCGGCCGCGCGCCCGCAGCGCCTCCGCCAACGCGGAAGTCGCTTGGTCGCGATGACCGCTCTCGGCCAGCAGCACCCCTTGGAGAGCGCGGGCCGCGGCGTCGGGCGACGTGGCGACGTCGAGCTCGGCCAACAATGCGACAGCGCGCTCGTTGTCCCCGTCGGCGAGGCAGAGCTGGGCGAGGCGCACGAGTAGCCCGGCGGAGCGCTCCAAGACGAGCGCTTGCTCGTACAGTGCCCGAGCGCGATCTGGGCGCTCCCCGCCGTAGTAGGGATCGAGTGCGTAGGCTCGCGTCGCGAGCAGCGCTGCCTCCGGCGATATGGGGCCTTGCAGCACACACGCCCCCGCGACGGCGTCCACCGGCGGCGCGGTGGCAGCGACCGCGAGCACCGCCATGAGGCTCAGCATCGTACCCACCGTTGACGCCTTCGTGCTCGCTGTCTAGCTTGGCTTGGCTGGCTCATGACTCGGGATGGTGGCTGGAATCATCTCGGCGCGCAATATCAGGATGGGTCACTTGGACACCTTCATCGTCGGTCTCGGCTACGTGGGAATGGCGCTCGCTGAGGCGCTCGCAGGTTGCGGCATGCGCGTCGTCGGCACAACACGCAGCGACAAGAAGGCGCGTGCCTTGCGCCTACATGGCATCGAGGGCCACGTGGTCTCGCGCGATGGCGCAGACATCGCTGTCGTCCTTGGGCGCCTGTGGTCCGAAGGCGCGGCGCTCGTCTACACGGCGCCGCCAACCCTTGATGAACGTGGCCACGACGCCCTGCTCGATGCTGCGCTTGAGACCGCAAGAGAACGCCATGCCCGGGCGATCGTCTACCTCTCGACCACAGGACTCTACGCCGAGCGGGACGGCGGCTGGGTGGACGAAGAAAGTCCGACGGCGCCGCGCGACGATGCGGCACGGGCGCGTCTCGTAGCCGAAGAGCGGTGCTTGCGCGCCGCCGCGGATCTCTCGATCACGGGCGTCGTCTTTCGCCTCGCCGGCATCTACGGCCCCGGCCGAGGCCTTGCCGAACGACTGCGTGCCGGTCGCGTGATGCTGTGGGGCGGCGGGCAGCAGATCGTCAATCGCATTCATCGCGACGACATCGTGCGCTTTGTGCGCGCGGCGCTCGCGGCACCCGTATCGGCCAGTGGCATCTACAATCTCGCCGACGACGAGCCGACCTCACTGCGTGACGTGGTCACGCACCTTGCGAGCGAGCTGGGTCTGCCGTTGCCGGCCGAGGCACCGATGTCGCAAGCCCCCTCGGCGACGCTCACCGGCAACAAGCGCGTGCGCGCCAACAAGGCAAAAGCTGCCTTCGATCTTGGTCTGCTCTATCCGTCATGGCGCAACGCGCAACCCCAACGGGCGGGCGCACGATAATGTCCCCATGGAACAGATCTCAGCCGTAGGTGTCGGCACGCCGAGGGCGCTCGATCCGGTAACGGCAGCACCCGCCATCGTCCCACCAGCGACCCTGGACGCCCTCGTGCGCGAAGGTCCAACGACGCGTGTGTCGTCCGCTCCCGTCGGCGAGGGGGATCTTTTCGCCCTCGCCATGCGCACGATCATGGAATTCGAAGCCGACGGCAAGATGGCAAGCGGTGCCATGCAAGCGCTGCTCGGTGCCTCGATGACGAGCGATGAGCCGCAAGACGTGTCGCTGGCTTTCTGGCGGGGTGTCCACCTGACCATCGACCCCAAAAAGCGCAGCGTGCACTACCGCAACGAGAAGGGTGGCGTGGACATCGACGTGCGCGCCAAGGACGACAGCGTGGCCGTGAAGGCGCAGTTCCCCGAGCGGCTCGAGCCGTGGACACAGGGCTACACGTGCGCCGACATCGAGGCTTTCGCGCCCGAGCGCATTCGCCAGACCGCCAAGCGCATTGCGGGCGATGCTGAATACCAGGCCTGGCGCAGCCTGCCCGAGGCCGACGGCACAGCTCCCAAGGCACCCCTGCCCGCGCAGATCCTCGCGGCCGATGCCTATCGCAAGCTCTTTGCCGACGGCGTGCTGGATGTCGCCATCGCTTACGGCTACAGCGACGATGAGCCGAACAACGAACCGACCGACAAGCTGCAGGCCCAGGAGCTGCGCGCGACGCTCAAGCGCAAGCACGGGTTTGTGGCGTCCAAGGACGATCCCTGGGTGCTCGAGCGGGCGTTCACGTACGAAGGCAAAGAGGTCAAGTGTCGCATCGCCATCACCTACTCCGCGATTCCCGAAAAGCGCGGCGAGGCGGCGCAGCGTGCCCAGTCGCAAAAAGCCCGCGACTTCTTCATGAATAGTCTGCAGCGCGCAGACGTGGTCATGTACGACGGCCACTCACGGCTCGGTCGCGGGCCCGACTTTTCCGAGCGGCACGAGCTCTCGAGCGACGCCAACATCAAGATCGGCTCGATGGTGCCGTACTACTTGGAGCTCAACGACGATGTGGTCTTGCGCTTCGTCGTGCCCTTCACGGGCGGCAAGGACTTCGAAAAGCCGGTCTTCGCCAAAGACCGCTATCAGGTTCTAGTGCTCGACAGCTGCAAGAGCGAGCCTTACTACCGCAAGCGCATCACCGAGGACGCAGCGCGTTACTCCGGCAAGAGCGAAACGACGCTCGACCTCATCACCACCAACACCGACGCACTCACCAGCGATTCGATTCCCACCAAGCTCAGAGTCGTGCTCGACTTCATGGAGGGGAAGACTGCGCCCGAGATCGAGCGTCATCTCAACACCGGCACCTCGACCCGTTACAACACCACGGGCCTGTTTGTGCAGACCGACGCCGAGACCAAGCTCGACAATCATCTGCGACATCGCGGCTACCGGGCCCCCGCGGGTGTGTGGGGTCGCTTCACGCGGTGGATCGGCGTCGGCTGATGACCACCATTCGCAAGAGCAACGCCATCGCCGCGCTGGCGGAGGTGATCTGGCACGAGCTGCGCGCCGCCAACGCACCGCCGGGAGAAGAGCCGAGCGACGCGGACATTCGTCGGCTCACACCCGCCGAAGAGCGACGCCTCGCTACGCGCTCTGCGTTTCTTGGTGGCATTGCCGCAGAGCTGCGCACGAATGCGGGCGAGCCCGTACGCAACGCAGACGTCTTCGAGCTAGCCTATGCACGAGCGCGCGGGGCACTTGAGAGCGCAGTCGATCGTGACGAGAGCGCGACGCAAGGCACGGTGCCCGCCCACGCGCTCGACAGCATCCGCAGCGCCGAGGTGCGTGCGCTCGTGCACGCTGCCATGCGTCGCACGGACGAGCTCGCTGCCATCCACGGACTCACGGCCACAGCCCACCAGTACCTGCGCACAATCTTGAGGTTGCTCGTCGATCACCCCGAGGCGCCCTACTACCTCGACAAGCTCGATTTGCTGCTCGCAACGCCCGATGCCCCATCCTCGGGCGCTGGCGACTCGGTGCGCAACATGCAGCTGCGCGAGCTGCGCCGGGCGGTGGGTAAGGCCCAGCGGGCCGAGTCGAAACGGGGCTACGACCCGCGCGCCGAGGAGCACGCCGTCGAGAGTGGTCCGCAACCCTTGCGCAAGTATGAGCCGCACGACTTGCAGCGCCCAGGCGAGTATCTACGCATCGATCGCAGCGACGAGTCCAATCTGCGGGTCAAAGTCAAAGTGTTCTTGCGTGGTGCACGACCCGTCGTGGCGCAAGTCAAAGCACTCGAGGACGCCATCGAGAAGCATGTACGCATCCCCGGCTTCGTGGTGGATCTGGAGCTCGTCGACCAGCCCGGTCGCGACGTCTACGAGGTCGACGCCAACCCAGACGAGTGGCCGTCGAACTACAACTGGGTGGGTACGGCCGAGCAGCTCGGGCACGAGCTGTTTCACCTCATGGGACTCGATGACGAGTATCGTGGGGAGAGCCAGGCCGAAAACGCCTACTTGCCGATGGAGGCACGCCTCGAATACCTGCTGTGGGCGTTGCGCAACGGACCGCCCCACGCGGACGCCGAGCGAGGCATCATGTTCGCCTGCGAGAACAAGCCGCTGCCACGCCAAGCACGAGCGGCAGTCGGGCTGTCGACTGTCCCCAAGGGGCGCGCCACCAGCTAGAGCAGCGTTAGCACGGCAACACCAAGAACTGCCACCAAGGCGCCGACCTTCGCGCGCGTCGTGAGGCGCTCCCGATAGACGTAGCGCACGAGCGGCAACATGGTCACCGGCACCGTGGCCATGAGCGTCGCGGCGATGCCCACGTGCGCGTGCTTGATGGCGACGAGACTCAGCGTGATGCCGAGGTAGGGTCCGGTGAGCGTGCCGAGCGCCAGCAGTCCGAGCGCGCGCCGATCAGCGCCGAAGACGCGCACGGGATTGTGATAGTACCCGAGGGCAATCATTACCGGGGCGAGAATGAGCACAGACGTCGTGATGCGCACGAACGCGGCAACCATCCCCTCGATGGGTCCGAGGTTGAAGGCCTGCTTGGCGAGAATGAGATTGGCCGCCTGGCCCGCCGCCGCCAAGAGCGCCAGCGTGAGCCCGAGTGTACGGTGAGCGGTCGACGCGTCGCCTGCGGGAGCCCGCTCACGCACGACGATCGCCACGCCCAAGAGCGTCACCGCCATGCCGGCCATGCCCGTGACGTCGAGATGCTCGTCCAAGAAGACCCAGGCGAGCACCGCGGCAAACGCCGGCGCGAGCGACATCACGAGCATGCTCAGCCGCGGACCGACGAGGGCAAAGGCCTGAAAGAGAAACGAGTCGCCGAGCACGAGGCCGACGACGCCGCTCGCCGCGAGCAGTGCGAGCTGTGGTGGCGTCACGCCCATCGGAAGACGCAACAACACGATGGTCGCGCCCAACATCACGCTGGCGAGCGCGAGACGCGTGACGTTGACCTGCACCGAGCCGACGCGGCGAATCGCGGTCGAGAACGCCAGCGGCCCAACCGACCAACACAGAGCCGTCAGCAGCGCCGCGAGCTCACCGACGAATGGCATCATCACCCCGTTTGACGCACGATGTCACTAGCGTCATGCCGCAGTGCGTGCTACAGCGAATGCGGGGCCGAGGGCAAGCGCAAGGAGACGATCATGGCCGAATTTCACGCCGATCTACGAGACATCAAGTTTGCACTCTTTGAGCAGAGTGATTTCGCCAGCCTGCTTGGCACCGCCAAGTTCAAGGAGCTCGATCGCGACACCATCGAGGCGGTCATCGACGAGGCCTACAAGCTGGCGAAGAACCAGATGGCCCCCATCAACGAAGACGCCGATCGCATCGGCACCACCTTCGACGCCAAGACCGGCAGCGTCACCATGCCGAAGAGCTTTCACGAGGTCTACAAGACCTACGCCGACAACGGCTGGCTCTCTTTGCACCATAGTCCGGAGTACGGCGGCCAGGGCATGCCGGTGACGATGCATCTGGTCAGTCACGACATCTTTTTTGGCGCGTGCTTGAGCTTCTCGCTCAACGCCATTCTCACCACCGGGGCCGGGCATCTCATCGAGACCTTCGGAACCGATGAGCTCAAGCGGCGCTTTGTCGAGAAGATGTACCGGGGCGAGTGGGCCGGCACCATGTGTCTGACCGAAGCGCAAGCGGGCTCGGACGTTGGCGCGGTACGCACGAAGGCCAAGCGCGAAGGCGACCACTTCGTCATCGAGGGCGAGAAGATCTTCATCAGCGCTGGCGAGCACGACATGGCCGCCAACATCATCCACCCCGTGCTCGCACGCATCGAAGGTGCTCCTGCCGGCACCAAGGGGATTTCGCTGTTTGTCGTGCCGAAGATCCGCGTCAAGCCGGACGGCTCGCTCGGCGAGGCCAACGACGTCAAGTGCACGGGCATCGAGCACAAGATGGGCATCCACGGCTCGCCCACCTGCACGATGGTGTTTGGCGCCGAGGGCAAGTGTCACGGCTATCTGCTCGGCGAACAACATCCTGCCATGGCCGAGATGTTCCAGATGATGAACGACGCGCGCATCCTCGTCGGGCTGCAAGGGTCGGCGCTCGCGAATGCCGCCTACCAGTTCGCCCGTCGCTACGCAGAAGAGCGCATCCAGGGCAAAGACATTTTCAATCGTGATCCCGGCGCGCCGAGCGTGCCCATCATTCGGCACCCGGACGTGCGCCAGATGCTCATGTGGCAGAAGGCTTATGCCGAGGGCCTGCGCGCGTTGCTCATCAGAACCGCGGTCTTCTCTGATCGCGCCGCGTGCACCGACGACACCGCCGAGCGCGAGCGTCTCGAGGGGCTCGTCGAGCTACTCACCCCCGTGTGCAAGGCGTACGGCTCCGACGTCGGCTTTCGCTCGGTGGAGCTCTCGCTCCAGACCCTCGGCGGCTACGGCTACATCGGCGAATATCCGGTCGAGCAGTACTTGCGCGATACCAAGATCGCGTCGATCTATGAGGGCACCAACGGCATCCAGGCGCTCGATCTCGTCGGTCGCAAGCTGCCGGCGCGTGACGGCGCCAATCTCATGGCGCTCGCGATGATGCTCAACGAGCTCATCGACAAGCACACGAGCCACCCGGTCCTTGGCGCCAGCATGCAGAAGCTCGCCGAGGCGCGCGATGCGCTCGCCGATGTGTCGCTCTACTTTGCCAAGATGGGCCGCAAAGATCCGCTTGTGCCCGTGCTCAACGCCACGCCCTACCTCGACCTCTTCGGCCAAGTGGCGGTGGGTTGGATGCTGCTCGAGCAGGCGAGCATCGCCTACCCCAAGCTCACGGCCATCGCCGCTGCGAAGGGCGTGAAAATGGACGACGCCAAGGCGCTCTCGGCGCTCGTTGGCGACAACGAAGACGCGAAGTTCTTCGACGGCAAGGTCAAGGTGGCCCAGTTCTACGCTGCCCGTGCGCTGCCGCTGTGTCGCGCCAAGGCTGACGTGCTCAAGGCGGGCGACAAGACGCCCATGGAAATGACGTTCTAGCTGTCGTCGATGCGTGAGATCGATCCCAAGTCCATCACGCCGCACGAGTCGTATCGCCTCATGATCGGCGCGGTGGTGCCGCGCCCAATCGCCTGGGTGTCGACGGTCAACGCTGCGGGACAGGGCAATCTTGCGCCCTTCAGCTTCTTCGGCGCGGTGACCTCCGACCCGCCCACACTCGTGCTCAGCGTCAGCCCGCGAGACGGACGCGTCAAAGACACCACCGCCAATTTGCTCGCCACCGGCGAGGCAGTCATTCACATCCCCACGCGCACGCTCGCCGAGCGTATGGTGGCGACGAGCGCGGAGGTGCCTCCCGAGGTCGACGAATTCGCGCTGGCGCATTTGACCAAGGCCGCATCACGCAAGGGCAAGCCGCCACGCATCGCCGAAGCGCCCATCGCCATGGAAGCCAAGGTCGTGCAGCACCAGAAGGTCGGTCACGCCCCGGTGGACATGTTCATGCTCGAGGTCGTCTACTGGCACGTCGATGAGGCGGTGCTCAAGCACGATCGCATCGATGCCCATGCGCTCGCCGCCATCGGTCGCCTCGGTGGTCTGAGCTACTGTGATACCGCGGTGACCTTTGAGCTCGAGAGGCCGGGGAGAAGCTAGCGCCGCTCACGCTCCGCGCATGCACTCCCGATAAATCGCCGCCAGCTCCGTCTCATGGAGCTCGATGGCATTGCCGCCCATCGACGGATCGCCGTGCGCCTCTTTGGACAGCACCGCAAGGTCCTTCTCCACGAGCCCGTGCTCACCGAGATGCCCGCGGATGCCCACCGAGGCGATGAACTTACCCACCGCTTCAGGCAGCGCTTCGTACCCCGCACTGGCGTAGCCGGGAAAGAGTCGCACGAGGCGCTCATAACGGGCGCGCAGATCGTCGGTGAAAGCGGCACGCTTGTTCTTGACTTGCCAGGCGAGCGCCCGAGGCATGAGCAAAGCGTTGGCGAGCCCGTGGTGCGTGCCGTAGTGTGCCGAGAGCGGATGCGCGAGCGCATGGATGACGCCGAGACCTTTTTGGAACGATGTCGCCCCCATGCTGGCGGCAATCAGCATCATGCCGCGGGCGTCGAGATCGTTGCCGTGCTCCACGGCGCGAGGCAGGGACGCAATCACTGTCTCGATGCAGCCGAGCGCGATGGCGTCCGCCATGGGATGAAAGCCCTTGGCGAGATAGGCCTCGAGGCCGTGGGTCATGGCATCGATGCCGGTCGCCGCAGTGAGTGAAGGCGGTAGACCCACCGTGAGCTCGGGATCGAGCACCGCGATGCGCGGCAAGAGCGTCGGGTGAAAGACGATGGTCTTAAGACCCGTGTCGCGCGCCAAGATGACGCCCGCGCGGCCCACTTCGCTGCCCGTGCCCGCCGTCGTCGGGATGGCGTAGATGGGCGGCATGGGCTCGGTGAGATAGACATCGCCGCCCTTGCCATCGTCGTAGCGTGAGATGGGCCCTGGGTGCGTGGCGAGCACCGCGATGCCTTTGGCCGCGTCCATGGGACTGCCGCCACCGAGCGCCACGATGGCTTTGACCTTGCTTTTTTTCACCAACGCCGCACCGGCCTCGCAGTCGGCCTCGGTGGGATTGGGGTGAACTTCGCTCGTACGCACGACCTTGAGGCCCGCGCTGGTAAGAGCCTTTTCGACCTTGTCGGCAAGCCCCGCTTTGACGACGCCCGCGTCGGTGACGAGCAGCAACGTGCCGGGCTTTTGTGCGGCGAGACGCTTCGCGAATTCGGCGACGGCCCCGGGGCCGTGCAAAATGGTCGTAGGATAGTTCCACTGCTTGATCATGGTGCTCTCCGAAAGTGAATGCTCTTGCGACGGGTGAGGTGCCAGTAGCCGTAGCGCGACAAGGTCGAGCCCATGCCCGAGTCGCCGATGCCGGTCCACGGCAGGGCCGGATCGAGATAGTCGCAGCGGTTCTGGTAGATGGTGCCGGCGTTGACCTCACGGCCAAATCTCTCGGCGCGATGGTTGTCCGCGGTCCAAACCGAGGCGGTCAGGCCGTAGCGCGAGTCGTTCATCATGCGGATGGCCTCGTCGTCGTCTTTGACGCGCAAGACCGGCATGATGGGCCCGAAGGTCTCCTCTTGCATCACCTCGGCGTCGTTGGGCACGTCCACCAGCAAGGTGGGTGGGAAGAAGTAGCCCTTC
>CAYHNK010000068.1:0-4319 GCA_964357695.1 uncultured Bdellovibrionales bacterium | reverse complement strand
CTCGGCGTCGTTGGGCACGTCCACCAGCAAGGTGGGTGGGAAGAAGTAGCCCTTCTGGCCTTCGACGCGCTTGCCGCCGAGCAAGAGCTTCGCGCCGCGCTTGACGGCGTCTTGGACGTGCTTCTCCATGGTGTCGAGCGCCGAGCGACTCGAGAGCGGCCCGATGGTGGTCTTGGCATCGCGAGGGTCGCCCATGACGTACCCTTCCATCACCTTCTTCGACGCGGCGACGAACTTGTCGTAGAGGCTTGCGTGCACGTAGACGCGCTCGACGGCGCAGCACGATTGCCCGGCGTTGTAGAGTGCACCATCGACGACGTTCTCGACGGTGAAATCAAACGGTGCATCCGCGGCCACGTAGGCCGGGTCTTTGCCACCGAGCTCGAGCCCGGCGTCCATCATGTGGCGCGCGGCGTTGGCATACACTTCGTAGCCGCCTTCGACCGAGCCCGTAAACGCCAGGTAACCGATGCGCTTGTCACCGATGAGCTCGGCGGTCTGCTTGTGCGTGACGAGGATGTCTTGCACGAGGTGCGGCACGCTGAGCTTGCCGAAGGCCTCGGCAAAGGCGCGGCCGACGAGCGGCGTCTTGGCGCTGTGCTTTAAGAGCACGGTATTGCCCGCGACGAGCGCGGGGATGATCACGTTGATCGGCAGCAAGAGCGGGTAGTTCCACGCCGCGACGTTGAGGACCACGCCGTGCGGCACGTGCTCGATACGGCGCTCAAAGCCCTGCTTCTCGGGCAAGCGATCGGGGGCGAGCGTCTCGTTGGCAATGCCCAGCATGTACTCGGCGCGGTCCAGCATGGTCTCCATCTCGCGCTGCGCTTGCGACAGGGGTTTGCCCATCTGGTCGGTGATTTCGCTGGCGACGCGCGCGCCGATGTCGCGAAAGCGCGTGACCCCTTGGCGCACGATGTCGATGCGCTCATCGAGCGAGCGCGTATGCCAGCGCGTGAACGTCTCCTGGGCGTGCGCGACCTTTTGCGCCAGCGCGTCCTTGTCATCGTAGGGCAGCTTGCAGACGACCTCTTGGGAATACGGATTGACGACCTTGAGCTCCACGACTCACCTCGATGGTTTGTAGTAGGGCCGGAGACTGGATCTTTACGACGCGGCGCGCAAGAGGGGGCGCGAGGGCGCGATCGGTGCGCCCATGCGGCCGCGCTTGACGATACGGGAATACGGGAATACGGTAAGCTGTATGAAGGCCACCGTGGAGCTACCGAGCGAGCTCATCATCAGTGCCAAAAAGCGCGCCGCCGAGCTACGTCGTCCGCTACGCGAGCTCATCGAACGTGGCCTGCGCCGTGAGCTGGGACGCACCTCGGTGCCGCTACGCACGCGTCGTCGCGTCAAGCTCACCTGGGTCACGGTGGATGGGGGGCTGCCCCCAGACGTGGACGTGTCCAATCGCGCGTCCATGCACGAGTGGCTACGCCGTCGGTGATTGCGCTCGATACCAATTTGCTCATCTATGCGCACCGCGCCGGCGTGCCCGAGCACGCGCGCGCCCAACGTTCCATCGAGCAGGCGCTTGGTCACCCGCTCGGGTGTGGCATCGCCTTGCCGTGCGCGGCGGAGTTCTTCAGCATCGTGACGCACCCAACCGCGACGGGTCGGCCCTCGACGGCGACGGAGGCGGGCGCGTTTCTGCGCCTGCTGGAAGAGGAGGGCGGCGCGCGCTGGCTCGCACCAGGGCCGTCGTTTGCGTCACGCCTCGCGCAGACTGCGGCGGACCTCGGCGTTGCCGGAGCTCGCATTTTCGACGTGCAGGTGGCGCTCTGCTCGCTCGACGGCGGCGCCACCGAGCTGTGGACCCACGATGCCGGCTTCGTCCACGTGCCGGGGCTGCGCCTCCACGACCCCTTGAGCCGGGCAGGCAAGTAGGGGGGGCGCCCACATCGCAAGATGTGCGGGGTGCTACGCAATCGGGTAAGGCCCGGCCGCATCGAGGCTTCGTCGCAGCCGCGCAGGAGGCGACAATCACAGCGCTTTTCTTCGCGCCGCGCTTGGCACGACCTGTGTATCCATTAGCGATACCGATGGTCCCGATATCCCCTCGAGGAGTAGCCCCCATGTTCAGACCCCGTCGTAGCGAGCGCGGCATGGCGCTCTTGCTCGTGGTGCTCATCATGATCGTGGTGCTCGCAGGCGGCCTTGCGGCTGTGGCCATCTCATCGAGTGAAATTGCCAGTGCCCGCGGCTATCGCACCAAGCAGGTGACCGAAGCGTGTGGGGCACAGGCGCTCGCGCGCATCCGCGCCGGGCTCGACGAGGCGGGTACATCGCCGGCCTACGACGACACCGAAGGGGCGCTGTCGCTCGGGCGCAGCGCGCTCACCTACCGCGCCGGCCACTACGATGGCGACGGTGAGCTCAATGCCGTGCGTGAGCTGGACCCGCAATCGGTCGACATGTCCTCGCTCTATGAGGGCGAGAATATCACCAACTTTCAAGGTGCCGGCGGCGCGAACGCCTTGCGGGTGCTAACCACCAGCACGGTGTGCGGCGGCTCGGGCTTTGGCGCGCGCGAGATGCAGCTCATCTTCTCCTTCGGCGCAGCCATGGGATCGCGCTAGGGCGTGGAGGTCACGATGCGAAAGGTGAACATGCGAAGCAGCACATGGAAGATGCTCGGCGTCTTCGCCGTCAGCGTCTGGGTGTTCGAGTTTGTCGCCTTCTCTGACTTCGACGGCGCCCGCGCCGACGACCTCGATCTGATCCTCGTGGGCGGCTCCAGCGGCGGCGGCGGCGGCCCACCCCCCAACATCGTGTTTCAGTTCGACAGCTCCGGCTCCATGAACAACCTCATCTGCGACGATCTGCCCACCCGCTGCGATAGCACGGCGATGCGCGCCAGATCCGCGCCCAACAGCGCCACCGTGTGTGAAAACAGCGTGCTCGCCGCGCTGACTGGTCCCAACAAGGCCGGCACGGCCAGTGGCGTCGCGTATGTGGGGGCGTACAACAGCGATGGTACGACCTACAGCGGTGCGGTCCACAGTGTATTCGATGCGCGTGGCTCCTCCGGCAAC
The DNA here is from genome assembly GCA_964357695.1 of uncultured Bdellovibrionales bacterium. Taxonomy (GTDB): domain Bacteria; phylum Myxococcota; class XYA12-FULL-58-9; order XYA12-FULL-58-9; family CAYHNK01; genus CAYHNK01. The sequence goes on along the minus strand of CAYHNK010000068.1, from coordinate 1,281 downwards.
GACGATCTCTTCCCTCCCGGGTCTATCTACCATCAATCGTCGCGACACAATCCGTGGACGCAAGATCGAGTCGGTACGGGCGGCACGGACCAGGCCAAGCTCGATGATGCAATCGCCGATCAGTGCGCCACAATTGCAGATTGCGCCAAGAAGAATCGCTGTATCTACAGCTTGCGCACCCAAGGGTACTTCTGGGAGCCCAGTGGCGCGAGCTGCGCCACCGGTGACCCCTTCGGCACATGCAGCGGAGGCAGCAGTGGCGGTGGGGGCAGCACCTGCGGGCCGGCAGCGGGAGAGCTGGGCGCAAGCTGCAGTCGCGACAGCCAGTGCGACAGCGGGGAGTGCACGGGGGGCGTTTGCTCGCAGTGCGCCAGCAGCAGCGATTGTGCCAGCGGCAGCAACCGCTGCCGAAGTAGCGGTTGCAGCTACGACTATTGCGAGATCAGCGGCTGTACGCCCGATGCCACCGATTGCACCTGTCGGCCCGCCGCGCGAAAGCTGGGTGCCGACTGCTCGCGCGATTCCGACTGTGAGAGCAACAAGTGCGTGTCCATCAGCGGCACCAAACGGTGTTCCCAGTGCTCGAGCGGGTCAGGCTGCGTGTCCACCGGCTGCACTTACAAGTACCTCGCCGCGAGCGGGTGTCGCCCTGACGCCAGTGATTGTTCCTGTCGACCCGCCGCACGGAAGCTGGGTGCCGCCTGCTCCAGCGACAGCGATTGCGACAGCAACGACTGCGTCGACAGTGTGTGCTCCCAGTGTGACCGCGACAGCGATTGTACCAGCGGTAGCAACGACTGCGTGACCACGTCCTGTAGCTACAGCTACTGCGAAGCCAGCGGCTGCAACCCTGGCACCGGAGATTGTACGGGTGGTGGCAGTGGCGGCAGCAGTGGCGGCGCACTTGGATCGAGCTGCACACGGGACCCTGACTGCGACAGCGACCACTGTGTCGGCGGCGTCTGCTCCGAGTGCGGGAGTGATCGCGACTGCTCAGGCCGCAACAATGACTGCGTTACGAGTGGTTGCAGCTACCACTATTGCGAGGACACGGGCTGCGGTGGAAGCGGTGGAAGCGGGCGTGGCAGCTCCTCGGCTGGCGCCCTGTTTCTCGGCGACTTCTTGAACTTCTACCCGCCCAAGGGGATCGCCCTCATCAAGGTGTTCGTCGATACCATTCACAACATGGTCGGCGACGCCCGCATCGGCGTGAGCGACTTCGATGACGTCGGCACGGACGACATTCACTTCATAGTCGATCCGCGGTGCTCGCAGGCGCGC
>CAYHNK010000067.1:0-17023 GCA_964357695.1 uncultured Bdellovibrionales bacterium | reverse complement strand
GACCTCGCGCGTACGGCTGGCGTGAAAGTCGCTACTTGACCCGTCGCACCATCTCCAGAACATCCTCGCCAAAACGCCCCACCTTGGCGGGCCCGACGCCGTGGATCTGTTCGAGCGCCCACAAGGAGTCGGGACGCGCCGCGGCAATCTCCTCGATGACCTTGCGCGAGAACACCATGTAGCTCTTCCAGTGCAGCGCCCGCGCCGTGCGCTGACAGTAGTTTGTCAGCTCGCGTCGCAGCGCCGCATCGCCTGTGAGCGGCGTCGCCGCTCGCCGCGCCGCGCTCGTCGCCCGACCCGGCCGAACGGGACGGCCCGCAAGCCACACCGTGGGGTACTTCTGTCCGCGTCGCTCAAGGCGGCGCTCGCGAATCAGTGCTTCGATGGCGTCGAGGATCTGCTCCTCGGCGGCACCTACGAGCATGCCATGCTGCGTCAGCTTCGTGAGCCCGAGCCGCACGATCTTGCGCGCGCGACTGCCGCGCAGGGCTTTGGCGAGGAGGATCTTGCCGACCGGCCGCGCCAGGCCCCCCACCGCTTCCACGATCACTTCATGCGCCGCCGCATCGAGCGGCACGTGGTCGACCTCACGCGGGCGCGTCGCGGTGACGACCACCGGTGCGACCCGCGTGCCCTGACAGACGTCACAAACGCCGCAAGCAAGCGCGGACTCGGCACCGGTAAAGTGCGCGACGATTTCGCGCTGTCGGCAGTGGACGCTGTGGGCGAACGCTTCGATCTTGGCGAGCGCCTCGGCGCGAAAGCGCTGCTGCGTGACACTGCCGCCCTGCTGTCGGCCGAGAAAGCGCTGCGTCACCATGTCGCTCGCACCAAAGAACAAGAGGCACCGGGCCGGCTCGCCGTCCCGCCCGGCACGTCCGGCCTCCTGATAATAGGCCTCGAGACTGCCAGGCGCCTGAAAGTGCGCGATGAACCGCACGTCGGGGTAGTCGACGCCCATACCAAAGGCGCTGGTGGCGACGAGGATATGGCTCTTACCAACGTCGAACGCTCGCTGTGTACGCTCGCGGGCTCGAGCGGTACGCCCCGCGTGGTAGAAGCCTGCGACAAGACCCCGCTCCCCCAGTGCCTCGGCCACCCACTCGGCCTTCTTGCGCGTCGCGCAGTAGATGATGACGCGCCCGCGTCGACCACCACCGAGCCCCAACGTCTCCATCTCGGCTGTCACCTGCAAGAGCCGCTCCTCGTGCGTGCGCACGTGCTGCACTGCAAACGACAGATTCGGTCGATGAAAGTCGCCGCTGACCACGACCGGCGTGCGCAATCCCAACGACTCGGAGATGTCCGAGAGCGTACGCGGCGTGGCCGTAGCGGTGAGCGCGATGGTCGGCACTCCGAGTCGCGCGCGCAGGTCGCCGAGCTCACGGTACTCCGGGCGAAAATCGTGCCCCCACTGGCTAATACAGTGCGCCTCGTCGATGGCGAGCAGCGCCACACGGGCGCCATCGAGCAGGCGTCGAAATCCCGACAACGCCGCCCGCTCGGGCGAGACGTACAAGAGATCGAGCTTGCCGGTGCGCAGATTGCCGATGACCGCGCGCTGCTCGAGCTCGTCTTGAGCGCTGTGCAGCGCCGCCGCCGCGACCCCCCGACCGCGCAGCGCTTCAACCTGGTCCTGCATGAGCGCGATGAGCGGCGAGATGACCACCGTCGGCCCCTCGCCACGCCGACGCCGCACGAGCGCGGGCAGCTGATAGCAGAGCGACTTCCCACCGCCGGTGGGAAAGAGCACGGCCACGTCGCGACCGTCGACGAGCGCCGCGACCGCCTCGGCCTGTCCGGCGCGAAACTGCGCGTGCCCGAAGACGCTCTGCAAGATCGCGCGCGACTCCGCGTCGTGCGCAAGGGTTTCTGTCGCTTGTGCCACGTGGGTCTTGTACCTCGGAGGTCCGACAGCGTGAAGCTGGCGTCCTCCTTGTGTCGCCCCCGTGGGCTGATATCTTACCGCGGGGTTTACCGTGGACGCTCTGTTCTTGACGCTCGCGCTCGTCGTGCTGCTCGCGCTCAACGCGTTCTTCGTCCTCGCTGAATTTGCCATCGTCAAGGTCCGCCCCTCACGCGTCACGCAGCTCGTCGTCGCAGGGGACGAGCGCGCGGTCCTGCTCACCGACATCCAAGGCCACCTCGACGAGTACCTCAGCGTCTGTCAGGTCGGCATCACGCTCGCCAGCGTCGCGCTGGGCATGATCGGCCAGAAGACGGCGGAGCTCATCATGGGCGAGCGTGGCACGACGTTGCGCTACGTCATCGCCATCGCCGTGTCGTACCTACTCATCTCGGGCTCGCACATCGTGCTCGGCGAGCTCGTCCCGAAATCCGTGGCGATTCGTATCGCCGACCGCTCGGCGCTGTGGTGTGCGAAACCCTTGCGGTTTTTTCACCGCCTCTTTTTTCCCGCGCTCTGGCTCCTGACACGCCTTGCCAACGGTGCGCTTCGCCTCTTGCGTCTCGGGCGCTCGACGACAAGCGAGCACCACAGCGAGGAGGAGCTACGCATCATCCTCGACCAGTCTCAGGAGCGCGGCATGATGTCCTTTCGCCGTCTGCTCTTTATGGAGAACGTCTTCAACTTTGGTGACCTGCTCGTACGCGATGCCATGCGCAAGCGCGCGCAGGTCCACACGTTGGATGCCCGGCTGCCGTGGGCCGAGAACCTGCACGTCATCCAGACGTCGCATTTGACGCGCTATCCCCTGCTCACGAGCGACCGTGAGCGCCCCTCTGGCTTTGTGCACGTCAAGGATGTCGTCATCCGCGGCAACCGCGCGCCGGACATCGAAGCGCTCGCGCGACCCTTGCTGACGACCACCGAGACGACAGCGCTCGAGGCGCTGTTCACCGAGATGCAGCGCCGACGCATGCACGTGGCGCTCGTCACCGACGACGCCGGGCAATGGACCGGCATCATCACCCTCGAAGACGTCATGGAAGAGCTCGTCGGCACGATCCGCGACGAGTTCGAGGACGAAGAGCCGGTGCGCCTCACCGACGCCCTGACACTCGAGCGCATTCACGTTGGCATTGAGGCCGAGTCACCGGTCGGCGCAGTCCGCGCGGCGCTCACGCGCATGTCGCCCCATGCGCTGCCGGTCGCGGCCGAGCACATCGTACGCGCCATCGAGAGTCGCGAGCGCGGAGCAGGCACCTACCTTGGCCATGGCATCGCCATGCCGCACGCCCGTATCGCGGGCTTGAATCGCCCCTTTGTCATGGTGCTGCGCTCGAACGAAGGCGTGAGCTGCGATGGCACGACCGAGAAGGCACGCCTGTTGTTCGTACTGCTCACGCCCGCCGGTGAGCCGCGCGTACACCAGCGCCTCCAATCGGTCATCGCCACGCTGTTGCATGAGAGCGACTACGTCAAAGAGCGCCTGCTGACCGCCACCTCGGCCGAAGAGGTCATGGAAGTCATCCGCACCGGCGAGCAGGCCGTGCTCGACTAGACATGCGCGCCGCCTCCGTGCCACGCGAGCCGTTTTTACGGTTCGATGCTCAGCCTGTCGGCGAAATACCGCGCCGCCTGTGCTTTGACTCGCCGCGCGAGGTTCTCGTCGCGAATACCCATGGCGAGGTGGCGCCGGTCATCCATCGCGTGCAGCGCGCGCTCGGAGAGGGTCACTTCGCTGCCGGCTACCTCGCCTACGAAGCGGGCCCTGCGTTCGACCGGGCCCTCGCGTGTCACCCGGGCCCGACGACGATGCCGCTCGCGTGGCTCGGCATCTTCGATCGTCCAGAGGACGGCATGCCCCAACGCACGGCCGGCTCGTATGTCCTCGGCCACTGGCGCACGCCCGACGGGCAGGCACGACACCGCGCGGCCGTCGACGCCATCCGCCAGAGCATTGCACGCGGCGAGGTCTACCAGGTCAACCACACCTTCCGGTTGCAGGCCGACTTTGGGGGCGACGACGAAACGCTTTACGAGCAGATGGTCGCCGCCCAGGGGTACGCGTACGGCGCGTACCTGCGTCTTGGCCGATACCGCGTACTCTCGGCTTCGCCGGAGCTCTTTCTCGAGCGGCGCGGGGATCTGCTCACCAGTCGACCGATGAAGGGCACGGTGCGACGCAGCGCCGACACGAACGCCGAGGCGCACGCCGAGCTGCGTCGCTCGCCCAAGGACCGGGCCGAGAACGTCATGATTGTCGATCTCGTGCGCAACGATCTGGGGCGCGTTGCCCGACCCGGCACCGTGTCGGTGCCGCGTCTGTTCGAGGTCGAGCCCTACTGCGGCGTGCACCAAATGACCTCCACCGTCATGGGGACCTGTGCGCCCACCACCACGCTGTGGGACATCCTCGTGGCGCTCTTTCCTGCCGGCTCAATCAGCGGCACCCCTAAGATTGCCGCCTCCAGAATCATCGCCGCGCTCGAAGACGATCCGCGCGGCGTCTACTGCGGCGCGCTCGGGTACTTCGAGCCGGGCGGGGATTTTCGCCTCAGCGTCGGCATCCGCACCGCGACGCTCGACACCACCACGGCAACCCTCACCTACGGCGTCGGCGGCGCCATCACCTGGGACTCGGATGCCGTAAAAGAGTACGACGAGGCGCTCGCCAAGGCGGAGGTCATCCAGAGGCTGTCGTGCTGACGCTGTTGCTCATCCGTGCCTGTGACGAGCCGAGCGTGGCGGCGTCGCGCATCGCCAAAACGCTCGCGGCCTCCGGCCTCACCATCACCGAGCTCTGGCACGCTCGCTCGGATCTCAGCGCCGCGCTGGCCCATGCACTTTTCGCCCTCACCGGCGCGTCCGCACGGCACGTGCCCGACCTCGATGGGGGGCCACAGTCGACGCTACTGACAGCGCTCGCCACGCCGCGCCCCGGACCCGTTGCTTTGTGTGCCGATGAGCCGTTGTTGAGCGAGCTCGTCGCCTGGTTGGCGCTCGGCGTGCCGCACATGGCACACCACTCGATGCTCGCCCCCGGTGCCGTGGTGTGGCTCGAAGGCGACCCCACACCGGCAGGCATGGCGTTGCGAGCACACCTGACGCCGGCGATGCTCGCGATGCCCTAGCGCTCACCTCTTTGTTCTTGCCGTCAGGGCCGCGATCGTCGAGAACCGAGGGTGCAGTTCCCACGAATCGGTCGCCCTGCGACCAACGGGAAAGCGCGTCGGCGCCATCGACCAAAAGGGGCCCATCATGTCGCAGCGAATCGTCCTGAGTCTCGCAGCAGTCGCTCTCACGCTCGGCGCCCTGGCGCCATGGGGCGTGACGTCCTCTTCCGCGGTGGCCGAAACGCCACTCAAAACGGGCCTCCCGGCGACCAGCGAGCTCGGCGGCGCCGATCGCTTCCTCACCCATCTCTCGACCGACAAGCCCATCTATCGTGAGGGCGAGACCGTCTATGTGCGCGGCATCATGCTCGAGGCGTCGCGGCACGTACCACTGCCCGGCGGCGCCGCCAACGCCACCCTCGAGGTCAAAGGGCCCAAGGGCGACACGGTGTTTTCGAGCAACGCCCAGGCACAAGACAGCGTCCTTGGCTTTCAGTGGCGCATTCCCGAAGGCACGTCCGGCGGTCAGTACCTCGTCAAGGCGAGCTTCCCCTGGAACGGCTATGCCCCGGCTGAGCGAGCGTTCGAGGTGCGCGACTACCGACCGCCGCGGCTCAAGAGTCAGATCGTCTTCGTGCGCGACGGCTACGGCCCGGGCGACTCGGTGCAGGCGTCGCTGCACACCGAGCGCGCCGAGGGCGGTATCCCGGTTGGGGCGAAGGTAGGGGTCACTGCCCGCGTCGATGGCGTCGAGGTTCATCGCGCGACGACCACCATCGACGCCCGTGGCAACTGCGGCGCGAGCTTTGCGCTGCCCCGCGAAATCGCTCGCGGTGACGGTACGCTCATCTTCGCCATCGAAGACGGCGGCGTCATCGAGACGGCCACGAAGACCATCCCGATCCTGCTGCAAACGCTCGATCTGGCCTTCTACCCCGAAGGCGGCGAGCTCGTCGCGGGTCTGCCGATGCGCGTCTACGTCGAGGCCCGCACGCCGGCGCAAAAGCCGGCCGATCTCAAGGGCATCATCGTCGACGGCGCCGGGCAGGAGGTCGCCAAGGTGGCCACCGAGCACGAGGGACGCGGCCGCTTCTCGTTGACGCCCAAGAGCGGTGAGAGCTACACGCTCAAGGTCGTAGAGCCCGCTGGCATCAGCAAGACTTTCGCGCTGCCGGCCGCCAAAGCCACCGGCGCGGTTGTTGGCGCCGTCGGCGACACCATCGCGGTCGGGGCCCCCGCGCGCCTACTCATCGGCTCGACGCAACCCGGCGAGCTCACCCTCACCGTCAGTCAGCGCGAGCACGTTCTTGCGAGTAAGAAGCTGGCGTTCAAAAAGTCGCGCTTTTGGCAGAGTGGCATCGTCACCGGCCGGCTCGTCGAGCAGCGCCTCGATCTGCCGCAGGAGACGAGCGGCGTACTCATTGCGACGCTGTGGGATGCAAGCGGCGCACCCCTTGCCGAGCGCCTGCTGTTTCGCAAGCCGCAGCCCGGCCTCCGTGTCGAGGTGCGAACGAGCAAGCCGCGCTACGCTACCGGCGACGAGGTCGAGCTCACCGTGCGCACGCGCGATGCCCACGGGAAGCCCGTCGCCGCGGTCGTGGGGGTCACCATCACCGACGAGAGCGTGCTCGAAATGGTGGAAAAGCGCGAGCAGGCGCCGCGGCTGCCGGTGATGGTCTTGCTCGAAGACGATGTGCGCGAGCTCGCCGACGCGCACGTCTATCTCGACCCGCAGAACACCAAGGCGCCGTTGGCGGTCGACCTGTTGCTCGGCACCCAAGGTTGGCGCCGCTTCGCGCTGACGCACGTCGACACGTTTTTGGCTGAGCATCAAGACGCGGCTCGCCGCGTCGTGGCGACGTGCAATCCGCCGCCACCCCCGGCGCCAGAGCCCAGGTGGGACAAGCGGGCGCTGCGTAGCGAGGCGGTCCCCATGGCCGCGCCGATGGACGCCATGGAGCCAATGGCCGCGCAGATCCCTGAGGCAGCGATGGCCCGCGGCGCCATGGAAGATCGACCAGCGGCGCCTCGCGCAGCGCCTCCACGCATGGCGCAGAAGGCCGCAGTAGCCCCCGCACGCGACCTGCCGGCAGCCTCCATGGCCGCACCGATGGAGCGTGCCATCGCGCCTGGGGGCGCCGGGCGTGCCCGCGCCCTCCAGAAACGGGACATGGGGGAGCGTCGCAGCCGTCTCGCCGTGCCGCGCAACGTCTGGGTGCGCGTCTATGCCCACCCGTATCAACCCAATCGGCCGGCCGGCGAGCGTACGGACTTTGCCGAGACCGTGTATTGGGCCGCGGGCCTGGCCACCGATGCGCAATCGGGCGAGGCCAAGGTCACATTTGCCCTCAGCGACTCGGTCACCGCCTTTCGCATCCTCGCCGATGGTTTTGACGCACACGGGTCGCTTGCCAGCACCACGGGCAGCGTCGCCGGCATCCAGCCCTTCTACGCCGAGCCCAAGCTACCGCTCGAAGTGACCTCACACGACGTCATCGAGCTGCCCGTAGCGCTCGTCAACGCGACCACCGCGCCGCTCACCGACGCCCGCGTGACCGTGTCGTCGCCCTCATCGATAATCATCGAGCACCCCGAGGTGCAGCTACCGCTCGGCGTGGACAGCCGGGCGCGCAAGCTCGTACGCCTTGTCGTCGGCGATTACGTCGGCGAAACCCAAGTCGTGCTCGATGCCAACGCCGGCAAATTCGCCGACAAAGTGACGCGCCCCCTGTCAGTGCAACCCTTGGGCTTCCCGCAAGAAGTCGCCGCAGGGGGCACGCTCAATGCCAATGCCACCGAGAGCATTGCCATCTCGTTGCCCCAAACCATGGTCGCCGGCAGCATCATCGCCCAGGCCGCCGTGCTCCCGTCGCCGCTCGCCAGCATGACCCAGGCGCTCGAGCGACTCGTGCGCGAGCCCTCGGGCTGCTTTGAGCAGACGAGCTCCACCAACTATCCCCTCGTCATGGCGCAGCAGTATTTCGTCAGTCACACGGGCGTCGATCCGGCGCTCATCGAGCGCAGCCGCGGCTTGCTGCAAAAGGGCTACAACCGGCTCGTCAGCTTCGAGTGCAAGCAGAAGGGCTATGAGTGGTTTGGCGAGGATCCGGGCCACGAGGCGCTCTCGGCCTACGGTCTCATGGAATTTTCCGACATGGCCAAGGTCATGCCGGTCGATACGCAGATGCTCTCGCGCACGCGTACGTGGCTCCTCGGCCGGCGCGACAACCAGGGCGGCTTTACGCATGAGCGGCGCGCGCTGCACACCTGGCTCGTCGATCAGGATCTGCACAACGGCTACATCACCTGGGCACTGCTCGAAGCAGGCGAGCGTGGTATCGAGCGCGAGGCAAAGAGCTTTGTGCGCCTGGCGAGCAACAACGCCAACAGCTACGTCACCGCGCTCGGCGCCAATGTGGCCATGCTCACCGGCGACACCTCGTCCGCGAAGTCGCTGATGAGCAAGCTCGCCAGCAAGCAGACGTCCGAGGGCTTGGTCGATGGCGCCAGCATGTCGATTGTCGGCAGCCGCGGTGACGCGCTCAACATCGAGACCACCTCGCTCGCGGCGCTCGCGTGGATGCGCGAGCCCACCTTTGCCGGCAACGTCGAGCGCAGCATCAAGTGGCTCGCCGAGTCGTGCAAGGGAGGTCGCTATGGCTCGACGCAGTCGACGGTCCTGGCCCTGCGCGCCATCGTCGCCTACGACGCAGCACACGCGAAACCGAAGAACCCAGGCAGTGTGCAGCTCATGGTCGATGGCCAGGCCATCGGTGAGCCCATCGTCATCGACGGCAAGGCACCGGGAGCTATCACCCTGCCCGCATTTGCCGCGGCGCTCTCGCCAGGGCAGCACCAGGTGCAGATCAAGCTCGTTGGTGGCGCGTCCATGCCCTACACCTTCGCGGTGCGCTACCACGCCGAGCAGCCCGATTCGGCAGCCGGCGCACGCATGGGTCTCGAGACCAAGCTCGCCACGCCGCGCGTACGCGAAGGCGACGTGACGGAAATCGCCGTCACCGTGCGCAACCTCTCGGACGACGTGTTGCCGACGCCCATCGCGATCATCGGCGTTCCCGGCGGCCTCGAGGTGCGTCACGACCAGCTCAAAGAGCTGAAGAAAGCCGGACGCATCGCCGCCTACGAGGTGCGCGGACGTGACGTCGTGCTCTACTGGCGTGAGCTCACCGCGAAGAAGGTCGTCGAGATCCCCATCAGTGCGGTCGCCGCCATCCCAGGCCAATACACCGGCCCCGCGAGTCGCGCGTACGAATACTATGCCGACGAATTCAAGCGCTGGGCACCGGGCCTGCGCGTGGAGATTGCTGGGCGCGAGAGCAAGTAACGCCATGGCGGCGGGGCTAGCGTCGCCTCGCCGCCATCACCGCGTCTTCGATCCGTCGAACGACCTCGTCGATCGACAACCGCGTCGAGTCGAGCACGATGGCATCCGATGCTGGCCGCAACGGAGCCACCGCGCGCTTTTGATCCTGCGCATCCCGGCGATTGACCTCTTCGAGCACCCGCGCCGCTGACACATGCGGATCCCGGACGCGCAGCTCCTCGCTGCGTCGTCGAGCCCGTTCCTCAGGCGTGGCATCGAGGTAGATCTTCACCGGTGCGTCGGGAAAGACCACGGTGCCAATGTCGCGACCTTCAAGCACCGCGCCGCCTTCGCCCGCAAGACGACGCTGTAGCGCGAGGAGCCCCTCGCGCACGAGCGGCCAGGCCGATACTTGGGATGCACCCAGCGAGATGTCGGGCGTGCGGATCGCATCGCTGACGTCGCGACCGTCGACGAGCACGCGGTTCTTCGCACCATCGAGGTGGAAATCGATGGCGAGGGCCGAGACGAGTCGCCCCAGGCCCGCCTCATCGTCCCAGGCGACACCCCGCTCGCACGCCACGTAGGCGACCGCGCGGTAGATAGCTCCGGTGTCGACGAGGCGATAGCCGAGCCGTCGCGCTACCGCATGCGCCACGGTGCTCTTGCCTGCACCCGCCGGGCCGTCGATGGCCACCACCATGGGGGAACGCGGTGCCATAGCTACTCCACGCGCTCGATGTGTGCGCCGAGACTCTGCGCCAAGTCGATGACGTTCGGGAACGAGACGTCGGCGATCTCAAAACCGTCGAGGACACTCTCCCCGGGAGCCGCCATGGCGAGCACGAGCGCCGTGAGCGCGATACGGTGGTCACTGCGCACATCCACCGTGGCCGCGCGCACGGGTTGCGGTCCACCGATGCGCAAGCCATCCTCGAGCTCTTCGGACGCGACGCCGAAGGCGGCGAGCAGCCGTCCTGTCTCGCGAATGCGGTCCGACTCTTTGACGCGCAGCTCGCCAGCGTCGCGGATCTCACTGTGCCCCTCCGCGGTCGCGAGCACCGCGGCGAGCACGGGCAGCTCATCGATGATGCGCGGAATGATGTCGCCGCCGATACGCAGCGATCCCCCGCCGGGACGAACGGCAACGAGCGTCTTTGGCTGCACTTCGAGATCTGCGACGGGCTCGCCGTACTGCTCTTGCCAATCATGCACGTGCACGCGCGCCCCGAGCTCTTCGAGCACCTCCAAAAAGCCCGTGCGCGTGGGATTGACGCCGACGCCGCGCAGCACCAGACGGGACCCGGGAACGAGCGCCGCCGCCGCGAGCCAGAACGCCGCCGAGGAGAAGTCGGCCGGAGCGTGCAGGCGCAAGGGCGTGATCGTCTGTTCTGCACCGAGCACCAGCGTCGAGCGTGCTCCGCCGCGCTGCGACAGCGCGCAACCGAGAGCGGTGAGCATTCTCTCGGTATGGTCGCGCGACTTGCCCGGCTCGCTGACTTCGACCGACACACCGGAGGTCAGACCTGCCAAGAGCACGGCACTCTTTACCTGCGCGCTCGCGACCGCCAGTGTCACCACACCTGGCCGAAGCTGCGCCGGTACCACCCGCAGGGGTGGCAGCTCGCGCCCCCCGTCCATGCGCCCCGAGACGTGGGCACCGAGCTCACGCAGCGGCCCGCAAACCCGCCCCATCGGCCGCCCCGAAAGTGACGCGTCCCCTACCAGCTCAGCAGCAATGCCCGCGCCGGCAAGCATACCCACACCGAGACGCATGGTGGTACCGCTGTTGCCGCAATCGACCGGACCCTTGGGCGTGCTCCAGCCCCGCACCCCTGGACTCTCGACGCGCCAGCCAATGTCCGTCGCGTCCACCGTAACGCCCAGCGCACGCAGCATCCGCGCCGTCGACTGATTGTCGGCCCCCACCCCCGCCGCCTCGATGACGCTCTCCCCGCGTGCGATCGCCGCCAGCATCAGCGCGCGGTGCACAATCGACTTGTCGGCAGGCAGCGCGAGATCGCCCACGAGAGGCGCACCGCCACGAACACGGATCTTCATGCCCTACTCCAACACGCGGCGCAGCGACGCCAGCAGCTTGTCGTTCTGAGGTGCAGTCCCCACCGTGATACGGGCACTGTGCGCAAGGCCGTAGCTGGCCATCGGCCGCACGATGACGCCCTGCCGTAGCAGTCGCTCGTAAATACTCTGAGCGTCGACGTGGAAGTCGACCAGCACGAAGTTCGCCTGGCTCTCGACCACGTCCAAGCCCAGGCGCCGCAGCTCGCCCGTCAGGCGTGCACGTTGCTGCGTGTTGCTCACCCGCGAGCGCGCGACGTGCGCCGCGTCATCGATGGCGGCGAGCGCTCCCACCTGCGCGAGACTTCCAGTGTTGAAGGGCTGCCGCCCACGGTTGAGGTAATCGATGAGGGTACGTGAGCCGACGCCGTAGCCCACACGCAAGCCCGCCAGCCCGTACGCCTTGGAAAACGTACGCAGCACCAGCAAGCGCTCACGGCGGCCGAGATATTCGCGCCCATCCGGATAGTCACGAGCATCGACGTAGTGACAGTACGCTTCGTCGAGCACCACCAGCACGTCGTCGGCAATGGCTTCGAAAAAGCGCGCCATCTCATCGCGCGTCACATAGGTGCCGGTGGGATTGTTGGGATTGGCGATGAACACCAGCTTCGTACGCGCATCCATGGCCGCGGCCATCGCCGGTAGATCGTAGCGCATGTCTCGCAGCGGCACGTCGCGGATCTGCCGCCCTGCCGCCTGCGCCGCCAGGCGATACATGATGAAGGACGGCTGGGCGTTGACTAGGTTCTCTTCGGGCCGCAAGAACGTGCGCACGATCAGCTCGATGAGCTCGGACGTGCCGCCGCCCACGACAATTTGCTCGGCATCGACGTTGTGCACGGCCGCCAGGCGCTGGCGAAAGTAGTAGGCGCTGCCGTCGGGATAGTCGTGCAGCTCCGCGAGCGCGCCTCGCACGGCCTCCATGGCGCGCGGTGACGGCCCAAAAGGATTCTCGTTGGACGCGAGCTTGATGACCCCTTCGATGCCGAGCTCGCGCTCGGTCTCCAACACGGGCTTGCCAGGCACGTACGGACGGAGGGTTTCGTACGGGTCATTGACAAGTGGCAGCATGAGCTCTCTCCCTTCGACGTACCGCTAGGCGGTGCGCGTCCGGCCCTCGGTCGGCAGTAAGTGGCCCCTCGGATAGGATCCCAGCACCTTGATGAAGGCGCACGCCTCGCGCAGGCGGGTGAGCGCCTCGGCGACGCGCACATCGGAAATATGACCCTCGAGATCGATAAAGAACATGTAGTCCCAGGCCCGCTGTCGCGACGGGCGCGACTCCATACGCGACAGATTGATATCGAGCTCGGCAAACGGCGCGAGCGCACGGTAGAGGATCCCGGGCGCGTCCTTGAGCGCAAACATGACGGAGGTGCGATCGGTCCCGGTGGGCGCCACCCCCTCGCGCCCCAGAATCAAAAACCGCGTGAGGTTCTCGCGCGCGTCCTCGATGTGCGCGGCAACGAGCTGTAATCCGTACAGCCCCGCGGCAAGCTCGCTCGCGACCACCGCCGTGCCACTCGCTTCCGCTGCGAGCTGGGCTGCGCGCGTCGTGCTCGCCACCGGCACCTGTACCGCCGACGGCAGGTGGCGCTCGAGCCACGCAGCACACTGCTCGAGCGCCTGCGGGGTCGCTACCACCGTGCGTATCACCGCGGGGTCGGCGGTGGCCGCGAGCAGGCTGTGACTCACCTGCAAGAGCACCTCGGCTTCGATGCTGAGCTCGGTGCTGCCGAGCGCATCGAGCGTCTGACCGACCATGCCCTCGAGCGAGTTCTCGATGGGCACGACGCCGTAGTCACAGCGGCGCCGCTCGACATCCTCAAAGACCTGCGCGACGCTGGCACGCGGCGCGAGCCGCGCACTCAAACCGAAGTGGCGCTTGGCCGCCTCGTGCGTAAACGCCGCCTCCGGGCCGAGGTAGGCCACGTGCAAGGGACTCTCGAGCGCCAGCGAGGCACTGACGACTTCTTTGTAGATGAGTCGCAAGCTCTCCTCACCGAGCGGACCTCGATTCGCGGCGACGAGACGATCAAGGAGCGCTCGCTCACGCTCGGGCGCGTACGCGCGTCGACCCACACGGGCCTTGAGCTTGCCGATGCGCACCGCGAGTCGTGCACGGTCGTTGAGCAGGGTGAGTATGTGATGGTCGACGCCATCGATGCGCGCGCGCAGGTCCTCCAGCTCGCGCTGCCACGCGGGCACGGCGCTCGTCTTCTTCTTCACCACGCCCCTGCCATCGCACGGTCCGCAGCGAGATTCAACGGCGCAACGCAGCGTAGGCGTCGTCGAGGTCCGTGACGTCGAGCCAGCGAAGATCACGCTCGCGCCGCAGCCAAGTGAGCTGCCGGCGCGCATAGGCCCACGTGGATGCCGTGATGCGATCTCCGACGCCGGCGCGGGGCGCGCTCCCTAGCACCACCGCGCTGGCTTCGCGGTAGCCCACCGCACACATGGCGCGACAGCTCGGATCGACGCCGCGGCCAATGAGGCCCGACACCTCGTCGAGTAGCCCGTCGGCGAGCATCTGCTGCGTGCGCGTCTCGATGCGTCGGCGCAGCTCATCGCGCGGCCAACGCAGAGCGACGACATCGAGTGGCACCTGCTCCTCGCGAAAACCGTGCGCTGCCCGCACCTCGCTGGTCGGCCGGCCACAAAGCTCCATGATCTCGAGAGCGCGCATGATGTGCACGAGATTGTGTGGCTCGGTCCGCTGCGCGGTCGCAGGATCGAGCACGCATAGTCGTTCATAGAGCACGCCGGGCTGTCGCTGCTCCTCTTGCGTAAGGCGCTCTCTCACTGCGGGATCGGCGGGCGGTAGCGGCACGAGACCCCAGCGCAGCGCCCGCAGGTACAGGCCCGTGCCTCCGCAAACGATGGCTCGGTGTCCTCGCGTCGCGATGTCCGCAAGCGCCCCGCGGGCGAGCTCGACGTAGCGCGCCGCATCGAAGGGCTCATCCCAGCGCGCGACGTCGATGAGATGATGACGTACACGCCGCCGCTCCTCGATCGAAGCTTTCGCACAGCCGATAACGAAGTCGCGATAGACCTGCACCGAGTCGCACGAGACGATTTCCGCGCCCGTGGTCTCGGCGAGACGAAGCGCAAGGCCACTTTTTCCCGATCCCGTCGGACCGACGATAGCAAGTGGCAACGTAGCTGTCTCGGGGCCCGGCACGGGTCGCCTTTACACCACGAAAGTCACCGTGCTACCTAGGCATTTCTGGGTCCCATGCGCGTTCTCTTGATCAACGTCAACCGCGAGCGACTGCCCGATCCGGTGCCCCCCCTCGGCCTCGCCTATGTCGGTGGCGCGGCGTTGCGCGCGGGTCACGAGGTGCAGGCTGTCGATCTTGCCTTTGCCACCGACCCACTCGTCGAGCTCGCCGAGCGTGTCACCACCTGGGCTCCGCAAGTCGTCGGCATTTCATTGCGCAACATCGACAACACCGCCTTCCCTGCGTCAGTGAGCTACGTACCGTTCGCGCATGAGGTCGTGCAGGTCGTCAAGCGTCACACCACCGCGCCGATTGTGCTCGGCGGCAGCGCCTTTGGCCTACTACCGCACGCGTTCTTGGAGCGGCTCGACGCGCCCTTGGGCATCGTCGGCGAAGGGGAGCACTCCTTCGTCGAGCTACTCGCCGCGCTCGCCGAGGACCGCGACCCGCGCACCGTCCCCGGCGTCGTCACCCGCACGGATGGACCGCGACAGAGCAACGCCGTGCGCCCGATCCTCGCACCGCGCGGGCCGGGGCAAGAGGGTTGGGGGCTGCTCGATGTACGTCGCTACTGGCGCGAGAGCGGCCAAATTCCCATCCAGACCAAGAGAGGCTGCGTCTACCGTTGCAGCTACTGCACCTACCCACTGCTCGAGGGCCACGCCGTGCGCATGCGCCCGCCCGCGGACGTCGTCGACGAAATCGCCGCCTGGGTGAGCGACTTTGGCATCAATCATTTCTTCTTCGTCGACAGCGTCTTCAATCAGCCGAGCACGCATGCAGCGGGCATCTTGCACCACGTTGTCGCACGCCAGCTCGCGATCGGTTGGACCGCCTACGTCTCGCCGCGTGACACGTCGGCCGAGCTGTGCGAGCTGATGGTGCGCTCGGGCTGTCAGGGCGTCGAGCTCGGCCTCGATGGCGGCTCGCAGACGACGCTCGATGGCTTTCACAAAGGCTTTGATACCAACGCCGTACGGACCTTCGCAGAGCACGCCCGCCACGCGGGGCTGCGCACCTGCATGACGCTCATCTTCGGTGGGCCCGGTGAGACGCCCGAGACCGTGGACGAGACCTTCGCCATGCTCGACGAGCTTGCGCCGCAGGCGGTCGTCGCGATGATCGGTGCGCGGGTCTATCCCGGCAGCTCGCTGTGGCAGCGCGCCGTCGACGACGGACAGCTCGCGCGGGACGCCGATCCACTCGAGCCCGCCTTCTATCTCTCGCCGGCGCTCACCGAGGAGGTGGTCCAGTCGATCCTCGATCGAGCGCGCGTCCGACCCACGTGGGTCGTTCCAGGCTATCAACTTCGCACCGACGAGGCGCTCTTTGCGGCACTGCGCCAACGTCAATTCAAAGGACCCTTGTGGCGTCTGCTCGGGGCCGGCCGCACGGCACCGCGCGTGGACGCCCGATCGTGAGTGACCCCATGGACGAGATGAGAGCGAAGATCAAAGAGCTGATTGTTTCGGAGCTGCACTTAGAAGACGTCGCGCCCGCGAGCATCGGCGACACCACGGCGCTCTTTGGTGAGGGCCTCGGGCTCGATTCGCTCGACGCGCTGCAGCTCGCCGTCGCAGTCGAAGAGCACTTCGGCGTGCGCATCGCCGATGAGACTGAGGGCAAGGGGGCGTTCGCCTCGGTCGACGCGCTCGTGCAATTCATTCGCGCGCGTCAGCCGGCCGCGAGCTAGCTTTTTCGACGCCGGCCCTCATGCCCCTCTGCGCCATCGAGCCACTGATCCCGCATCGCGCGCCGTTTCGCTTTGTCGACGCGGCCGTACACGTCGACGCGACCGGTGGAGACTTTGTCATCACGCTGTCGCCTGACGACGAGCGGCTGACCTCGGGGTACCTTGCACCGCTCTTGCTCGTCGAGGCCCTCACGCAAAGCGCCGCGGCATGGCACGGCACCCGGCAGCAAACCGAGGAGACCGGCGTCCTCGCGCAGATCGAGCGGGCGCGTTTGTATGGCGCCGCGCGCGGCGGCGAGCGGGTGTTGCTGCATGTCGAGCGCGAGCGCGTACTCGGCAACTTGGCGCGCTTTGTCGGCAGCGCGCGGCGTGGGGACGAGACCCTCGCCGACGCAGTGTTCACCGTTCGGCGCGGCGACGCGGCCATGGGGACGCCATGACCCAGTCTCCCGTTGTCGTCACCGGCCTCGGCATCGTTTGTGCGCTCGGCGACACGCGCGATGGCGTCACCCGAGCGCTGTGCGAGGGTCGTCGTCCGTTTGCACCCGTGCGGCGTTTTCCCAGCGCTGGCTTTCGCGTCGCGCTCGTCGCCGAGGCCCCATCGCTGGATGTGCGCGGTCGCTTCGGCGCCGTTCTGCGTGCGCCCGACTTGCATGCCGAGGAACACTTCATCGCCGTTGTCGC
>CAYHNK010000066.1:0-17362 GCA_964357695.1 uncultured Bdellovibrionales bacterium | reverse complement strand
CGCGAAGAAGACGGCCATGGTGCGAAGTCGGATCACGCAATTCTCTTTGGCGCTACGGCCGCACGCTCTCGGCCGCGAGACGCTGCGGCTCAGCAGCAATGAGCTCTTGCGCCCGGGCGATGGGAATGCGGTAACGACCCGCTTCCCCGTCGATGGGAACATACTGGCCGAGGCGCTCGGCGTCTTGGGCGCGCTGACTGACGAGCTGCGCCGATTCGGGCGCGAGCTGCTTTTTGAAGATCTCGTTGCGCACCTCGACATGAAACATGCGCACGAGCACGACGATGATCACGACCAAGAAGACAAAAAAGCCCAACACCCAAGCGGCGACCGGACCCAGGGCGGCAGCATCAGGTTGGACCTCGTTCCCGGGGCCATGCGGCGGTGCGCTCATATTGACCCGAGCTCCTTTACGCATTCTCAAACGTCAACGACTCGCCCAGACGCGGGTCGCGCACCGGAATGAGCGCGCTGCGCAGGGTGATCCAAACAAACGCCGCGACGAATAGGCCGCCGAGGCCCACGAGCAGGGCGCCATCGATGAGATGGGGCACCGCCGCGTCAGTCCCGAGCGCCGGCATCACCAGCCAGTAGATGTCGATGTAGTGCGCGACGAGCATCCACACCGCCGCACCCACAAGGAGTGGCAAGCGACGCTTGATGTGGCGCGACATGAGAAAGAAAAATGGCAAGACGAAATGGCCCATCAGCAGCACGAGGCTGACGACCCGCCACGCGGCGCGATTGCGCTCGGCGTACCAGATGGTCTCTTCGGGCAAGTTGGCGTACCACATGAGCATGAATTGGCTGAACGCGATGTAGGCCCAGAATGCGGTGAAGGCAAAAAGCAGCTTGCCAAGATCGTGGTAGTGCTCGACGTGCAGCTCGCGGCGCAAGAGCCCGGCGCGTTGCAGCGTCGCCGCGACAATCACCAGCCACGCCATGATGCCCATGACGCTGCCCGCAAAAATGTAGACGCCATAGATGGTGGAATACCAGTGCGGGGTGAGCGACATGAGCCAGTCGAAGGCGGCATAGGTCAAAGTCAGCGCGAAGAGAATGAGGAAGATGGGGGCGTAACGCTGCATGTGGTGCGTCAGAGCGTGGTCGCCACTTTGGTCTTGCGCCACCGAGGCGCGGTAGAACAGATGCGCCGCAGCGAGCCAGATGACAAAGAAGATGCCCGCGCGCACGAGGAAGAACGTCTCATTGAGATACGGTTGTTTGTGCGTGAGCAGCGCGTCGCGCGCCACCGCCTCGGCGTGACTCCAATGATAGAGCGTGTGCACGCCGAAAATGAGCGGCACAAAGAGCACCGCCAAGAGCGGCAAGAGCGCCATGGTGTTCTCGGCAAAGCGCCGCACGACGACGCTCCAGCCGGCGCGCGTGACAAACTGCAAGAGCACAAAAAAGAGCGCGCCCATCGTCAGCGTCCACAGAAAGACGAACGCCGTCAGATACGAAAAGAAGAACCGCTGCGGCTCACTCGGGGCAAGCACCAGCGCCCCACCGATGCCGACCCCACCGACGACGAGGCCGATGGGGACGAGCCGTCGCAGGGCGTGGCCACTGGGGATGCGTGCCGCGTCAGCCGATAGCGTCGCGTTGCTGGTCACTGGGTCCATCCTTTGCTCGCGCGTACATCCTCGGGGACATCGTCGATCGTCGCGTGCTGTGACAACTGCAAAGCGCGCACATACGCTGCGATCGCCCAGCGATCGTCCACAGGGATCTGGGCGGCATGCGACGGCATGTTGCGGATGCCGTCGGTGATCACCTGATAGAAATGCCCCACCGGCTTCTCGCGCAGGCGCTTGTCGTGGAGATTGCTAGGGGGCGGCTGAAAGCCCCGCTGCGCCACCAGCCCGTTGCCGTAGCCCGCACCATCGTGACACGGCGCGCAGAAGATTTGGTAGCGCTCTTCACCGCGCTCAAGCAGCGCTTTCGTCACCGGCATCGGCAGCGTCGTCGCCGGCTGTCCGTCGACGAGCCCACGAAAGCGATGCGGGTCGTCACGCAGATGCCCGCGCGCCACCGTGCCAGGCACGAGCGGCCGCATCGCTCGACCGTCGGCGAACATCGGGTTGCCCTCCTGCGGATCGTAGCGCGGCAGCGTGTCCATGTGCGGGTTTAGGTGCACCGGCGGCTCGGTCGAGAGATCCCCACGGCAGGCGGCGACAGTGAGCACAAGTGGTAGGAGAAGGGCTGATTTCGCAATGCTCTGCCACAACGACTTGCGCTGCGGCCTCGGGGGGTGCGGTTCCCGACCGCCGGGGTGGCCGCCACCGCCTCGCCCTTCGAGACGCCGCCGCCCGAACCGCGTGCCTGAGGAGGCTTGCGCAGCAAGCCGTCTCGAAGGCCGCGCTTGACTACAGCTATGCGGCGGCTCCTCAGGGACGCGGCTCTCGTCAAGTCGACTTTGCGGATCTGCGCCCCCAGTCGGGAGCGCGGGGACGGAAATCGAGCACCCACCGCAGTCGACCGCGCGGGGACCGGAGCCGGTGGGGAGGACCCGCGAAGCGGGGGGGACCCTGCCGGCGAGGACCGGAACAGCGGTCGACAACGCCACCACAGTGCCGCCACGGTCTTTTCTCATGCCTTCGGCTCCTCGACGAGCTCGACGCTCATCGCCCCGAGCTCGCGGAAGAATCGCATGGTCGCGGCAGCGTCGAACTTGGGATCAGCAGCCTCGACGGCGACAAAGAAGCGGTCGTCGCTGACCCGCACAAAGCGCTCGGCGAAAAAGATCGGGTGGTAGTGCTCAGGAAGGCGATTGTAGAAGAGCATGCCGAAAAACGTTCCGAGGGCGCCAAACAGAATGGCCAGCTCGAAGGCCACGGGTACGAACGCCGGTAGGCTGAAGTACGGCTTGCCGGCGATGACCACCGGGTAGTCGACAGCGCTCGTCCACCATTCGAGCAGCAGTCCGGCCGCAAGCCCGGTGAGCGCAAGAATGAACGTCCACCATGGCACGCGTGAGGCACGCAGGCCCATGGCACGCTCGAGACCGTGCACAGGAAACGGCGTGTAGGCGTCCCACTTGCGATAGCCCGCTTCGCGCGTCTCCTCGCAGGCGTGGAAGATCGCCTGTGGGCTGTCGAACTCGGCGACGATGCCGTAGAGGGTCGTGTTGCCAGCGACGCTCATGCGTGACCTCCGTGGGTCTGCGGCGCGTGATGGTGCGGGCTTGCTTGCGGCAGCACTTGCTTGACTTCCGCCATGGCGACCATCGGCAAAAAGCGCACAAAGAGCGAGAAGAGCGTAAAGAAGAGCCCGAAGCTGCCAAGATAGATCGACACATCCCAGAACGTCGGCCGATAGTAGCCCCACGACGAGGGCAAGAAATCCCGGTGCAGCGAGGTGGCGACGATAACGAAGCGCTCGAACCACATGCCGATGTTGATGAGGATCGAGGCGACGAACATCCACTTGAGGTTGGTGCGCAAGCGCTTGGACCAGAAGAACTGCGGCACGACGACGTTGCAGACGATCATGATCCAATACGCCCAGGCGTAGGGCCCGTAGGCGCGATTGAGGAAGGTGAAGCCTTCGTACGGGTTGCCCGAGTACCAAGCGACAAAGAACTCGACGCTGTAGGCGTAGCCGACCACCATGCCCATGGCCAGCATCACCTTGTTCATGTTCTCGAGGTGTCGGATGGTCACGAGCGCCTTGAGGCCGAAGAGCTCGCGGGCAATGACCATCAAGGTGACGACCATCGCGAAGCCGGAGAAGATGGCACCGGCGACAAAGTACGGCGGGAAGATGGTCGTGTGCCAGCCGGGCAGCATCGAGACCGCGAAGTCGAACGAGACGATGGAGTGCACGGACAAGACGAGCGGCGTCGCCAGAGCCGCAAGCAAGAGATAGGCGCGCTCGTAGTTGACCCAGTGGCGCATCGAGCCACGCCAGCCGAGGGCGAAGATACCGTAGGCGATCTTGCGCGCGCGGGTCGTTGCCCGATCGCGCATGGTCGCGAGATCAGGAATGAGACCCACGTACCAGAAGATGAGGCTGACGGTGCCGTAGATGGTCACCGCGAAGACGTCCCACAACAGCGGACTGCGAAAGTTCGGCCACACCTGCATCTGATTGGGGATCGGGAACACGAAGTACAGCAACCAGACGCGGCCGACGTGGATGCTCGGGAAGATGAGCGCGCAGGCGACGGCAAAGAGTGTCATGGCCTCGGCAAAGCGATTGATCGAGGTGCGCCAGCGTTGACGCAAGAGGAACAAGATCGCCGAGATGAGCGTACCGGCATGCCCAATGCCGACCCACCAGACGAAATTGACAATCGCCCAGCCCCAACCCACCGGGCTGTTGACGCCCCAGATGCCGGTGCCCTGGTAGAACAAGTAGCCGATCGACGCGACGCCCAAGAGAAACAGCGACAACGAGGAGAGAAAAAAGACCCACCAGCCGCGCGGCATGCCGGCTTCCACCGGACGTGTGACGATGGTGGTGATGTCCGAGAAGCCGATGCCTTCGTCGACGAGCGGCAGCCGCCGGTCGACCGGCTCGGGAGTCGTGGCAAGGGGCGGCGCCATAGCTTGCGTAGCGGCCATCAGCTTGCGAGCTCCGGATTGGGGTTGGTGATCTTCGCGAGATAGGTCGTGCGCGGGCGGGTGTTCAGCTCTTCGAGCAGCGCATAGTTGCGCGCGAGCTCTTTCT
This sequence comes from uncultured Bdellovibrionales bacterium, assembly GCA_964357695.1. Taxonomy (GTDB): domain Bacteria; phylum Myxococcota; class XYA12-FULL-58-9; order XYA12-FULL-58-9; family CAYHNK01; genus CAYHNK01. The sequence continues at coordinate 12,688 of CAYHNK010000066.1, read as the reverse complement.
TGCGCGTGACCTCGGCGTTCGCGTCGTTGATGTTGCCAAACGAGATGGCTCCCGCGGGGCACACCTCTTGGCAGGCGGTCTTGACCCCGCCATCCGCGATGGTGCCGTCACCGTGCTCTTTCGCCTGGATACGCGCCTCGTTGATGCGCTGCACGCAATAGGTGCATTTTTCCATGACGCCGCGCAGGCGCACGGTGACGTCGGGATTCTTCGGCATCTTCTCAATGGGCGTCAGATCTTCGACGTAGTTAAAGAAGTTGAAGCGCCGCACCTTGTACGGACAGTTGTTGGCGCAATAGCGCGTGCCGATGCAGCGGTTGTACGCTTGATCGTTGAGGCCCTCGGGGCTGTGGCTCGTGGCGTTCACGGGGCAAACGCTCTCGCACGGCGCGTTTTCGCACTGCTGGCAGTTGACCGGTTGCACCGCGGCGCGCGGATCATTCTCGTCGCCTTCATAGTAGCGATCGACGCGGATCCAGTGCAGCGTGCGGCCGCGACTCACCTGCTCTTTGCCGACCACCGAGGTGTTGTTCTCCGACTGACAGGCGACGACGCAGGCGCTGCAGCCCGTGCAGGCACCGAGATCGATGCTCATGCCCCACTGCATGCCGTCTTGCTTGTTGGGTGGAGTCCACAGGGCCGCGTTCGCCGGGATCGCGGGCGTCGCCTGCTTTACGAGCTCGGGCTCCGCGCGATACTGCAAGAGCGTCGCCGAGCGTAGAATGGGACGGCCCTCCATGCGATCTTGGCTCTGGGTCGTGGCGAGCTTGTAGGTGCCGGCCACCTTGGTGAGCTCGACACCGCCTTGGATCCAGGGCGAGTCCAGACGTCGGATGCCACCGACATCGAAGCCTGCCTTGTGGCCGAAGCGACCGCTGCCTTTGCGTCCATAGCCGATCGGCAAGATGACAGTGTCGTCCGCGACGCCGGGAGAAATGAAGACGGCGACGTCGAGCGCTTGACCCGCAACGGCGAGCCGTACACGATCGCCCTGCGCGACACCCAGGCGCTTCGCTGTCGCGGGCCCGAGCAGTGCGGCATTGTCCCAGGTGAGCTTGGTGATCGGATCGGGCATCTCTTGCAGCCACGGGTTGTTGGCGTAACGCCCGTCAAAGACGCTGTAGTCGAGCGCAAAGACCGCCTCGAGCCCGTGTGACGCAACCGGCGCGGGCGGTAACGCAGCGGCGACTTCTTTCCACGCGAAGCTGGGCACGACCGGGTCCGCGGCGCTCTGCGCGACGACGCCGTCATGCAGCCAGCGCGACCAGGTGCCCTCGACAGCCGTCGGTAACGCTTCACTCCACGTGGCGCGCACGAGATCGTAGCCGCTCGTGCCTGCCCCGAGGAGACGGTCGAGCAGCTCCACTTCCGAGCGTGAATCAAAGAGCGGCGCGATGAGCGGCTGCACGATGCTCGCCACACCCGCGCGCGTGCGCACATCTCCCCACGCCTCGAGCGCGTGACTCTTCGGGAGCTGCCACAAGGCCGCGCTCGCGGTCTCGTCGATGTGACTCGAAAGCACGGCGACAAACGGTACGCTGGCGAGCTTGTCGGCCAACGCCCGATGCGCAGACGTGCCGTAAGCGGGATTGCCGCCGAGCACGAGCAGGGTCTTGAGGCGGTTGGCGTCGAGGTCGGCTGCGAGGTCGGCTGCGCTGCCGACGCCGAGCGTCGCCCATGGATCGTTCACATACCGGACGGTCGTTCCAACACTACCGAGCGCGCGGTTGACGAGGGCCGCGAGCGCCTGCACCTCGGGCGCTTGCCGATGACCGACGAGCACGAGTGAACGGCCGCGAGCGCGCACGAGATCACGGGCCAAGGCTTTGACGAGCTTGTCGGCTTCACCGGTGACCGACGCCCCCTTGAGCTTGACCACCAGATCGGCGCTGCCGGTCGGCGCCGCGAGCCCGTGGCCAAAGAACAGCTCGGCGGCAAGCGCGGCCACGACCTGGGGCACCTCGCTCGCTCGCCGTCGTAGGCGATGATCGGCCATCAGACCCGTGACCGTAAACGCGGGCTCGACGACATACAGCCGATTCATGGTGTCGCCCGGCGCGTCTGCCTTGCGGCGCGCGGCAAAGTCGTGCGTCGTGCGCACGGCGCCAGGATCGATGCCGAGCGGGTCCGCATCGATAGCTACCACCACGTCCGCCCGGGCGAGGTCGTACACCGGTCGGGTGCCGGCAAATAGCGCGCGCAGACGGCCCGCCGCGCGGCCGACGTGGTAGGGATCGAGCTGATAGATGGCCATCTTCGGCCAGCGCCGCCGCGCTTCACCGACGAGACGCAAGACGGTCGGCGAGGTCGTGCTCTCGAGCACCAGGCCCAGCGCCTGCCCCTCGTCGTTGGCGAGCGACGCGACGCGCTCGTCGAGCTCCTGCCCAAACTGCTCCCACGTGGCGTCCGCACCGCGGCGCTTGGGCTTGCGACTGCGGTCCGGATCGTAGAGGGCGAGGATCTCCGCCTGTCCCCACGCGTTCGTCGCGCCGAGACTCGCCGGATGTTGCGGGTTGCCGGCGATCTTCGTCGGTCGTCCGTCGTGGCTCTCGACAAGCACACCGACGGCCTCGCCGCCTAGCTCGAGCGCGGTGGCGTATTGTAGCGGTCGTCCGGGGATGAGCTCCTCGGGGCGCTGCGCGTACGGCAGCGTCGTCTCGACGGGTCGGCGAATGCAACCGGCGAGATTACCGAGCGTGATGAGGCCGGCAGCGCCACCCACGAGGCCGACGAACGTGCGACGGTCGAGAGATAGGAGCTCCTGCGCCTCGCTCGGGTCGTCGTGCGGGTGATCATGATCATGCGAGTGTGGAGCGTGACTCATTGATGGCATCCTGAGCAGTGAACGGGAGGCAACACGGCGCGTGGCCCAAGGCTCTCTGCCGGTGCGACGGTGGTTGGCCGCTGCCAGCTCATGTGGGTCACCTCGCCAAGGGGACGTAAATTGGGCGTGGGGTTGCGGTGGCAATCGAGGCACCAGCCCATCGACAGCGGTTCGGCCTGGTAGACGACCTTCATTTGGTCGATGCGCCCGTGACAGCTGGCGCAACCGACGCCCGCGGTGACGTGGACGCTGTGATCGAAGCGGGCGTAGTCGGGGATCTTGTGAATGCGTACCCAGGGGATGGGTGAGCCCGTGGCATAGCTCTCGCGTACGCGCGCGAGCTTGGGACTGTCTTTGAGCACCGCCTTGTGACAATTCATGCAGGTGGCGGTCGGTGGCAACGCCGCCCAGGCGGCCTCTTCCACGGTGTCGTGGCAATAGCGACAGTCGATGCCGAGATCACCGGCGTGCAGCTTGTGGCTGTAGGCGACGGGTTGCTCTGGCGCGTACCCCACATCGGTGAACTTGGGTGAAAACCAGTACCACGCCGCCAACACCAGCACGGTGAGCTTGAGTGGGATACCGATTGCGAGAATCAGTCGCAGATGGCGGGTCCAAGGGGGGAATATTGCGGCCACGCGCTATTACCTCGCTGGTTGAGAAAGATCCGAGGGCCGCTGCCTGCTGGCGGCTCTCGGGGTGCCCCGACTTCGCGCCACATCGCGCACGTAGTGGACAACCGCCCACAGGTCGCGCGATGAAAGCGCGGTATTATATGCAGGCATTGTCGTTCCGCCAACCCCGGTGGCGATCGATCGCAAAATATCCTGCTCGCGCTCCCCGCCCCGCAGGGGCGCCGCGAGAAAGTCGCTGGCTGGTTCCTCATGGCACGTTTGCGACAGACGTCGGTCGCTGTTGCGGTCCTCGCCGCCCGGGTCCCCCCCGCTTCGCGGGTCCTCCCCAACGGCTCCGGTCCCCGCGCGCCCGACTGCGCGATCACTTTGGTACGTTGGATGACAGCAGCTACAGTTCCCGGTGCCATGGTAGATCTCGGCGCCGCGTGCAACGGCGGCGACACTTGATCCGGCCCACGGATCAGCGGGGAGAACGAGCGGTGTGCGTGGGGTTTCGGTCCGCCAACGCGGAGAGAAGGTCTTGAGGTAGTCGACAACCGCTTGGCGCGTCGGCGCATCGAGGCCCTGCCAGGCCGACATGTGCGTGCCCGGCACGCCGCGATCGAGCACGCGCAACAGATCCTCGTCGGTCGGCAGCGATCCTTTCGGCACCGAGACGTAGCGAAACTCGGTTCGGGTAAAATCGCGCGGCGGCGGTACGATGCTCGCCGCGGCGGGGCCCTTGCCGTCCCCCACGACGCCGTGACAGCTGGCACAGTAGGAGAGATACACGGTGTGGCCGCGATTGAGCGCGTCGGCTGAGATCGTCCGCCCGCCGAGCACCAGTGCCTCGCCGAAAGTCGGCGACGTACACGCCACGAGCGACAGCGAGAACACCCAAGCCGCAACAGAACGCAACGGTCGGTGTGTTTTCATAGTCGGGAGCGCGGGGACCGGAGCCGTTGGGGAGGACCCGCGAAGCGGGGGGGACCCGGGCGGCGAGGACCGGAACAGCGACCGACGTCTGCCGCAAGACTTCGCGGTGCGTGTGCCGCCGCGCACTACTGCCGCTCCTCGTCACGCAAGGTCCGCAACGTCGCAATGATCTGCGCGAGCCCCTCGTCGCTGGTTTCAAAGTGGCCGCGAATTTGCCCACGTGCGTCGACGACCACAAAGCGCGCCGAGTGAGCGATGTCGATGAGACCGGCCCCCGACGACGAAGTGGCACGCACCGGGTCCATCACCGTGCCGAAACCCGCGACCACCACCTGGCGCATCGCGGCGAGGGGTCCGGTGACAAACGTCCAGCGCGCCGGATCGGCGCCGGCGTTCGTCGCATACGCCCGCAAGCGCTCGGGCGTGTCGTACTCCGGATCGACGCTAAAGCTCACGAGCTGCACTGGCAGCCCGTGCTCGGCCGAGCGACGCTGCAGCTGCACCATGCGGGAGGTGAGCATCGGGCAAATCGACTGACAGCGCGTGAAGACGAAATTAGCGACGTACGGCGCACCGCGCAGATCGCGATCAGAAATCGGCGTCCCTTCCATGCGCACGAGCGCAAAGGACGGTGCGGCACCAAGCGCGGGAGGTACCGACGCCGTCATCGGACGCGCGCGCAGGAGAAGCACGACGGCAACGCCAACCGCCACCCACAGCGCCAAGCCGAGCCAGAAGGTCGGCCGTCGCACGAGCGCACGGATGCTCACCGCGGCTCCTTGGCCGCGTGCTCGTGGCAGTACGCAGCAAGTGCGAGGTAGGCGATAGCGCAGCCGCGATTGCGTGGGTCGTAGCCTCGGCCAACGCAGCGATCATGGCTCCAGTGGGTATCGCCCGTGGCGCCGAGCGTCGCGCATTCGACCTGGCGGTCGCCCGCATCGAGACAGCGCTCGGCAAGGCTCGGGATCGCGCCCTGACACAGGCTCTGCATCGCCGTGCAGCGCTTTTGCGCCGCCAGCGTCCAGCCGATGCACTCGTCCGCGCCGAGGGTCGCACCGGCCTGCTGGGCTTCGCGATAGAGCACCCGCATCGCCAGCTCGGATTTGACGTATTGGCGAAAGGCGAGCACGCCGAGCACGCTGCCTATGGCAATCAGCGTCGCGAGCACGGCGAGCAGCGGCCACAGGCGTCCCTGCGCCGCGGCATCAGTCGGCTGGGCGTCTATGGATGATGGCGACTTCGTCGCGTCAGTCATGTGAGCTGGTCACGGGGGAGTGTTCGGCGCATAGCGGAATCGTCGCGCGCACGCAAGGTCTTTTGTATCTCGGCGATGGGAATGGTAGGCAGAGCTACATGAAGCGTAGGCTCGTTTCAAGGTGTGGCAAGCAGTGCTGTTACCGTCGGTCGCTGTTGTCATCGTCGGTCGCTGTTCCGGTCCTCGCCGCCCGGGTCCCCCCCGCTTCGCGGGTCCTCCCCAACGGCTCCGGTCCCCGCGCTCCCGACTATGCGGGCTCCTTGAGTTCCGTCTCCGTGCGCCCACTTGCTTGGCTCTTACTGTCTCTCCTTTCGATCTCGAGTGCCGAGGTCGCGCTCGCTGGCATCGAGACAGAGTTTCACGGGGCGCGCTCGGCGGCCATGGGTGAGGCCCATCGCGGCGTCGGCACCAGCAACGACACGCTGTATCTCAACCCCGCCGGTATGGCGATCGTGCGGCGCTATGGTCTCGATGTGCAGTATGGCTACGACGCGCGTGATGGCTTGAGCCACGTCAACATCTCCGCCGTGGATTCGAAGTCGGGTCCGGTCGTCGGCGCCGTCGCCTACACGCATGATCGCGGCGGCGGGCCGGCCCTCGACGCGAATCTCAATCGCTTCTACGGCGGGCTTGCCTACGCCATCACCGACATCTTCGCTTTTGGTGTAACGGGCCGCCATCTGCGTGGCGATTTCAAAGACGCCCTGGGAGAGCGACAAGACATCTCACTTTACACCGGCGACGTGGGCTTGAGCCTGCGCCTGGGCGATATGCTCGGGCTCGGCCTCGCCTATCAGAATGTCGTGCGCACCGATCGCCCGGAGCTCACACCCTACACCGTCGCTGGCGGCGGCGCGTTTGCCACCTCCGAGCTCATCGTCGCCTTCGATGTCGTGTACGACCTCGAGAAGGTGCACCGTGAGCGCTACGCGTACCACGCCGGCGCCGAGTATTTCTTGCAGGGCGCTCTGCCAGCCCGCGCGGGTTGGCGACGCGCACCCTACGTCGACAAGACGGGCGCGGAAAAGCTCGAAGACGTGGTCAGCGCGGGGATTGGTTGGGTCAATCCCGGTGGCGCTCTCGATGTCGCCTACACGCAATCACTCGCACGTCCGCGCGAGCGCAGTCTTATCGTCGGGCTGCACATGTTCCTCTAGGGTCCACCCGGCGGCTCTTCGTCGGGAGGGGGCTGGAAGAGCTCGAGCAGCTCCTTGACCTCGCGCAAGTCGGGCTTGAGCGCGCGGGCCATCTCGAACATGAGGCGGGCGTTGTTGATAAGCGCCCGATCGCGCGTTGCTGAACCGCGCAGCAGCAAGATCTTGCCGAGTGCCAGGCTCGCCTCGGGCATAAACGGATAGAGTGTCACCGCCTCTTTGAGCAGACCCTCGGCCTGATCGTAATCGCCGTTGCGATAGGCGTGCAGCCCTTCGCGCATCAGGCGCCTGGCGCGTTGAATATCCTGGGGCGAGCTCACGGCCGTGGACGGCGGTGTCTCCTTGGAGGCCGGGGCCACAGCGGCGGCTGGCGGGGCTGCCACGGACGGTGGTGACGCCTTCGTGACGACCGGTTGACGGGCCGGCGCAGCGGCGGGGCGCGGGGCGACGACGCACGCTGGGACACAAGTAGCCGAGAGCACCAAGAGGCAAGGTAATCGACACATGGAGCGACGCGACGGTGCCTAGAGGCAGGTCGTCGAGCAGGAGTTGCTCGCGCAGTCAGAATTGAGCGTGCAAGTCGCCCCGGTTCCTCGGCGACAGCCGCCGGTCACGGGTGCACACTGACATAAATTGTTGCTCGCGGTGCAGCCGACATTCGGCGTGTTGCACAGGTTCGCGGGGACCGTGTCAGTCATCTGTAAATCGATGGCCGCGCACGTACCGTCGGCGCTTGCCGTGAACAGCGAGGAGCAGGCTTGGCAGATCGTGTTGCACGCCGAGTTACAGCAAAAGCCGTCGACACAGAAGTTGCTGGAGCAGCGATAGTCTTGTCCCGCTGCACACGCCGACCCGGTCGTTAAGTTGCAGCCACCGTTGCCGTCGCACGTCGAAGTGCCACAGGTATCGTCGGCGTCATCGTAGCCGTCCGCAACGAGGCTTCCGCAGGTTGTACCGTTTGACCACGTGCAGCCGTTGCAGTCGATGGCGCTGCACACCTTACTGCTACAAATGCCATTGGCGCACTCGCACTGCCCACTCGCGCAATCGCCGTTGGCGACACATGTCTGACCGTTGGCGTACTTGCAGGTGGATGAGCCTGGCTCACACGCGCATGCCGGAGCGCCGCAGTCGGGGGTGACCGTACAGAGATTGGACGGCACAGTGTCTGTCTGCAGCACATCGAAGGCCGCACACGTACCATTCGAGCTCGCGGTCAGTACCGCCGAGCAGGCATCACAATCACCGGCGCACGCGCTGTTGCAGCAAAAACCGTCGACGCAGAAGTTGCTGCTGCATCGGTAGTCCTGTCCCGTCGTGCACGCCAATCCAGTCGCCAAGTTACAGCCGCCGTTGCCGTCACACGTCGACGTCGCGGTGCAGGTGTCGTCCGCGTCGTCGTAGCCATCGGTGATGAGACTGCCGCAGCTCGTGCCGTTCGAGTAGGTGCAGCCGTTGCAATCGACGGCGCTGCAAACCTTGCTGCTGCACGTGCCATTCGCGCACTCGCACTGGCCGCTCGCGCAATCCCCGTTGGCGAGGCACGTCTGAGCGTTGGCGTACTTGCAGACGGACGTGCTCGGCTCGCACACACAGGACGCTGCCGCACAACCGGCGCCGATCGTGCACAGGTTCGACGGCACGGTGTCCTGCAACATGGAGTCGATGGCCGCACAGACACCGTCGGCCGCCGCGGTCAGCAACGACGAGCACGCATCGCAGTCGCCGTTGCACGCCGTGTCGCAGCACAAGCCATCGACGCAGTAGTTGGTCGTGCACTGGTAGCCCGCGCTACAGCCCGTACCGTTGGCGCGGTTGCACCCGCCGTTGCCGTCGCAAGTCGATGCGACGCAGGTATTGTCCGCATCGTCGTAGTTGTCGGCCATGTAGTTGCTGCTGCACGTCGAGCCGTTTGAATAGGTGCAGTTGTTGCAGTCCACCGCGCTGCACAGCTTGCTGCTGCACGTGGTGTCGGCGCACTCACACTCGTTCGTCTCGCACTGGTAGTTGATCGTACAGACCGCGTTGTTGGCGAGGTTGCACGTGCCCTGACCGTTGCAGCTGTAGGACGGACCACAGTTGTCGTCGGCGTCGTCGTAGTTGTCGGTGATGTAGTTGCCGGCGCAGCTCGTGCCATTCGAGTACGTACAGCCGCAGTCGACGGCGCTGCACACCTTGCTACTGCACGTCCCGTTGGCGCACTCGCACTCGCCGCTCGCGCAATCACCGTTGGCGTTGCAGGTCTGGCCGTTGGCAAACTTACAGATCGACGTGGTCGGCTCGCAGATGCACGAAGCGGCGCTACAGCCTGTACCGGTCACGGTGCACAGGTTGCTCGGCGAGGTGTCCGGGACCATCGAGTCGATGGGCGCACACGTGCCGTTGGGGCTCGCCGTCAGCGCCGCCGAGCACGCATCGCAGTCGCCCGTGCAGGCCGTGTTGCAGCAAAAGCCATCGACGCAGACATGCGAAGCGCACTCCCGATCGACGTTGCAGCTCGCACCGTTGGTCCGACAGCACAAGCCATTGCTCAGGTTGTCCTCGCAGCAGTTGGTCGTGCCTGAGCACTCATTGTACGGGTCGCGGTCCCAGCCCTGCTCCACCCACACGGTGGCGTAGGTCGGGTCGGTCTGGGCAGTGCAGCCGCCGACCGGGATCTTGCAGACGGGCCGCAGGGCGGCGCCGCCCTGAAGGGCAGCACTGCACTCTTCGGCGCGCGTGCGGCATGCACCCGTGCCATTGCAGGTGTTCACGCTGGGCGTAGCGCGGTAATAGCAGTACGCGGGTAGCCCGTCGATGCCGGCGTAAAAGGGCCCCTCACCGCTGACATCGGTGGCGCAGTCGGCAATGATGGCATTGCACTGCGCAAAATCGTCGTTGCCGGCAGCCTGCGGCGTCTCGTGGGGCACGGTCTGGCCGATGCAACCGCTGTCAACCAGGTGGCACTCGGTGACCGGCAAGGGGTCGGCGGCTTGGGGCTGGGTCGAGCATCGGTCGGCGACGCTCTGGCAGAGACCACCCGCCTTGCACAGGTGGGACGCGCTACTCACATCCGCGCGCGCGAAACAACGCCCGCTGACAATGCCACCGTAGTAGCCAGCGCATGAGAGCCCAGTGCAGTCGTCGTAGGGGTCGGCAGCCACAGAGGGCGCGACATCGGCCCACAGCGCGCCGATGGCATCAACACACCCGGCCGTATCGGGACCAAAGCAGGACGGGCGCGATGCCGCCAGCGTGCCCTGCGTGGCGCAGCCGGAGCACGAGGCGGCCTTGGTCATGCAGGCCTGCACCGCCTGGCTGGTATCGCACGTGAGACCAAACTGCACTCCACAGTAGTGGCAATCCCCGGCGGCATCGTAGCCAAAGTAGTAGGGATCTGGAGCGGCGTCACAGTCACCGATGTCCGTCGAGTCACTGCGCGGTGTCAGTGCACAGGAGAGATAGGTGTCCGCGGTGGTGCAGTTCACCGTGCCGTCGAGCAGCACTTGCGGTTGGCCGATGACCGTGTCGGGATCGGCTTTGCCGCGTCCCAGTGGATCGTGGTCGCAGCGACAGTCCTCGTCGACGAAATTGCCGCAGGCCTCCCAAACACCGGGATTGATGGCGGCGTTGCCGTCGTTGCAGTCGAGATACTCGGAGCCGCGATTGCCGACGGTGAAGGTGTTTCGTGGTGGATCGTCGCCATTCGCGGTGAACGTCGTGCCGCACACGGTGTAGCCGTCGCGATCGGCGTCAAACCACGGCTCTTCGTCGTAGAGACCGTCGCAATCGTTGTCGAGCCCGTCACACTGACTATCGACAATGCTGGCGATGGTGTCCATCTCCGCCCAGCCGAAGCTCTCCACAGGATCGCCGTTGGCATCGCTGTCGTACCGCCGCTGCGGCCGCACTTCACCGATGCAGTCGTCCCCCCAGCGTCCGCCGCCCGCGCCGTCGGTAAGACACTGCTGATATCCCGCCGCGCACGTGCCCTTGATGGCCACGGCGATCTCATCACTGGGAAGCCCAAGAAAGCACGCGCGGGTGCTGCCCACCGGCGAGCACGCGGAGCTCTCGTCGACGACGCCGTCACAGTCGTCATCGAGGCCGTTGTTGGCGAGCTCGCCGCCCGGGTCAGGCGCGCCCGAATCGCAACCCTGCTCTCGTACGCCGTTGATGCAGGCCTGCTGGCCAAAGGTGCAGATGCCCAGGCCGGCACTCTGCACCGACACATAGCGATCGTCGATGCAGTCGGCGGGTGGGGCGCTCGAATCGCATGGGCAACCTTCGTCAGGGGGCCAGCCCGAGCAGTTGTCGTCGACCTGATTGAGACAAACCTCCACGGCCAGCGGGCTGCGCGACGAGTTGCTGTCGTCGCAGTCGCATTCTTCGGTGCCGCCGGTGCAGCGCGGATAGCTGTCATTGTCCAAGTCGTGCACCGGGAAATCTCCCTCGAGCAGCAGCGACACCTCGAGATGACGATTGCGCTCAAAGGCGAGCGTGACACCCTTGCCAACGGTGTAGACGTTGTTCGAGTAGCCCTTGGCCCACAGGCGAAACTCACCATTGATTTCATCGGACGGTGAGATGAGCACCGTCCACGGCTCGCTCGTTAGATCGCGCCCCGACACATCCTCCTGCAAGACGAGCCAGTCGGTACTGACACTGGCGGCGCGCAGCTCGAGCTGATCGATGCCGACGGCACTCGTAATCGATACCAAGATCTCGGTGGGCGAGCCCTCCTTTTTGCACTGACCGAGCGCCAGCAGGGCGAGGAACAGCGGCGCCACGAGAGCCCGCCGAGCTTGGGGAGGCGAGAAGGTCACGACGGTGGGGATTATACCGGCAGGGCGCACAGTTGCAATGGCGAGCCTAGTGCAGCAAATCGTAGATCCGCTCGTAGGCCGGTGCGAGGCCCGTGGCGAGATAGCGCTGAGCGAGAGCGCCCGCAGTGACGCGATCGTGCGTCGTGACCGCCGCGAGCATGCCGTCGGCAAACGCGCGGGGCTCGGGGTCCACGAGCACGCCCGCCGACCCATCGAGCAACGCTGCGGACGCACGACAAGCCACGACGGGCAGTCCGGCAAGGAGGTAGTTGATGACCTTGACCGGCGCGCCCACCGCGAGCGTGCGCGGCACGACCCCGAATGTCGCGACAGCGTGTGCCGCAGCGAGATCACCGTCGTCGCGCAACGGCGTATAAACGACCTCATCGCCAAGGGCGAGGTGACGCCACTGCGCGGCAAAGAGCGCGGGCGCGTGGTGTGAGAGCACCAGCAGCTTGAGGGTCGGCAAGGCCTGGCGCGCGAGCGCGAGCGCACGCCCGAGCAGCGGCAGATTTTGATAGGCATCGGGGTTGCCGGCGTAGAGCGCGATCGGTCCGTCTCCGAGCTGCGCTCGCAGGGTCGAGATCCGTTGCGGCGCGGCGACGTCCGCAGGAATCGGCAAGACGCCGGGGGCAACGACGTGCAGACGCTCGTGCGCGACGCCGAGACGTGCGTAGAGCGCGGCCTGGTGCGCATCGAAGACGACGACCGCATCGGCACGGCGCGGCAGCAGGCGATCGAAGGCGGACCCCATGGCATAGGCGAGCGGCGCGGCGCGGCGAAAGTAGCTCGGCAGCTCGGGTCCGAGGGCGCTGTGCGCGTGATAGACGAGCGGTCGTCCGGTCACGCGACGCATCAGCAGCCCGATCGGTAGTGCTTCGAAGTGGTGGGCGTGAATGAGGTCTGGGGGTGCGCGCGTGAGCGCACGCAAGACACCCGACGCAAGGCGCACATCCGCACGAACGCGCGCGAAGCTCGGGCCGCTGCGCTCACCCACCTCGCTCTGGCCCACGGCGATGTGCGTGTAGGTGCGCGCGAGGGGCGCACACGGCGGGCCATAGGTGTAGAGACCGATCTCGTGCCCCCGCTGCGCGAGGCTC
>CAYHNK010000065.1:0-17534 GCA_964357695.1 uncultured Bdellovibrionales bacterium | reverse complement strand
GACGCCCATGAGGATGCCGATGGCGTTCCGGCGCGTGACCACCGTGAAGAAACCGAGCACAAAGAGCAGCACCGCCACGAGCAAGTAGTGTGTCAGGCCCACGGTCATCATCGCTGCGTCTCCTCGGCACGAGCCACCATGTCGTCGCTGCGAGCTTCCTTGCGCGCCACAACGACGGCGGCGACGAGCGCCGCGAGCAACATCACCCCCGCAATCTCGAACGGCAGCAGGTATTCGCCGAGCAGCGCCCGGCCGATGAGCTCGGTCGTCGGCGCGAAGGGCTCGCTCGCACGCGTCGGCCACTTGTAGCCGAGCACGGCAGCAAACATGAGCGCCCCGAGGCCAACAAGCAGCAACACGCCGATGACCTTGTTGCTGCTTGGATTGGAACGGCGGATCTCACCGATCTTGTTGGTGAGCATCACGGCAAACAGAATGACGACGAGAATGCCACCGACGTAAATCATGAGCTGCACGACGGCGAGAAAGTCCGCCGACATCATGGCAAAGAGCGCCACCATGCCGACAAACGTGGCGAGCAGCGAGAAGGCGCTGTAGACGATGTTCTGTGAGAAGGCGACGCCCGCACCGCCAGCCACCGTGAAGATGGCAAAGCCCGCCCACAACCAGAACGACGCCGGAATGTCGAGAAACGCTTGCACGGCGAACACCCTTCCTGCGGCGCGTGCGCGCCGTGTGAACGGGCCGTAAAGACCACCGGGACTAGGACGTGTCAAGCACGCCGCACGGCGTCGGCAAAGCGTCGCACGATCTCGCCGGCCGGCTCGATGCGCTCGATGCCCGCGACGCTTTTTCCTGCCTGAAAAAAGTCCTTGTAGCTAGCCCCCTCGATCGAGGCGCGCTTGAGACGCATGGCCGAGGTGAGCGTGTAGACCATGCGCACCCAGTGCTTCGTGCGTGGATGTCGCAGCAGCCAGCGTGCGATGGGTCCGGCGCGCGTGCCGACGGCCTCGATGTAGGGCGTCTTGATCACCGACACGGGCACGCCCGAGATGCGATCCGTCAGCACGATGTCCTCTTCTTGGGCGGCGAGGATCGCCTGCTTGTAGTCCGCGTGCGCGGCACATTCGCTCGTGGCAATAAAGCGCGTGCCGAGCTGAGCCCCCGCGTAGCCGAGCCCGAGCAAACGTACGAAGTCGCGCTCGCTGCCGACGCCGCCGGCACCAATGAGAGGGACGCCGAGGGGCGCCAGATCATCGTACAGCACCTCCGGCGTCAGCCGCCCCGCATGACCACCGGCGCGGTTGTTGACGCAGATGAGACCGTCGACGCCGCCGTCGAGCGCCTTGTCCGCAAAGCGCCGCTCGGTGACGTCGTGATAGACCATTCCGCCGACCGCATGCACCTTGTCGACCACCCAGCGTGGGTTGCCGAGCGCGGTGATGAAAAAGCGAAGGCCCTCCTCGATGGCGATGTCCACCCAGGCACGCATGCGCTGCTCGTAGAGGCGTGAGGATCTTTCGACGATGGCATTGAAACCGATCGGGCGCGAGGTGAGCGCGCGGATCTTGCGGATGCCTTGGCGCAAGTCGAGCTTGTAGACGTAAATGAGCGAAATTGGCTGAACGATCCCTATGCCGCCGGCCTCGGACACCGCCGCGATGAGCTCGACATTCGAGCACGGATACATGGCGCCGCAGATGAGCGGCACGTCGATACCCACGTGCTTTGAGAACGGCGTCGCGAGACTCGGCTGGGACGTAGTCATCTTCGTGAGCTCCAGGCGGCGAGCGTCACCTCGCGGCGGTTGGCGGGTAGTTGCCGACACGCGACCTCGTCGTATCCCTGACGACGCAGCCGCTCCATATATCCAGCAATGCGCGTCTCGAGTCCCGGCTCGCCGAGCTTCAGCGTCACGACGAGGCCGCGCGGCTTGTCGCGCAAGAGAGCCACCACGTCATCGACCGTGGCGAGCGCAATCGGTGGCACGGCGTTGATGTCGCTGACGATCCAGTCGACTTTCGGCGGCAGGTCGCGCCGGCTCACCCGATCGGCGCTGACCGGCACGTGACGAAACGAGCAGCGCGCCGAGTGCGTGCGTGCGTAGCTCATGACGTCGGGGCTCATCGCCGCCGCGTCGATGCCGACGACATGCACGTCCCGGCGCAAAAGAGCCATGGCAATGCCGCCGGGGGCGCTGCCGATCTCGACGACGACATCGCCCGCGCGCAGAGGCAGCTCGAAGCAGGCGATGGCCTCGTCGATCTTCTGCCACGCCCGCGACGGTGCGCCGTCGAGCGGATCGAGCACGAACCGCCCCCCGGGCAGAGGCCCCCTACCCCGCGCGTGCCGGTGCAGGCCGAGCCACCACTCGCCCTCCTCCACCAGCACGACGTCGAGCACGAAGTCCCCGACACGCGGCTCATGGCGATGCAATGCAACGCCAGCCGTCGCAAGGTGGCCCCTCAGAGCATCGGCGGCGCGATGGTCGTCGACCGCTGTTCCGGTCCTCGCCGCCCGGGTCCCCCCCGCTTCGCGGGTCCTCCCCAACGGCTCCGGTCCCCGCGCGGCCGACGACTCGCCCGTCTGATCGCGGTCCCACACGTGCAGATGAACCGGCGCGCCGATTTCCGCTTGCGCCACGATTGCCGCCGCCTGCTTCGCCCGCTCCGCGTCTGTCGCTTCGCCATCGCGCACCCGTCCGAGCGACAGCGCCCACACTTGAGCAAATACGGGCTGGAAGGACAGTGCTGCGGTCATGTCCACCGGCTCGGGTAGCTTGAAGGTGACAAATCCTGGACGCCCATATGACGGACGCAGCGGCGGCTTCGCATACGCTAGCTCATCTTTGAGCGCGGCCTCGGCGCCGACTTGGCAGGTGGTGAGCAAGTATTGGGTGGTGGTCACGCGGGCACGCCGTCTTCCACCACGGAGAGCACCGCGAGAAACCGCAGCGGCGCGTCATAGCTGGCCACGACCCCATGGCGATGCCCAGCTTTGCAGAGCCAGGCATCTCCCGCCGCCACGTCGAAGCGCTCACCATCGAGCATGCCGACGCCGCGGCCTTCGAGCACGACATACAGCTCGTCGTCGTGATCGTGCGCGTGCAGACCAATGTCCGTACCCGCTTCGAGCGTCATCTCTGCGACGAAGGCAACGCCACGCATCTCACCCGGACGAACGTAGTTGCGCGCCCATCCCCCGCCCTGCCCGCCGCGCATGTTCTCGCGGCGCTCGGGAGCTACATCGACTGCACGACGAATCATGTGACACACTCCTGTCGAAGCGACGTCTGTCCCATCACAGTGAACCGCCTCGCGCAAGAGCTCGCCGCGGCCGTTGCCGCCCCGCCACCTCCGTGCTACGCCCGAGCGCATGAGTGCCGCACGCGCCGAGCGTCTGCTCAATCTCTTGACGCTGCTGCTCAATGCGCGCCGTCCGGTGTCATTGCGCGAGATCCGCGAGCTGGAAGAGTTCGACGCCTATCGCACCGATGACCCGAAGAGCGGCGAGCGTGCCTTCGAGCGCGACAAGGCGGCGCTCATCGAGCTCGGTGTGCCTTTGCGCTGGGTGGCACCAGAGATCGACGACGATGACGATGGCGCCGGCGGCTACCTCGTCGATCGCGAGCGCTACTATCTTCCCGAGCTGCACCTCGAGCCCGCGGAGCTGGCGCTCTTGTCCCTCGCTGGCGCTGCTGCCGCCGGCATCCCCGAGTTTCCCGGGCGCGCAGCGGTCATCCGCGCGCTTGCCAAGCTCGGTTTTGACGTCGATGCGCAGGGAGTCGCACCCACGGTGGCGCACGCGCCGCTGCACGAAGCCCTCGACGCCAAGAAGGTGGCACTGCACCTCGAGCTGCTGCATCTCGCGGTCGCGCGCCGTCATCGCGTGGCGCTGCGCTATCGCGGCGCGGCAGGCAAGACCACCCTGCGCGAGGTCGACCCTTGGGGTCTCTACTATCGGCAAGGCGTTTGGTACCTCGTCGGGTGGTGTCGGCTGCGCGCCGCCGAGCGCACGTTTCATCTGGGACGCATCGACGAAATTCGCGCCTTGGGCGCCGATACGCGCGTCGCAGATTTCGAGGTACCCGAGAGCTTTGACCTGCGAACACACACCGAGCGGCGCCCCTGGGAGTTTCCCGCCGAGTCCCCGATCGACGTGACGATTCGTCTCGCGCCGCGGCTCGTACCCGCCATCGGCGAGCTCTTCGGACGGCACGCCAAGGTCGAGCACGTCGACGGCGCGACGTGGGTGCGCCTCACCGTCACGAACCAAGACGCGCTCGTCGCCGCCGTGTTGCCATACGGTGCCGCTGCCGAGGTGGTCGAGCCCAAGGAGCTGCGTGCGCGACTGCGCAAGCTCTACGTCGCGCTCGCCAAGCGCTATCGCGAGGCGACGCCATGACGGTGCAAGATCGTCTCGGACGCCTGTTGTTCATCGTTCCCTACGTCGTCAGCCGCGACGGCGTGCCCATCGCTGAGCTAGCCGAAAAGCTCGGCGCGACGACGGCGCAAATCGAAGCCGACCTGGATCTGCTCGCCATGGTGGGTCGGCCGCCACTCACTCCTGACCACCTCATCGATCTCTACGTCGAGGACGACGTGGTCTACGTAGAGCTTGACCAAAGCTTGTCGCGACCCCTGCGGCTGACACACGAAGAGGCGAGCGCGCTCGTGCTCGGCGCGAGTCTCGTCGGTGAGCTGGGGGGCGTCGGTACGGAGCTGCAGGCAGTGCTCTCCAAGATCGTCGCGCACCTCACCCCCGCCGAGCAGGAAATGGTGCGCTCACTCGCCGCGCGGGTGCGCGTGGCCAGCGAAGAGTCGGGCAGCGACACCGTCGCCGCGGAGCTGCGTCGCGCGGTCGAGCAGCTCGAGGTCGTCATCATCGACTACTACTCTGCGTCGAGCGACCGCAAGAAGACCTACCACCTCGAGCCGCTCAGCTTGCTTGGCCACGCTGGCGTCACCTACTTGCTGGCGCTCGACACGGACGCCGAACGACGCGAAAAGCTCTTTCGTCTCGATCGCATCGGAACACTGGCGACTACGGGACAGCATTTTTCAGCGCCGGCGGAGCTCGATCTTGAGCGCTTTCGTACGCCCAAGCTCTATTTCGGCCACGATGAGCTGTGGGCGACCGTGCGCTTTGCTGCTGCGATCGGCGCGCGGGTGCGTGAGCGCTTTGCAGGCGAGTCACTCACCGAAGCGCCCGACGGCAGTCTGTCTCTGCGACTTGGCAGCTCGTCCCCCGCGTTTCTCGCCCGGTGGATCTTGCCCTTTGCCCTCGACGCCGAAATCACCGCGCCTCCGGCCGCGCGTAGCTACCTCGCCGAGCTGTGCAGCGAAGCTGCGCGCGCCTACAGCGATTCGCGGTGAGTCCCTGGCGTCAGCAGCTCGCGGATCGAGTGTGGAGCGTGCGCGGCGCCCTACTCGTCGGCTTGGTACTGCGGATTGCAGCGGCCCTCGGCGGCTACGGCCCGTTTGCCAGCGACGACTATCGCTATGTTCTTGCCCCGGCCTGGCGCTGGCTCACGCAGCCGGCCGCGGCGTATGGCTCCGTCATTCGCTCGCCGCTCCTGGCCCGCGCGGTGTGGGGCTTGTTCGAGCTGGGCGAAGCGCTCGGGTTACGCGATCCCGCGTGGCTGGTGCGCTTTGCCTATGTCGGCCTCGGCCTGTGGTCGCTCACGGCCATCCCCGGCGTCCACCGCCTGACGCGTCGGCGTCTCGGTGACAACGCCGCTATGTGGGCCGCCTACCTCACGGCGGCCAGTGCCCTCATGCCACGCATTGCGACCCGCGCGCTCATCGAGGTGGTCGCCATACCGTTTCTCGTTTGGGGCCTCGTGCTCGTCGACGAGGCCCGCACCGTAGCGAGCGCGCAGCCAAGGGCAAAAGACGAGCGCGTGCTCGCACATCTGGCATTGCAGGGCGGCATCCTGTTGGGCCTGGCCACACTCGTGCGCTTTCAGCTCGGTCTCGTGCTGCTGTGTGCCGCCGTCATCCTGGTTTGGCCCCCGCGCGGCGTTGGCGGGCGCCCATGGGCTTGGCGCGCGCTCCTTGCCTTTGGCATTGGCGCAGCCGTGGCACTGCCGCTGCAAGCGCTACTCGACATCAGCATCGATCGCCTGCCGTTGGCGACACCCTGGAGCTACGTGACCTTCAACTTCCACGGCGCGGCGCAATTTGGCACCTCGCCTTGGTACACGTACCTACTCCAGCTCGTCGTCTACACCGCGCCACCCGCAACGCTCGTGCTCGCACGCCCGCTCACGCGGAGCTTGCAGCGTCACGTGCTCGTCAGCGTCACACTGGTCGCGTTCATCCTCTTTCACTCGCTCATCGGCCACAAAGAAGACCGCTTTCTCTTTCCCGTGTTGCCACTCTTGTTTGTCGGGCTCGGCGCAGCGTTGGCCGAGACCTGGAGCGGCGCCCGCTGGCAACGATTCGGAGCGCGCTTCTTCGTCGTCGTCAACGCTCTTGCCCTCATCGGCCTGACGCTCAGCGACGGACAGCGCAACCTCACGACGCCGCTGCGCGAGGTCGCTCGGGCGGGCAAGCCGACGCGCCTGGTGACGGTCGGCTGGCGCGATCTGCCGACGATGTATCTCGGACGCGACGTGACGGTCGTGCGTGTACAAGATGCCGCCGCGCTGCTCGAGCACGTGTCTCGAGCAGCCGCACCGACGCACATCTTGTGGCGACATGCCCCGGAACCGGTCGTGGCTGAGCAACTGCGGGTCCGCGGGGTGCTGTGCGATGCCGGCGAGGCTTTCGCGGGCGACGTCGGCGATCGTCTCCTCGTAGCGCTCAACGCCCACCGCAACGCGCGCCGCCTGCCAACGACGCTCGTGCGCTGCCAAGCCACCGTGAACCGCGAAAATCATCGGCGTTGATTGCGCACCCGCCCTTCGAGACCTATAGTTCCACAGACCGCTTTGCCGCGACGGGCGGGCGGGGAGGAGAGGGATGTGACGCAGACCACCGAGACCGACGTACTGGTCGTTGGCGCAGGGCCCGCGGGGATGCTCGCCGCGCTGGTGCTCGCTCGACAAGGAATCAAGACGCAGATCTTCGACGAAGAGTGGCGCACAACGGGTCGCAGCTACGCGCTCGCGCTGCATCCCTCGACCCTGGCGCTGCTCGCCGAGCTTGGGCTGGATCGCGATCTGGTGGCCCACGGCCAGCGCGTCGAGCGCATCGGCATTCACGTCGGCCATCGACGCGAGCACACGCTCGAGCTGAGCCAGCTCGGCGGGGATTTCCCGTTCGTCTTGGTGCTACCGCAACAGGCGCTCGAGGACGCGCTCGAAGCGGAGCTCGAAAAGACTGGGGTCAACGTTCACTGGAGCCATCGCGTCGACGATCTCGTGCTCGGATCCGAGGGCTGTCGCGCCACCATCGACAAGCTCAGCAAGCAGTCCGGTGGCTACGGTGTGGCGGCCTCCAACTGGCTGGTGGAGAAATCCTTCGGCATCCAAGCACGTTACGTCGTGGGTACCGATGGTTATCGCTCGACCGTGCGGCGCGCCCTCGGCGGCGAGTTCCCCGAGGTGCAGCCGGCGGACGTGTTCGCCGTCTTCGAGTACGCGAGCGCGGGCGAGCCCCGGCACGACATGACGCTGGTCGTCGACGACGCCAAGACCAGCGTGCTCTGGCCGCTGCCGAACGAGCGGCATCGCTGGAGCTTTCAGATCGACGATGACGCCTTTCAGGAGCGCCGTCGCAAGAGCCGGTTGGCAATGCAGGTCGGCGCCGAGAGCTATCCTCACCTGACGCCGGAGTACCTGCGTGAGCTCGTGCGCGAGCGCGCTCCCTGGTACGAAGCGCCTATCGGTAACCTCGCATGGTCGGTGGAGGTGCGCTTTGAACGCCGCCTGACAACGACCTTTGGTGGCGGCCACGCCTACCTTGCCGGTGATGCGGGCCACATGGCGGCCCCCGTCGGCGTGCAGAGTATGAACGCTGGCCTCGCGGAGGCGCACACGCTGGCGACACGTCTTGGCGGCGTCATCCATCGCACCGCGTCGTACGCGACACTCGACGCCTATGCGGCAGAGCAGCTCAGCACATGGAAGCAGCTGCTGGCCTCGCCGAATCTCCCGAAGGTCGGCGAGGATGCGCCCCCATGGGCCAAGGAGCACGCCCGGCGGCTACTCGGAGCCATCCCAGCGTCGGGCAACGAGCTCGCGACACTGCTCGGCAAGCTCGGTCTGTCGCTCTAACGAGTCAAGCCGCCACAGCACCGCTGCTCGGCGGCACGTTGCTCGTCTTGGGCGGACTACCGAATCGCGACAACATCGCTGCTCCGGCCGCGAAGAAACCGACGAGCACCACCAGCGCCGTGCCGACAAACGGCACCAGATCGACGAGCGCTAGGATGCCGACACCCATGGCCATGGCGCCGACAGGGGTCTTCTTGCCCTTGCGCACCGGCACACGCTCGCCAATCCACGTGACAAATGACGTCAGCCCCAGCACGACTAGGGCGACCACCGTAAACACCGCGACTGGGATGAGCGGAATGCCGATGATGGTGATGGCGAGCAAGATGATGAGCGGCACGAAGCCGGCAACGATGGCGATGCCGCCGAGCATCGCCGGGCCGGGACGCTCGGTCATATAGTCATGGACGCGTGCCACCCGCTCGGGCGCAAAGGTCAGTAGCAGCAGCGCCAACACGAACAACGCCACGGCGCGCAGCAGCGTCGCGCCAAAGCCGATGAGAAACCAGGGCAGCGAGACGTGTACGTCGTCACCATCGACGGTGAAATTGACGACGGTGCGCGCGAGACTGCCGACCGGCCCGCTAACGGCCACGCGATCACCGAGCACGACGGCGCCCGGATCTGCCTCGAGCGGGCCACCGACCGCCACCGCATCACCGTTGACGACCGCGCCGGCTTCGAGCGTGAGCGGCCCTCCGACCGCCACCGCATCCCCGCGCACATGTCCCGCGACGGTCAGCGGTCCGCCGATGGCGACCGCGTCTCCCACCTCCTCACCGGCCTCGACACGCACCGGCCGACCGACGGCCACGCGGTCGTCGCGGTGAGAGTGGCGACCCTTGGCGGCGCCACGGATCTTGTCGCGAATGCGCCCCTTGAGCACCGGACCTTCATCGCCTGCGGGCGCCTCCTCGACGGTGAGAATGCCCTGCTCGAGGCGCGCCTGCAGGCCGCTGTCCTTGAGCACGACGCCGAGCACCACGTGCGCTGGGCGGTCGGAGAGCCGCACGGTCAGCGACTTGTCCGCGAGCCCTTCGGGGTCGACGAGCACCAAGTCCCAGTGCGCCCGCTCGGTGATTTCGCCCAGCGCTGCGGCCAGGGTGCCACCCTTGACGTCGATGCTCACGGTCGGGGTCCTCGGCGGCCAGTCGCCAACGAGCGGCGAGGCCGGTGCGGCCGGCACAATAGGGGCTTCGACGACGGGCGGGGGCAGCGCAACTTCGGTCGGCGCCGCCAGCGCAGCACGCGCAGCGAGTAGCGATCCGGCCAGCAGCGTCGCGAGCGACATGCAGATTTCGGTGCGATGACTCATGACCTTCTCTCCTTGGTACCCCGGCCGCAACTAGCGACCCGGTGCTCGCGCCCGCGCGAGCTCGGTCAACATGGCTGTCCAAATCAGCACGGATGTGCCCACGGCGGCCGCAAGCATCATGGCCAAGAGCGGCACGGTGCGCAGCAGCACCACGGCCACACGCCCCAGCATCGCCACGCGCGCGATCATCCACCCGACGCCCGTAATGATGCGCGGCAGCTCCCAATCGACGCCGATGGCCAACGACGCGAGGGCCACCCCGGTGAGCACCGTGGCGGCGAGCATGCTCCAAACGACCACCCGTCGCCGGCTCGCCGTGCGTGCCGTGGTGAACCGATAGCGGGTGCGCAGCACAAACCCCGCTGGGACTTCAGACTGCGGCAACCTTTCGAGCGCCCCGGTGAGCGCACGCTCGTGCGCGAGCGCCGTTCGACACGCCTCGCAGTCACGCAGGTGCGTCGCCTCCGCCTCGCGCGGCACCCCTGCCGAATCGAGGCCCAGCTCCATCAGGCGCAGCTCGTCAAGATGGGTCATGGAGACACTCCGTGTCGCGCCTGCGGCCGCCGTGGGGACGAGCCCCCGGCCTCGATCACCGCGCGCAGTTGACCGCGACCCCGATGCAGCCAGGTCATCACTGTGCCGATGGGCACCTCGAGCGCTGTGGCTATGTCCTTGTACGTCATACCTTCCACGTGAAAGAGAGTGAGCGCCTCGCGTTGGCCGTCCGGCAGGTCTTTCATCGCCAGCGCCAGTAGCGCGAGCTGCTCGTGCGTGCTCGCTTGCGCTTCGGCCGAAGGGGTCACGTCATCGATGGCCCGCGACGCCGCCTCGGTGTCGGGATCCGTCTTGTGCTTGCGTAGCCGATCGATGCACAGCCGCCGGGCGATGGTCAGCAGCCACGGCAAGAGCGGCCGCGCTGGATCGAAATCGCCGATGTGCACAAAAGCTTTCACGAACGTCTCCTGGGCGGCATCTTCGGCGTCGGGGCCGCGAAGATAGCGCACGCACAATCCGTAAACCGGCCGCTGGTAGCGCACGACGACCTTGGCGAACGCCGCCTCGTCGCCCGCTCGAGCGCGCGTCGCCAGCTCGACCTCGAGCTCCCGGGCCATCGTGTCGGCACCACCGCGCGGCTCCACGTGCACCCCCTCGCGATCTCCCGAGATCCCCCGAGAGCCCGCCTCTGGGGTGGTACATCAGACAGTACGGGTGGGGAAGCGCCTTATTTCGCGTGACACACTGCGCCAATTTATTCGTTGACAAAATGCGCGGCGAGCCCGTATCCTCCCAATTCGAAGGCCGTGGGGGCCGAGTTTTCGAATTGGATAATTGGCTTTCGGATGAGCTCCGAAGCCCTGAACGCAAGACGAGGAGACCCAACGTGGCCAAACGCATCGACCGAGTCGAACCGGGTGTGTCTGTCAATAATCTCACACCTGCCGCACGAGAGGCGGTGAAGAAGAAGAGCCTCGACGCTGATCGCAACCAAGTGATCAACGAGAAGGACCAAGCGGGGATCAATCAGGCGATCGCGGGCGACAAGCAGGAAGATCCGAAGGTCAGCAAATCTCTAAAGAGCGTGCAGGCCGTAGCGTCCAAGGCGCAGCAGCTCGCCAGGTCCCGCTCGGCGTCGCTCGAGACGGCCCTGCAACCCGACCGTAAGGGCGAAGTCGACCACCAGAGCGTGCTCAAGCTCGCAGGCGGTAGCAAGAAGACCAAGTACGTCGCGGACGCAGCCGCGCTGGCCTCCGCCAGCCCCGGCGCGCGCCAGACCCGGCGCCGGGCACAGGCGGACGGCCACTTGGAGATGGCCCCCGGCCGCTTGTTCGACAGCGACAAAGAGGTCGACGCGGCGGAGAAGATCTTCAAAAGCGTGACAACGCCCGCAGAGAAGGCATTGCTTGCGTCCGCACTGCTCGACCCACTGCCGGAGCGCCAGGGTTTGAGCACCTTCGAGATCTTGCGCAGCGAGATGAAAGAAGGATTCCAGGGCGTCGACCAGTTCGTGCGCAGCAATATCGAGCATCGCGACGACAACCTGCAGGAGCGCTTCGCGCGCATCAAGACGATCGCCTCGCTCGCGCCAAAGCATGCATTCCACGGCACTGAAATGACGAATCTGGTACGCACGGCACCGGCCACCGATACGCAGGAGCTCGTCGCCTCGTTACACGCTGACGGGCTGCTCGGTGCTGTAATGTCGGTCGCCAATCGGGACGAGGTGACGCGTGGTCTCCTCATCCGCGAGATCGAAAAGCTCGCTCCTGCAGATCATGTGCGCGCCCTTGGCCAGGTTGGCGGCTACGACGCCGCGACGCTGACAAAGGGCCTCGACCGGCTGCCCGCGAAGGGCTTTGCTGAGCTCGCCGCAGCCAACAACGGCGAAGTGCTCACCGCGCTCGTCGCGGCGGCAGCGCGCAACGCGCACGATCCGGTGCGCCAGGACCTGCTCGGTCGCATCCAGAAGCACGTTGCCAAACCGCTCGATCAGCTCACCGCGATGGTGGCCGTCGGCGGCTACAGCGACACGACGACTGGGCCACTGCTCGGCAAGCTCGATCGCTCAGAGGTCGGCGAGGTCGTGCGGCGCGGCATGGTGACGAGCCTCCCGGCACATGCGGGACGGGGCGCCGGCGCCATCGGTGGCCAGCTCGACGAGGTCCTGATGATCCTCGACTCGCCGCAGCTCATGGCGGACGGATTCGCGGCACGCGGCATCGGCAACACCGACCGCGTGGCGACGCTCATGCAGGCCATTCGCCGCGCCAAGGGCGATGGCTTTGCCGATGACGTCGCGGGTCGATGGCTTGCGAGCGGCGTGCTCAATCCCTTCATCGGCTTTGTCGACTACCAGCCACCACGCGGCGCTGGCAACCTGGATGAGCTCGGTCGGCTGCTCAATCGCGGCGGCTTCGACGCGGTGGTCCGGAGCGACCGCCAGGCCCTCCAGGCGTTCCTGTCGCTCCTCCCGCCCGGCGAGACCCGCGGACAGCTCGAAGCGCGCTTCGAGAAGGCCCACGACATCAACCGTGTGCGCGAAGCGTTTGACGAAGCCTACGAGGAGCTGCGCCAGGCGAAGCTCAGTCATCTGCGCACCGAGGCGCTCTACGTCATTGGCAGCGGCTACGGCTACGACGGCGATTTGTACGGGGCTCTGCAGCGAGAGTATCTGTACAACCCGCGCCGGGGCGTCCGCGTGGAGGACCTCCATAGACACCTGGGCCGTGCCCAGCACAGCGATGGCGAATGGACCGTGCACGAGCGCGCCGCCGTGGCTCAGGCCGCCACGCTCGGTTGGTTCCAGCAGATGGAGGCTATTGACCTCGCGCGCGAAGCGCTCAGCTGGCGGGCAATCCAGCCGGAACCGCCGCCGCAGGATGAGCCGCCGGCAAAGGATGGCGACACGCGCAATCCATACCCGGATCGTGGATCCGGAGGTGGCAAGGACGGCGGCACGAAGAACCCATATCCGAGCAAGCCGTCGCCGCCACGCAAGGATGGTGGCACGAAGAATCCGTTCTAGTCGCAGTTGTTGCTCATCTACGTTGTGGGCTCGCTACCGAAGGAGACAAGAGAATGACAGACAAGATCGACGCAGTGAAACTGGACCCGGTTCAAGCACCGAGCGCGGCGCCGATAGCGGAGCATGCGCAGGTCGCCTCCGAGAAAGATGCGCCGAGAGGGGTTGTCGGCATGGGCTCGACCAAGGTGGCGTCGGCAGTAGGCGGCGTGGTGAACGCAGCCCTCCAGCTGGACGCGCCCGGTGCCAAGCGCGGCGCGACCGCGCCAGAAGGCAACGAGGTAGTTGCCTACGGCCTCCTTGGCAACGACCCGTCGCTGCCCTTCGACGCACGCATCGACCGGTTGGCCGAGCTCGCCAGCATGACGGGCGCCCTGAGCGGTGGGCTCAACCATGAGGTTTACCAGCGCGAGTTCATCAACCTGCTGTGGAGCACGCCCACCGCACCCCTGCTGCACTACCGAGGCGAGTGGGTTAACCCACGCATGGCGGTGGCACAGGAATTGGCCAATCGCTCCGTGACGCACGGTGCACTGATCCCGACGACGGACTTCATCGACGCCATCGCCGAGCTGCATCTGGACGGCGCCGAGTGGTCGAGCTTCTCGTACTTCATGCACTCGTACCTCGGGGGGCGAGCGCTCTACGACGATCCCGGCATCTACTTCGATCGCACCTACAATATTTGGCGTTCACCGACGTGGTGGTTCGACTACCGCCCGTACGACACGTACGACCCAGGTTGGTACTGGCGCTACGATCTGCCGTACGGCGTGCCGGACTATTACCATCGCCACTACTACGACTATCGGCCGAGCATCATCATCGATCTCGGCGGACGTGGTCGCTACCACTACTCCGATCCACCGCATCGCCCGCGCAAAGATGGGCACACATCCAATCCGTACGGCGGCGGATCGCACAACCCGTACCCACGCAACGATGGGGCGCGCAGCAAGGACGGCCATACCTCCAATCCGTACGGCGGCGGGTCGTACAAGCCCAACCCGCGTAACGACGGGGCGCGGAGCAAGGACGGTCATTCCTCTAACCCGTACGGCGGCGGCTCGTCGTCGAGCAGCAGTCGCTCGAGCGGACGTAGCAGCAACACGTACGGCGGTGGCTCGTCATCGAGCAGCAGTCGCTCGAGCGGACGTAGCAGCAACCCGTACGGTGGTGGGTCGTCGTCGGGCAGCAGTCGTTCTCACGGTGGCGGGTCGTCGAGCAGCGGTAGCAGCCGATCCAGCGGTGGCACGAAGAACCCTTACGGGCGCTAGTCAAAGTGATTTCCCTGGGTCATTGGCCCAGGTTAACTAGGGAGAAAACGGCAATGGCTATGATCAATCGTATTGACGCAGACATTAAGACCATCCAGGCCTGCATGTATGTCGCCGAAGGTGTGCAGTTCACCGAGGACGAGGCCAAGCTGCTCGCCAACGTGTACCGTGGCATGCTCAGCGAGATGCCCCGCTACGAGGCGCGTGAGTTCGAAGATCGCATTCAGGACCTCGCGGCCCGTGGCGACATCGACGACGCCAACCTGCGCTGGGTTCTCAGCTTCGTCTAGCCAGTAAGTATGTGCTTGTGTCGCGGCCCCACCCCGTTGCGGCGGGGCCGTGACGTAGCGCCCCGTCGCCGAGGCGCGAGCTATTCAGTCGAACGAGGGGGAGAGTCCCATGGCGGCAGGCGACCAGGACCCCGCGGCACTGCTTGCTGCCGCCTTTAGGCATCCAATCGGCATCTCCGTACTCAAGCAGCTTCAGCCGCGTGACGGCGCGTTCTTGCTGCGCGATGGTGCCGTGGAGAGCATCACCGACGAGATCCTCGCCGAGGTTCGGCAAGGCAAGCGGCTGCGGGCGCCCCTGCAAGAGCTGGTGCGGGTTGCCGAGTTCTTCAAGGAAAAGCAGGGCACGCCAGTCGTCGAAGAGCTGCTCGCGGGAGTCATCAACCAGCTGGGTGCAGCCCTCGGCGAGATGGACACCGAGCAGCGCCAGCACCTCTCAGACATCAGCAAGTTTCTCGGTTCACGCAAGACCATCCCCGCCGCCGTCAATGCCGCGCCTCCCGAGGGGTCGGTCAAGCCCTGGCAACGTCCCAAAGCGAAGTAGGCTCGCGCGTATCGCGCACAGGATCACGACGTCCGAAAGATCGCGCCCGATGACGCAACGAGACGCAACTGCGCCGCGTGCGATCCGATAATGGGTCTTGCAGCCCACGTGGCCATTCCGGCCGCTTGGACAATAGACACTGGACGGGGGATCCGCACCATGCCTGCCAACGAAATGAAGAGCATTATTGGAACGTACGAGAGCCGATACGGCACGAGCTATCCGGCGTTCTGGCCAGAAAGCGCACGCCGCGGACTCGCCGCTGAGCTCATCAATGAAGCGCAGGCGGACTATCGCATCACCGAGGCGGAGGGCCGCATCGCGGACGAGGTCAAGGACGCCCTCGCAAGCGTGCCGTTCTCGGACTCGGCGTCCCTCATTCAGGGGGCGCAGGAAACCTGGCGCGGTCGCTCATGCGGTGGCCTGTATGAGCCCAGCTGCACGCTGCGCTCAACCTATGACATCGCTCGAAAATATCGACTCACGGACTCGGCACCACGCAAAGACGGAACGACCGGCAATCCATACGGCGGTGGTACAGATGGTGCGCAGAAGGACGGGAGCAGCCGCAATCCGTTCCCGAGCGATCCCATTCGCAAGGACGGCGGCAGCAAGAACCCATTTTAGCTATTGCGGCAGCTGGTTGAATGCAGTGATACACGCCTAGGAGCCCTGCTCCAGGCAATAACCAACATGGAGATAAGACAATGCTGATCGAACGCGTGGACGCTGACGTCAAGACCCTTCAGGCTTGCATGTACGTGGCGGAAGGCTCGCTCTTCACCGAGGACGAGGCGAAGCTGATAGCAAACGTGTATCGCGGCATGCTGTCGGAGCTGACGCGCTTCGAAGCCCGCAAGTTCGAAGACACAGTGCAGGCCCTCGCAAACCGCGGTGAGATCGATCGCGCGAACCTGCGCCGCGTAATGGACCACGTCTAAGGAATCGTTCGCTGGCCCATGCGGCCCTGCGCAAGCGGGGTCGCACCCGATGGTCGAATTCCGGTATCCGTCAACGCCCGACGGTACACCTCCTCATCCCCTGCAATCGCGCGTGCAATAGGAAGGATGTCGTCCCCCACCACCGTCGCCGCGCATGTCTCAGCGCCGCGTGATGTAGAATCGCCCCACACCGCGGCACCAGCCCGCAGCGTGTTGAGCTGCGCCCCTGGATCCATATCGGTCCGAGAACTACACACCGCGGGCACGAGCCCCGCGCCTGCATACGTAACACCGTTGCGCAGGTGAAGCGTGCTCACCGTCAACCGCAGCGCATCGCCATCCGGCAATGATGCGATGTGCTGGCCCGTGCCCTTGCCGTAGGTAGTCGACCCAACGAGCAGTGCCCGGCCATTGCTCGCGAGCGCACCGGCCAAGACCTCTCCTGCCGACGCCGTGGTAGCATCCACGAGCACTACCAAGCGCAGTGCCGGGTCCTCGAACGCATCGCCCGGTGCGGCGTCAAAGCGCCCAGCAAAACGTGGGTCTCGAGCGCGCTTCTCGACCACCAGCCCCTCGGCCAAGAAGAGATCGGCCGTCAGCTCGGCAGCCGACAGCACGCCGCCCGCGTTGTGTCGCAGATCGATGACGGCACTGGTGGTCCCCACGACTCGCAGGCGACCGAGGGCCTGACTAACCTCGAGCGGCGTGCCACGACCGAACGAGGTGATGCGAACGTAGGCGACCCCACCGTGCGGTCGCTCGTCCGCGACCACGGTCTGCGGGGGGTTGCCCTCGGCGAACCCGAGACCGCTCTGTAGTGCCTTCGACGTCTCCGCCGGCAAGTACGCCGACCACGGATCGAGCCCGGCCACAATTGCAGACGCGAGCACCGCGCGACGATCGGCCGAGCTCGTAGCGGCAAATCGCGGCGAGTGGCGCAAAAGGGCCGCGAATACTTCTTCGACGAAGGCAGCTTGCGCCACCGCGTCCCCACGCCGCATCTTGGGAACTACGACGCACCGCTCGCCCACGAACACGGCGACACCCGACGCCTGGCGCTCGATGCGCAGTTGCGGCTCGATGCGCTGAAAACGCGCAAGACCCGTGGCCACGATCTCGTCGAGCGGCATGGCGCGCACGTAGGCTTGCTCGATGAGGCGAAGTACCTCGGCAATCCCACGGACCTCCTGCGTCATAACTCGGCTGTTGGTGGCGCCCGGCACGCGTACGCGCTTGGGCGCCGGAATCTCGACACCGCGAGCCAAGACAGACACCCCGGGTTCCGCGCCTTGCGCGGTCACGAGCGGCGTAGACGTCGCGACCGTCTCCGAGACTGGGCGCACCCGTACATCGTCGGCAGTGCCTGACACCTGCGGCAACACCTCACCGGCTACTTGCCCATGACGATCGACCGGTCGACTACTCATTGCCATTTCACATCCTGCTGAGGCGCATCATACGCGTTGCC
>CAYHNK010000064.1:0-17603 GCA_964357695.1 uncultured Bdellovibrionales bacterium | reverse complement strand
TTTGTCGCCATCATTCGTGCCGCCAAGCCCGGCAGCGTGCTGCGCCTCAAAGTGCGCCGCAACGATGGCAATCTGTTCTTGGCCCTGCGCAAGCCGTAAAGGCTCTGCGCGGCGCATCCCTGGCAGCTGTGCCCCCGGCTGCCGGGGGTGCGCCAAAATCGGCGTCGAGGTTTGCGAGCGCGGTGACCTGCGCTATCGTGACGCCGAGGAGGCGCCATGCGCACCGAAGACCGCGACAAGATCCTCACCGAGCTAAAGAGCCGCATCGTCGAGAGCGCCCTCGTCCGCCGTGAGCACGGTGCGGCATCGCTCGCGGAGATGCTTGCCGAGAGCATCTACTTCGAAGACAAGCGCCTCCGAGACGAGCACGACGGTCGCGCACGTGACGCTGATCGGACCTTCTGGTCGGGCATCCGCCGCGAGCTCGCGCAGGCCAATGACAAAAAGCTCGCGCGCTTGCTCGGCCAGGCAGTCGACCACTACGGCAGCGAGATCTGCGGTCATTTCAACGAGCAGGTCTACAAGGTTGCGACACGTGCCTTGCCCACCGGCCTCAATCTGCTGCTCAACGCGGTCTCCCCCAAGCGCTTGCTGCACAGCGGGCCACACCTTGGCGGGTTGGAGCAGTCAATCGTCATTCAGGGGGAGACTGAGCACCTGCGCCGTCTGCACGAGCTTGGCACCGTGCTCCTGTGCCCAACGCACGTGAGCAACCTCGACTCACTCGTCATCGGCTTTGCGTTGCATCGCCTGGGCCTGCCACCGTTTAGCTACGGTGCCGGGCTCAACTTGTTCGGCAACCCCTTGCTGGCGTTCTTTATGCACAACCTCGGTGCCTACACCGTCGACCGGCGCAAAATGGACCCGCTCTACAAAGAAGCGCTCAAGACCTACGTCACGCTGTCCTTGGAGATGGGCTACGACAATCTCTTCTTTCCCGGTGGCACGCGCTCACGGTCGGGCGGTGTCGAGCGACACTTGAAGCTTGGGCTCCTGGGCGCGAGCATCCCCGCGTACGTCAACAACCTCGTACGCGGCGCCAAGCGCCCCAAGGTCTTTGTCGTACCCGCGACGCTGTCGATGCAGCTGGTGCTCGAGGCCGAGACGCTCATCGACGACTTTCTGCAAGAGGTTGGCAAGTCGCGGTACATCATCAGCGACGACGAGTTCTCCAAGCCCAAGCGCATCTTCGACTTCTTCGTGCAGCTCTTCGGTCTCGACTCGCGCATCTTCTTCACCCTCGGCCGGGGCTTTGACGTCTTTGGCAATCCGGTCGACGACGACGGACAGAGTCTCGATCCCCGCGGGCGCGCGGTCGATCCCATGCGCTACGTGCTCGTCGATGGCACGCCCCGAGCCCTCGCCCAACGAGACGCCGAGTACACGCGCGAGCTCGGGGAGGCGCTCGCGCACTCATTCATGTGCGACAATGTTTTGCAGGCGACTCACGTGCTCGCCTTCGCCCTGTTGCAGATGCTGCGACGTGACAATCCGACCCTCGATGTCGTGCGCCTGTTGCGCGCCGGTGGCAAGCGCGACGACGTCGAGCTGCTCGCGCTCTACCGTGAGGTCGATGGACTACTCGAGCGTCTCGGCCTCCTCGCGCAATCCGGGCGTCTGCGTCTCTCGCCCGATTTGCAGGCCACCGCTGCGGACGAAGTGGTCGCCGACGGCCTCAAGCACTTTGCCACCTACCACACGAAGGCGGCGGCCACGCGGCGAGGCGATCGCGTCTTTGCCGACGACCGCGCGCTGCTCTACTACTATGCCAACCGCGTGGACGGCTACGAGCTCGGGAGAGCCCCATGAGTCACCCTGCACCCCCGCAGCCCCGTACCCTCGCCATCCTGGGTGCTGGTCACATGGCGCGTGCCGTGGCGCGCATCGCCCGTGCCGCCAATGTGCGCACCCTCCTGTGGGCACGACGCGCCGAGGCCGCCGCCGACATCGCCGCTCACGTTGACGGCGTCGAAGTGGCAGGCACTGTCGGTGACGCCTGTACCCCCGCCGACGTTGTCTTTGTCGCCGTGCCTGCACACGCGTTTGCCGAGGTAATTCAGGCGTACGGCGCTCTCGCCCGCGCCGATCACATCTTGTTGCACGCGACGCGAGGGGTCGGCGAAGGATTCGCATTGCCCCACGCGCTCGTGCGCCGTGAATGCTGCGTGCGTAAGATCGGTGCGCTCGGCGGACCGCTCTACGCTCGCGAGCTGGGCAGCGGCCGTCCCCTTGCTGCCGTCATCGCGTCTCGCTTTGACGAGGTGCACACCACGCTCGCCGCTCTCGCCGCGCGCGCTGCCTTGCACCTGTATCCGAGCGGCGACGTCCTCGGCGTCGAGGTGGCAGGTGCCATGTCGAATGTCGCGGCCATCGCCGCGGGCATGGCCGACGGCCTCGATCTCGGCGAAACCGCGCGCGGCTTGCTGCTCATGCGTGGACTGCACGAAGCGACATTGCTCGGTTGCGCGCTGGGCGCCGATCCCGCGACCTTTGCGGGTCTTGCTGGCGTTGGGGATCTGGTACCGCGACGCGTGAGCTCCACCTTTCGACATCGCGACCTGGGCACGAAGGTCGCCCGGGGGATCCCGCTCGCCGAAGCGCTTGTAACAGCGCAAGGGCACGTCGAAGGAGTGACGACGGCGCGCGAGGCACAAGAGCGGGCGCACGTGCTCGGCTTGCGCCTGCCGCTCGTCAATGCGGTGTCGCAGGTGCTACTTGGCGACGCGGAGCCCAAACAGCAGCTCGAAGCCGTGCTCGCCGAGTCGTTTGATCTCGGCGCCACACTCACCCGGCGTGCGTCGTGAGCAACCGATGACGCGCCTGTACTTGCACCAGACCAACGACCGCCGACTCGCCTCCGACTACGCCGGCGACGTGCTGCTGTGGGACATCGACAAGACCTATCTCGACACGCGCTTTTCGAGTGTGCGCGGATTGCTCGGCATTCCCTTCGAGCTGGCGGTCGACAAGACGCCCATCATCGGCAGCGTGTCCCTGTTGCGGGCGCTACGCCGGGGCCCGGGACCACAGCCGGCTCTCGTGCCGCTTTACTTTGTCAGCGGCAGTCCGGTGCAGCTTCGTCGGGTCATCGAGCAGCGCATGACCCTCGACGGTGTCCAGTTCGACGGCGTCACCTTCAAAGACCAACTCGGGCTCCTGCGCGCGGGGCGCCTCACCGACTTGACACGCCAAGTGGGCTACAAGCTCGCAGCGCTGCTGCTCTATGCGCGGGCACTACCTATCGGCGCTCGCTGGCTCATGTTTGGCGATGACGTCGAGCAAGATGCCGAGATCTTTGCTCTCTTCGGTGAGGTCTGCGCCGGCCTGCGCGGTGGCGCGCTCGTGACCCGCCTGCGCGAGCAGACAGTGCACCCGCGTGACATCGCTGCCATCGAAGCGATCGTCGCCGAGCTCACACCCCGCCCCGATCCCGTCGAGCGTATCTTCATCCACCGTACGCGCACGACCTCTGACGTGAAGTTTTCCGACGCGCGCGTCGTCGCCACACGCTCGTATTTGCAGTCGGCGCTCGTGCTCGCGCACTGGCGCAAGATCGCGCCGGAGGTCATCGGCACGCTCGCCAAAGAGCTCCGCCATCGCGGCGTGCTCGACGTCGACATCGAGGCCCAAGTGTCCGAGACCGCTCGGGAATGGCACGTGTCCGCGGACCTCGTCGAGCTCGCAGCCTGCTAGGCACCACGATCTCAACGCCGCGAAACTTCAGCACAAATTTCGGCAACGCGGCTCGTTAGGCGCCGATACACAAGATCGTCGGGAGCCTCTTGTTCGGGGCTGCCGCGTTGCTGGAGGTAAGGACATGAGCTGGTTCTCGAGCAAGCCCCCGGAGAAATCGGTCGACACGCGCACCATCGCAGACGCCCTTGCGCGCGGCGCTGCCGAGGCCATCGATGCTCGGTATGGCGAGACGGGCAACCACCTCGTGAGCGAGTCCGATGTTGCCCAGGCGCGTGCGGAGGTGAGGTCCAATCGCCCGGAGCTCGAGCAGTCCCTTGGAGCACTACAGACCAAAATCATCGAGCGCAACCTCGACGTTCTGGAGGCGATGGTTCAAGGCAAGGCAAAGGGCCCGGAGGCCTTCTGTAGCTGCATGACCATCTTCTCCATTCGTGACCCCGCGGTGCAACGCTGCGCCGAGGTCATCACCAGCAACTTCCGCCCCGGCGTGCAAGCAGACGACCCCGCGCGCCCCGAGACCGCGTACCTGACGCTCGACAAGCTCGTATGGGCACGCAAGGTCTACGCCCAGCTACAGTCCGGCGAGCTCGAGCGCACCAATCCCGAGCTCGCGCAGCGCCTGCGCGCCGAGCCTCACTTCAACGAGCCCAACATCGACGCCCTCGAGCTGTTCATGCGCGAGGGCCGTGGCGGCATCGTCGACCACGGGCCGATGAGCGTGCCGCTCGACAAGGACGGCAAGGTGGTGACTTTCGAGCACGTCTTCAAGCTGCCGGTGCCCTTCGCTGGCGACGGCGAGGACCTCGAGGCACGTCTGAAGAAGTACGAGGATGAATTCTCCCACACGGGCTACGACCGCGTCTATCTCACGAGTGAAGAGGGCGAGGGCTTCTACGTCGCCATCATCGACCAGGGTTTTTTGCCCCAGAGCGTGCGCGCCGGCACCCGTGTGCAGCAAGGGACTCCCGACGAGCCGGGTGGTCTGTTTCGCGTGCTCGCCGCCCGCGACGTCGACAACACGGTTGCCGAGGCCGCCGCGCGTCCGCTGATGACCGCGGCCAGAACGGCCAAGAATTCGTTGGCGCAGCTCTTTAGCGATCGCTTCGCTGCGGGCATGCGCGGCGCGCTCGAGACCATTCCCGTCAACGATCCCAAGCAGGTCGAGCGGTACGAGCAACGCCGGTTGCGCGAGCTCAAAGAAGACGGCCTGAACGTGACCAAGATCGCCCTCACCGGCGCCGCCGCGGTGGGCTGGCCGACCGCGCTTGCCATCGGCCTTGGTGGCCTGACGGGCATGAACGTCGTCGATTACGCCACCGGCACCAAGAGCGCGCGCCAGTTCTTCGGCGCCGTCGGCGTCATGGTGCAGCGCACCGGGCCGGTCGTCCCGTAGGGCGCTTCCCGATCGCCTAGTTGCCGTACCAGTACTCGAGCCCGTGACAGGACGGGTCGCAACTGAAGTGGCGGGCGCCACCGTCTGTGGCATTGGGATCCCAAGTGCCAGTAGCGCTGAAGGAGACATTGCGACTGCCATTCACGTGCAATGCCACGTCGATGATGGTGCCCGTTGAGCTCGCAACCGTGGCGTGACACCGATTGCACGCGTAGCGCGGAGCGGTGCCCGCGTTGTTGAGCACGTGACGGCGGTGCTCACCGGACATGGTGAGGACTTCCGCTTCGGTCGAAGTGCTGTACGGATGGCACGAGGTGCACGTCATGGCCGTGGTGCTCGTCCAATCGGACACCCCAAGGGGAAACCCGTTGTTGCCCCGGCCATTGCCGTGACAATACACATCGCCACACGCGCCCGTCGCGTACGTGGCGTCGGTGGTGCCGAACGGCGAGATGCCGTTGATGCTGGTCGCGGCCACCTCCGCATCCGCCGTGCCGTCGATGTGACCGGCGGAGAAGACATTCACCGGCTTCGCATGGCACGTCGTGCAATCGCGCGCCGCCTGGATGGCGCCGGCCACGACATGCTTTGAGTGTGCCCCGACGCGCACGTCGCTGCGCGTGGTCGTGCCGTCGACCGCCGCGGGAGGCGCACCGGTCTGGTTGTCGGTGCCGCCGTGGCAGAAGACGCAGTCCACCTGCCAATTGCTACTGTACGCGGCGTGGCAGCTGTTGCACGAAGTGCCAGCGATGCCACCGTCGAGGGCCGGGCCGTGACAGGTCGTACACGCGTCGACATCCGTAGCGTTGACGTCGCTCGCGTTGAACGCGGCACCATGCTGCGCCGGGTCGGTCCAACCCGCTGGGTGATGGTGCGTCGCCTCGACAACGCCGTCCATGTGCAGGGCGCCGCTCGAAACGAACGTGGCGTTGTCCGCCTCGATGACCGCCGCGTGACACTCATTGCAGTTGGCGATCTGTGGGTGGTTCTCGCTCGGCGGCGTGCCGTGACAGGTGCCGCAGACGGCCTGCGTGCCGTCGACCTGCGTCCATTGCGGCGACGTGGTCGTGCCGCCGCTCAGCGTCGCACCGTGGCAGTAGTTGCTGCACGCGGGAGCACTCCAATCGGGCACTGCGCCCGACGTCTGCGCCAAATCACCCCAGGTGAGCTCGGCCACGCCATCGCCGTCGATGTGCCCGGCGTCGAGCGCGCTCGTTGGCACCGCGTGACAAGCGTCGCACGCAAGCTGGGCATGCCAGTCAGCGACGCCGAGGTGGCTGCGGTGCGCGCCCACCGCCACATCCGTCGTCGCCACTTGACCCGCGATGCCAGCAGGCGGCGCCCCAAGAGCGTTCGTGCCATCGCCGTGGCAGAAGTTGCAGTCGGTCTGCCAGCCCGCTCCGTGACAGTCGTCGCACGCCGGCGCCGGGTCGATGCCTTGGAGGGTCGCACCGTGGCAGACAGCGCAGCCCTCGATCCCGTACTGCTCGAAGGCGCCGCCATGCACCGACGGCGTAGCCCAACCGGTCGGATGTTGGGTGATGACATCGACCACGCCGTTGCGATGCAGCGCTGGATTGACGAACGTGATGTTGCCGAGGGAGCCACTGACGACGTCAGCGTGGCAGACGCCACACGCGGTCGAGTTGGGGTGACCACCGGTTGTCGGCGGTGCGCCGTGGCAAACGTCGCAGGCATCGGCGGCGAACTGCACGACGCCGTCGACGTGCGCCATCGGGTCGATAAAGCCGCCGCTTGCACTCGCGTCAGGATGACAGACGTCGCAGGTGGTGGCCGGCCACGTATGACTCGCGGGCGGCTCGCCATGGCAAGTACCGCACGCTGCCTGCGCGGCGCCACCGTTCCACTGCGGCATCGTGTTGGTCGCAGCCCCGTCGGCGAGATTCGCCCCGTGACAATAGTTCGTGCACGTGCGCGCGACCGGGTCGTATGAGGGCGTGACCCCACCCGTGGATGCCAAGGTTCCCCACAAGAGCTCCGCGACATTGTCCCCGTCGAGATGTCCGGCGGCGTCGAAGGTCGCGGGCACGAGGTGACAGGCGTCACACGCCAGCGGATGCTCGAGACCGAGGCCAATCAGGTGCGCCTGATGCGCCCCCACCGCGGCCGCGGTCGAGGTACCATCGAGGGCCCGCGGCGGCGCCGCGTTCGCTTCGGAACCGTGACAGACGTTGCAGGCCGTCGCGCCGTCGGCATGACACTCCGTGCAGCTCAGCCCCGAGGGACCGCCGGTCGCATCATTCGGTCCACCGTGACACTCGGCGCAGGGAGCGAAGTCCCAACCGTGCGCGGCAATCTGCTGTCCGTGGAAGTCGCTCGACGCCGGATTGACCCAGCCCTCGGCGTGCACCGCGTCGTTAGTGAAGTAGCTGAGGTTGCAGCTGACGATCCAGCGCGACAACACTGCCCGCGCCTCCGCGCTCGCGACGGGGTGATCCGCACCACCTTCGGCACGCGTCAACACGAGCGAGCTCGCATCGCCCGCGACGACCGCCGCACCGCTCGTCCCGCCATGGATGACGCCCATGTATGAATCGAGGCGCAATCCGCCCTCGGTCACACTCGCGCCGTGACAGGAGCTGCACTCGGACACGAGCAGCGGGGCGACGTCCGCGCGGTAGTCGACGCATTCCTCGGGCAACGCCCACGGGGTGGACTTCGTGCAGGCCGTCGCTGCGGCGACTGCAAGTAAGGCGGCCATCGCGCCGCGCGACCCAAGGCCATGATTACGTTCAGAGCGAGCTGACATGGGGGAGCTCCTTCGCTGCAAGTCTCACGCGAGTGTAGCCGACCCCTAGCGTCGGCGCATCATCGTCGGCAATACCAAGTACTCGAGCCAGTTGCGCACCTCGCGCAGACGGATATCTTCGTTCTGCACATCCGCGTCGATGGCAAGCAACCAGCCGAGGTCGGTGCGTCCGGGCTCTTGGTGCAACGTCTCAAGCTTGTCGACATAGTCGAGCGCCGCCGTGCGATCGACAAAGAAGCCTTTTTTGATGAGCTTGTCGATACGGCAGAAGGTCAAACGGGCGAGCTCGTGCACGTCATATTCGGGGTGATACTGCAAGGCCCAGAAACTACCGGGCCCATGCGTCACCGCCACAGCTTGGACGCGCGTAAAGTGATTGGCGGCGAGGCACACGGCGCCGGGAGGCAAGTGCGTGATCTCGTCCTCGTGGCTAATAAACCCCTCGAACACCGACGGCTTGCCGGCATAGAACGGGTGTCCTCGGCCCTCGTCGGTGAGCTGGATCTTGCGCGCGAGACCCATCTCGCGTCCGGTCGGGTTATTCGCCACGCGACCACCGGCGGCGACAACCGCCACCTGTGCGCCCCAGCAGCTGCCAAAGCTCGGCACACCGGCCGCGTAGGCAGCCTTGGCGAGTGCGAGCATGCGATGCACGCGCGGATCGTCATCGTAGATGGTGAGTGAGCAGCCCGTCCAAGCGACCGCATCGAGTGCCCCGAGATCGATGCGCTCGTGGATCGGCTCGTCCGTGTCGGACGGAAAGAGCACGTCACATCGCGCCCCCGGCCAGCACTTTTCGAGCATCTCCACGTAGAGGTCCGATGCCATGCGCGCACCGCCGGCGACGAGCTCGGCGCGCGCCTCCGACGCATATCCATCCACGACCAAGATCTTCGGCTTCATCACTCTGTCCTATCGTTACCGTCGCTGTTCTCGGGTGAGCTATTTTTCCGCCAGGGCGGCGATCGCGCCCGGGAGCTCGGCGTAGCTCGCACACACCGCATCGGCTCGCGTGCCGCCTTCGGGCGGCGCACGTCGCGCCGTAAAGAGCACCGCGCGCATACCGGCCGCCTTGGGACCACCGACGTCGTTGTGCTCCCGGTCACCAATGTGCACCATCTCGGACAAGGGTACGCCGAGCGCTGCCGATGCGGCATCGAACATGCGTCGGTCGGGTTTGGAGCGCCCGACCTCATCGGAGAAGAAAAAACCGTCGAAGTAGCGTGCGAGATCGTAGCTCGCGAGCAGCTCGCGCAGCAAGCGGCCGGGAGTGACGATGGCATCGGAGACAATGGCGAGCTTGTAGTGTCGCTTCAGCTCAGCGAGCCCTTGTGCCACCCCCTCGATGAGATCCGGGCGAATCGTCAGCTCCATGCGCTCATGCTCGGTA
Organism: uncultured Bdellovibrionales bacterium; assembly: GCA_964357695.1. Taxonomy (GTDB): domain Bacteria; phylum Myxococcota; class XYA12-FULL-58-9; order XYA12-FULL-58-9; family CAYHNK01; genus CAYHNK01. The sequence continues at coordinate 8,354 of CAYHNK010000064.1, read as the reverse complement.
ACGAGCTGCGCACGCTCGTCGCTCGGCAGTGTGCGCGAAAGTCCGGCCAGCAGAACGTCGAGGCGCTCGCCAATCGGCCAGGTGATGTGGTGCTCATGCCAGACCTTGCGAAAGGCCGCATCGACGACATCGTACGCCAGCTCCACCTGCGTAAACGGCAGCTCGCCGTGGCGACGCAGGGCCTGCCAGACGAGGTGGCGCCGCTCGTCGCGCTTGCTGCGCAGCTTCTGGGCCTGACGCTTGGGCTCGTCCGAGTCGTCAGTGACGATGGTGTCCCACAGGTCGAAGGTGATGGCACGAATCGCAACCATGCGGCGCAGCTAGCCACATTCGTGCGTTGGCCGCAACAATCCGTCGACGCATCGACCCTTTGACTTCGCAACGACTCTAGCCCAACTTCGGCCACATGACTGATGAGCAACCCCGATCACCGCGCCAACAATTCAGCTCGCGCGTGCGCTACGTCGTTGCGGGCACCAGCGAGATCACCGAGCGCTTCGCTGAGAACCTCAGCAGCGGCGGTCTCTTCGTGCGCCACGACAAGCCTCCGGCCGTGGGCAGCCGCGTGCTCATCGAGTTCGTGCTGCCCGACGGACAGACGCTCAGCCGCGTCGCCGCCGAAGTGGTGCATGCCCGCCCCGCGATGACACCCGGCGAGCAGACGGCCGGCATGGGCTTGAAGTTTGTCGAGTACGACGAGCAGGCCAACGCGCTGCGCGCCCAGCTCGCCGGTGCCCCCGGACTCGCACCGCTGGTCGCTCGCGGCGCGGACGAGCCGCCACTGGCGACGCAACGCGAGCGCCTCCAGGTCCCAGGACCCGCGCCTCTCCTCGGTCTCACCGGTCCGGTCGTCGGCATCGATCTCGGCACGTCGAACAGCTCCATCGCCATCGTGCAGGACGGGCGACCACGGGTGATCACATCGCAACGCGGGTACGAGGTCGTGCCGTCCGTACTGTTTGTACCTCCTGATGGACGACCGCTCGTCGGACATCGCGCCGTCGAGCGCATGATCCTCGAGCCCCATCGCGCCATCTACGGCTCGAAGCGGTTTTTGGGCCGCCCGTACGCGTCGCGGGAAGTGCGCACGATGGGACACTTCTTTACCTACGCCCTCGTCGAAGGCCCTTCGGGTGCGTGCGCCGCGCGCGTTGGCGAGACGGTGCTGCCGCTCGAGGAAGTCTCGGCGCACATTCTGCGCAGCTTGCGCGAGATCGCTTCGCAGGAGCTCGGCGACGATGTCGTGCGCGCGGTCATCAGCGTGCCGGCCTATTTCGGCGAAACGCAGCGCCAGGCGGTGCGCGAGGCCGGTCGGCTCGCAGGTCTGTTCGTCGAGCGGGTCCTCAACGAGCCCACGGCGGCCGCCATTGCCTACGGCCACGAGCGCAATCTGCAACGCACAGCGCTCATCTACGATCTGGGCGGTGGTACCTTCGACGCGTCGCTGTTGCACATCTCTGGCGACGAATTCGAGGTGTTGGCGAGCGATGGCGACCCTTTCTTGGGCGGCGCCGATTTTGACGACCGGCTGACCGAGTACGCGCTCTCGGCGTTCGAGCGCGCGCATCACCTGGACCTGCATGGCGACCCGGTGGCCATCCAGCGCATCCGTTTTGCCGCCGAGCTCGCCAAGCGCCAGCTCTCGGAGGTGACGCAAGCGACCATCGACTTGCCGTACATCGCCAACGCCGGCACGGGGTACATCGATCTGCACTTGGACTTGGAGCGTGAGCTGCTCGAGTCGCTCACCCAAGATCTCGTCGAGCGCACGCTCGGCATCGTGCAGAACGTGCTCGACCGCGCGCGCATCTCGAGCAGCGATATCGATGACGTGGTGCTCGTCGGCGGCCAGTCGCGCAGTCCACACGTCCGCCGTCGCCTCGCGGAGCGCTTCGGACACGCTCCCAACCGCACGGTGCACCCCGATCAGGCGGTCGCCTTGGGCGCAGCCATCGTCGCCGACACCATTCGCACGAGCCGACCGCTGCGCCTCGTCGATATCTTGCCGGCCTCGATCCGTATCGCACATGCGGACGGTACAACGAGTGTGCTCTTGCCCCGCGGCGCCCGACTCCCAGCGGGGACGCACTTCGAGGTGTCGCCGAATACACAAGCCGGATCGACCGTGGACGTGGCGCTCTACCGCGGCGAGGGCACCGGGCGCGACGAGAACACTTACTTGGGCTCGCTGCGCTTTCCCCCCGTGGCCTCGAGCGCTGCCGCCAACGCCAAGGTGAAGGTCTCACTCGCGGTCAACGCCGAAGGGATCCTCTCGGTGAGCGCACGCCATCCTCTGACTGGCGAAACGCAGGCGCTCGACGTCTCGCTCGTCTCATCGACCGGCAAGCTCCCTATCAAGTAGATATCAAGGGCGCGCGGGGGGCGCCGCATAGACCTGTATCGCGTCGCCATGGACCCGACCGACGAGCTGGCGGTTCGCATCGGTCGCGACGACGTCGTTCGTACCGAGCTTGCGCTGTGCCCAGTCACCCAGGCGCGCCAGGCGCTGGCGCTGTTCGCTGGCGGTCAGGCGCGCCCACCCCGCGGTCACCGTCACGTAGAGCCTGCCGCGATGCACAGACGCGGCCGACGCCGGCACCCACGCGCTGACCGCGAGCGGCGCCACCTGCACAGGTCGAGGTCCTCGTGGCGAGAAAAAGTGCCACACGTTCCAACCCACGACCAACGCGAGCACCAATACAGCCACCGCGAGGAGTGCGATGCGCTTGCGCGAATCGGAATCGCCCGCCAGCGGCTTCGCCTTCTGCGCCGCGTGATGCTTCTTCTTCCGGTCGCTCCCCGCTTGCTCAATAGCAGCCAGCAGGTCGGTCGTCTCGCTCGCATCGGGCCGCAGACGCACGAGTGCGTCGGCGTGCTGTCGTGCAAGGTCCAATTTATCCAAGCGCTCGAGAGCCAGATGGGCCATGCGCAGATGAATGTCAGCAACGTTGCTCGGGTTGAGCGTGAGCGCTTGCTCGAGCAGACTTACCGCCTCGGCCACGCGGTCGGCGCGCTCGGCGCGAACGGCGTCGGAGAGCAGCTCGCGTGCACGATGCTCGACAAAGGCCCGTCGCGTGATGTCTTGCTCGTCACTGAGCATCGCTCTCGCAACATCGCGGTCGCCGTCCTCGGGCTCCTCGCGCGTCGTGTGGGGTCGCTCAATGACCACCAGCTGGCGACGCTCGAGCTCGGCGATACCGGCAAGCCCCTCCACCGGAGACAGGCCGCTCTCGCGGCAGATGGCATCGGCATCGCGGCGGCCATCCACGAAGGCGATGATCTGCAATAGCAGGGGGTCGAGGTCATCCGTGGCAGCACCACGCAGGCGAGGCACGACACCGAGCGGCATGCGCTCAAGTAGACTGAGCGGCGCTGGAGTCGGGGCACTCGACGCAGCGGTCGCGACACTCGCGACGAGATCCGCGAGCTGCGCAACGAGCGGTCCATCTTGCACGGTGAAGCGCAATCCGAGGCCGCAAAGGCTGCCATCCTCATCGCGCACGTGACGCACCACCTCGCACACGGTGGCGATCTGCTCGGCAGAACGCGGGTGAATCAGCCGCAGCGGCAGACACGAGCCCACCGCGTAGGCCACCTGTGTCTCGACAAACAGGCCGCCCACCGAGAAATCGCGCGTCAGGGCACCACGCACCTCACCGAGCTGTGCCACGTGCACGCGCACTGCAACCCCGTGGCGCGGGAACTCACGCCGGTCCTCGTCTCGCTGGTTCATGCGCCCTTCGTAATCGCTATCAGTTGTCGATGTCGCTCATCACGTTGACGAGATTGCCGTCGCCGTCGAGCGTCCAAGAATCGAGCGTGTCGTCCTGATCGATGTTGCCCACCGCGCCCGCGGTCAGCGAATTCTCCTGGACAATCGAGGGTGGCAAGTCGCCCTCGCTCAGCACGTTGCCGAACGCATCCACCATGCGCGTCGTGCGGTACGGACCCCCACTCGCCGCCCGGAGCTCGGCGGTGTCATTGCGGCCACTCGCCGCCGGCAGCGCGTCGCTCGTAAACCCGTACAGGTAGACCGGCGCGCCGTCGGGGGTCCACGCGATGCGGGCGAGATCATCGGTGTAGCTGTGATTTTCCGAGAGGTACGCCTTCTCGCTGCGCATGAGCGAGGCGAGATTCGTCTTCATCTCGGTCTGCAGAGTGCGTGAACGAAAGATCATAAAGCGAGGAATCGACATGGCCGCGAGCACGCCAATGATCAACATGACGATGATGAGCTCGAGGAGGGAGAAGCCACGGACCCTGCGCATGCCCTCAGCGTAACCCATCTTCACGGTGGGGCCAACGAAGCCGCCGTAAAATAACGTCGCTACTCGAGACCGCCCGAGCCCTGCGGGCGTATGCGCTCGATCGCCTCTTGGGACGATTGTCGCTCACGCTCGATCTGCTCGACGCTGCGGCAGACCTTGCGCGAGATGTTGCTGCCGATGGGCTTCTCCCACGTGCAGCGCACCTTCTGCTTGGGTGCGCTCACCGCTGCCGACCCCTCCTGAACCGGCGTGTTCTTACGGGCGCCGGCGCAGGCCGTCGCGGCTAGCACCGCGCCAACCAGCAGCGTCATGAGCGTGCTTCGCATCGATCACCTCCTACCCGCGGCCATGCAAGGCCTCTCGGCTCACGGTAAGTCGTATTGCGTGCTGCCGCCATACCGTGTGGCGTCACCGTCGCGCGCCGCTTCCCTCGCGCACGCGCCCTGCGATATGAGCACTGCCCATGACGCCGGATGTCCCCATGCCCGTCGACTGGAGCAGCCTGCTGCGTGATCCGCACGTCGATCGCTTGGTGACGCTCGCCATCGAGGAGGATCTCGGTTCGGGCGATCTGACGAGCGAGGCGCTCTTCAGAGAGCCGCTTCAGACGCGTGCGCGGCTCGTCGCCCGCAGTACCACCGTCGTGTGCGGCTTGCCCTTGGCGCGCGAAATCCTGCGACGCTTTGACGCCGCTGCAACCCTCGATGCGCAGGTGTCGGAGGGCGCTTTATGCGCTGCCGGCACGACCTTGGCGCTCATCACCGCGGATACGAGGGCGCTGTTGGGAGCAGAGCGCCCCCTGCTCAACTTCTTGATGCGCCTGTGTGGCATCGCGGCACTGACGCACGCCACCGTCGCACGTGTGCCAGCTGGCAGCCGATGCCGTATCTATGACACGCGCAAGACGATGCCGGGCTGGCGCGCGCTCGACAAGGCCGCGGTGCGCACCGGCGGCGGCGAGAACCATCGCATGGGCCTGTACGATGCGGTGCTCATCAAGGACAATCACTTGGCGGCGAGCGCGTCGATCACCGACGCGGTGGGGCGCGTTCGAGCGCACACCGCACGCAGCACGATCATCGAAGTGGAAATTGACCACCTCGACCAGCTCGAGGAAGCCATCACCAACGGCGCCGACATCATCCTGCTCGACAATTTCAGCATGGTAGATATCGCCGAGGCGGTGCGTCGTGCACGCCACCGCGTGCTGTTGGAGGTCTCGGGCGGCGTGCGTCCCGAGCAGGTCGAGAGCCTCGCGGCAACTGGGGTCGACCGCATTTCACTCGGTATGCTCACCCACAGCGCCATGCCGGCCGATCTCGCCATCGATTTTACGCCATGAGCTGGACGACATGCATCGAGCGCCACGACACGGTCGACAGCACCATGCGCGTCGCGGCGACGCTTGCCGATCGCGGTGCACGCGAAGGAACGACCGTGGTGGCGCGCGCCCAGACTGCGGGTCGCGGGCGCCACGGTCGACGCTGGCACTCGCCGACGGGCGCGGGGTTGTGGCTCACCACCATCGTCAGACCCCACCCCGGCACGCCGGCACATCTCGCCACGCTGAGTCTCGTCGGCGGCATCGCCGCCTGGCGCGCATTGCGAGCCCTTGGCGTCGCGGACGTGCGCGTAAAGTGGCCCAATGATCTCGTCGTGCACGCACGCAAGCTCGGGGGCGTGCTCCTGGAGATGCGGCCGGACGTGGAGAGGGCCCCCTGCGTGCTCATCGGCATGGGCATCAACGTCGCGGCCCGCGCCGCGCTGTCGCTTCCCGACGACGTATCGCCGCTCTATGTGGGTCTTGTCGACTGCCTGCGCAAGGATGGCTCGGGGCCAGACGCGCTGCTCGAGCAGACACTTTGTACGCTGCTCCCCGAGCTTGAAGCGTGCTACCATCGATGGCAGGCTGAGGGCCTTGCCGACGTGCTCGCCGAGTGGCAAGAAGCGGATGCCCTCGCAGGGGTGCGTGTACGCATCGACGACGGCGCGCAGACACGGGTGGGCATCGCTGATGGCATCAGTGCCCACGGTGAGCTGCGCGTGCGCATCGGCGGGCAGACCGTGCTCGTCGGCGCGGGCGAGGTCGTACAGGTGCGGGGACGTGAGGAGGATTGCCAGTGATGAGATGGATGCTCTTGGCCACGGTGCTCGCTAGCCCAACCTTGGTTGGTGCGCAGGAGCTGCCTGATTTTCTCATGGACCCCGACCCCATCTTTCGCGACGCGCCAACGCCGTACGTGGCGCCGGGCCGCAGCTTCTCACTGAATCTGCCCGGCGGCTGGCAGGCGGCCGCAAAGCCCGGGGACCCGGCCACCATCGAGCTGCGCACCGTGCGACGCAATCAAGAAGGTATCTTACAGATCCACCACATGCAGGTGCCACAGGGGGCGCTGCCGCGTCAGCTGTTGCTCAACGCCCTCGACCTGCGCCTCGGGAAGCTTCCCGGATTTCGTGAGCTCGCACGCCGCGACGTCAAGATCTCGGGTGTACCCGCCTCGGTGCTCACCGCGGCCTACTCCTTTCAGGGCAACATCCAGTACCCGCGCTCGCTCGAGGAAATCTACGTCGTCTCGGGGACCGACGGCTACGTGTTTCACTTCGAATGCTTCGCGCCTGTCACGGCAGCCTTTGCCTCAGACCTCAACGCCATCTACTCGAGCTTTGTCGTACGACCGGCGATGGCCGCCGAGTCCGCGACGCCCCCGCCCGCAATCGGGGCCGAGCCCGAGGCGGAGCCCTTGCCCGAGCCCGGGCTCTAAGGTCGCGGAGCGCATGTAGCTCGTGAAATTCGCCTGTCCCAAATGTAACACCCGTTACTCGGTTGGCGACGACAAGCTGCCGCGCGCGCAAGCCCTGCGTTTTCCCTGCAAACGTTGCGGGCACGTGATCCGCTTGCGCCGCAAGTCACCAACGCCCGCACCCGCGGACACCAGCACGCCCAACGTGCCCGACTACGCCATCCCCGGAAACGAAACCACCAAGGTCGCAGCGCCCGCACGACTGCGCGCGTTGCAGATGGCCTCGCGGCAGCCCGAGTCGCCGTTTGATGGCGGCGGCGCCACGCGTGTGGCGAGCTTCGATGAGATCCGCGCTCAGCAGAGTGCCTCGGCGCGCGCGGTGACCGAAGAGCACGACGAGGACGAATGGTTTGTGCTGCTCAAGGGAGTGCAGCAGGGACCCTGGTCGTTGCAGCGACTCAGAGAGCTTACCGAGCGTCACGACATCGATATCGCCACCTACGTGTGGCGTGATGGCATGACCGACTGGCAGCGGCTCGGCCAGGTGGCGCCGCTTCGTACGCTGCTCACCGCTGGGGCCGACGCCAACGCGGCCGCCGAGCGTACGGCGATGATGAATGCGCACGATCTCGCGAGTCATCTGGCAAGAGTAAGAAGCGCCATGGACGAAGACGACAATACCCACGACCTCGCCGCCCCGAGCCCTGAGCCAGGGGACGTCTTTGACGAGAGTGCCTTTCTGGGCGAGCCGGTCGGTGTGGGCCTGAGTCCAGTGGACCTCGAAGAGCCCGTCGAGCTCGGCGCCGCCACGTCGTCGCTTGGCGACACACCGTTTCGCCCGCCGGTCGCGGTGCTTTCCGAGAGCACGGGAGCCAATGCCGCGTACGTCAATGCGCCCCCGGGGGAGGCGACACGCGTTTTTATGGCCACGGCAGGCATCTACCGCCGACGACGCCAAAACAAGGTGGTCGGCACGGCTGTTGGCCTCATGCTCGCAGGCCTTGCGATCACCGTCGCGTTGGACGTGGCCGGCGTGTACACCATTCCCGGCATGGGCATCGTGTACGAGGCGACGGGCATGGTGGACCCCAACGTCAATCGTGCGCGCGAGCGCGTCGATACCAAGCTCAAGAGTCGCGACATCACTCCCGAGGAGCGGGTGCAGCTTGAGGCGCTGCGCACCAAGCTCTTGGGCACCGGCGGGCCGACGGCCTCGTCATCCAAACGCGTCGCTCAAACCGCCTCGACGCCGCCGACTCCCAGCACCACCCAGGGAATCGACGACAAGCACACGATCAGCGCCGCCCAGCCCAGGCTGTCCAGGGCATCCCCCCGCGCCCCCCAC
>CAYHNK010000063.1:11413-17610 GCA_964357695.1 uncultured Bdellovibrionales bacterium | reverse complement strand
AAGCTGAAGCGCTGCCGGCAGTGGCTGCGGGGTGAGAGAGTCGCCACGTCGCCGCTACCCGACTCGCCCGACCCCACCCCCACGCCCTCTTCTTCGCGCCCCGAGCGCGCAGCGACCACAGGTGGGGGTCGCGAGCGAAGCGTTGGCGCGCCCGCTGGGAGGCACAGCGGTGGAACGGTACCCACGGTGGAACGTGAGCGGCGCGCGTCGGCGAAGCCACCCAGCGAAGACGAGCGAGCTCCGCCGAGGACGCGTGGCAGCGAGGGGGCGGACCGAGCAACGTGGACAATCGCTCGGCGGTGCGAGATTGGGATGGTCAGCGCGCCCCGTTGGGTGCCGTAGGATTGCCGAAATATCGCCGATAAAGTGCCGATAACTCATAGGAGCGCTTCTTGCGGGACGGGTCCGACACGACGAGCCACCCCTGCCGAACCCATTCGGTGAGCAACACGCGCACCATGCGCTCGGACAGCCCTAAGACACGTGCGACATCCCCGGTGCCGATGCGCTCGACTTCGCCAAAGAGCCCCAGGACGGTTCTGGCACGGTGGTCCAGCTTGCGCAGTGGGTCTGGGACGGCCTGTGTCTTCCCACGGGCAAGTCGCTTCGCCTCGGTGCGCACAACCGCGAACGTCTCGGCCAACGTGGCGACGAAGTAATCGACCCACGACGTCAAGTCCGCCTCGGCTCGCCCCTCGTAGTAGTTGTGATGCGGATGGACGGCCAGGGCGCGGTAGTAACTGGCAAGGTCTTTGGCGTGATACTCCTCGAGCGACAAGAAGCCGTTGAGCCCGTAGCCGCCACGGTGCAACAGGAAGGTCGCCAGCAAACGGGCCGTGCGGCCGTTGCCGTCGTAGTACGGATGAACGGTGACAAACTGGTAGTGCGCTAGCCCCGCCACGAGTGGCACGGGCACACCGAGCTTGTCGGCCTTCACCAGCCAGCGCACGAAGGTCGCCATGAGCTTCGGGACATCCTTTGCCTCTGGCGGCAGGTACACCATAGCGCCGGAGGCTGCGTCCCGGATCACGTTCTGCCCGTCGCGATACGGGGTGGGCTTGGCGCGAGGCCCGTGCTCCACGAGCGCGTGGAGCTTCTTGATCAGCTCTTCGCTGACCGGCTTGAACGCCTTGGCCCGGTCCTCGACTTTGACGAGAGCGTTCCAGTAGTTGCGCACCTCACCCACATCGCGCTCACGCCCGCGGAATGAGACCTTGGTGTTACCGACGACCATCGAAGCCTCGGCGAGCGTCAGCTTGTTGCCCTCGATTCGGGTCGAGTAGTGGGTGGAACGCAAGCGCGCTTGGCGTCGCAACTCGGTTTCGACCGCGGGGGAGATCACGAGGTGCTCGACGTCGGCCTTGGCTGCCTCGATGGCCATCAGGAGCTTGGCCGTCTTCGGCGTGATCTCGTATGTGGGCGTCCACATCGTCATTGCTGGATGGATCTATCGTGGATCGGATGTCGGACCAACGTCTAACGTTGCCGCCAACCGATCGACACCAAGCTCGAACGTGCCGGCTGGCGTGTTGGCGACGCCACGTCTTCCAGGCGCCGCGGGCCCTTCAATACGCTCCCCCGAACGTGAGGTGAAACCGTCCACGTGCCGGCATGGCACGGGGCTCACGGGTGACGATGGCCTGGGGACGACGCAGGGGCCAGGCATAGCTTGCGGCGAGCGGTCCCACGGGCGTCACGTATCTCACAGTTGGCCCAGACGTGACCGCGGGGTCGTCGAAGAGCTGCCCGCGTGCGCGCGCCACCACGCCGAAATCGACGAAGGGTCCGAGCTCGAAGCTGCCGAGCCAGAGCTGGCGCAGGGCTCGCCAGCGCAGCTCGACGCTGCCTGCAACCAGGTAGCGCCCGTCGGACACAGCGACCAAGGATGCGCGCTCCAGGGCGCCACGCAGACTGAGATCGCCGCCGTATGCGAAGGACTCCGAGGCGGCCAGTCGCGTCACTCCGAGTAATATTTGCAGAGCTTGATTCAACGCGAGCAGCTTCCGTGCCACGTCGTGAATCAGCACTTTCTCGAGTACGTGGCGCCCGAGTCTTACGATGCCATCGTCATCCTCGGCGTGATGGAGCATCTGCCCGACTATCCACGCGTCTTGCGGCAGTTTCGGCGTCTCGTGAGACCCGGTGGGCGTATCTACCTCGACGCCAGCGCCTTTCGCACGGTGTACGACAAGCCGACCTTCGTCTCGCTCTACATCTTCCCCGGAGACCACTCCTATTTCTGCCTGCACGCCTTTCACAACGGCGACATGGATGCATACCGCGTCGTCTGTCGCCGGCCGTAGTTGTTCGGCCGCGTGGCCTGCTCCTAGAGCAGGTAGCGCAGCTTGAAGAAGAGCTGCTCGAGCAACTGTTCGGTCACCGTACGACGGTGCCAAGTCTTGGTGTCGATGCGGCGCGAGCGCACGATGTCCGCCTCGAACTGTCGATCCAACGCCGCTGCCAGTGCTTCGTCAACACAGGCGATGTTGGCTTCGAGATTGTGCAACAGCGACCGTCGGTCCATGTTGTAGCTGCCGATGCTGCACCAGGCGCCGTCGATCACCGCGGTCTTGGCATGCAGCACGCGGTCGTCCCAGTCATAGATCTCGACACCCCAGCGCAAAAGGCGCGCGTACAAAGCACGGGAGGCAAACTGCACCGCACGGACGTCGGTGCGGCCCGCAAGAAGAAGCTGCACACGCACGCCACGCGCACACGCGTTGCGCAGTGCGCGCCGCACGCCGCGATCGGGGATGAAGTAGGCGTTGGTGATGCGCACCGATTGTCGCGCGTGATGGATCGCCTGACGATACGCGCGACCCACGGAGTGGCGTTTCGTCAAACGACTTTCGAGAATTTGTACCGCCGTGTCACCGACCGGCGCCGCCTCCCCGAGCGGCACTGGCACGTCGCCGCGCCGCGACCACCGCCAGGTCCGATTGATGACCTTGGTCAGCTCGCGGGCCGCCGGCCCTTCGACCGAAGCGTGCATGTCGTGCCACGCCCCGCCATGCCAGCTCGTCGGGGCGTAGTCGTCGGAGATATTCAGGCCGCCGATGAAGGCGATGCGATCGTCGACGACGAGCAGCTTGCGATGATCGCGCACCCACAGTCTTTGCCAGCTCCAGCTGACACGCGGTGGACGAAAGATGCGCACTTGTCCCCCCGCGTGCTCGAGCGCGGCGAAGAACGACCCTGGAACACCCATCGTGCCGACGCCGTCGACGAGTAGGCGCACCGTGACTCCAGCCAGTGCGCGCTCGACGAGCGCGGCCATGAAGCGCTCGCCCGTCGCGTCGGCGGCAAAGATGTAGCTTTCGAGAACCACGCTCGCATGTGCCCGAGCGATGGCGTCGAGCATGGCAGGAAAAGCCGCGGCGCCGTCGACGAGCAGCGCCACCCGGTTGCCTTCGATGGCACGCTGTCCAGCAAGAAAGGTGAGGCTCATACCGCGGGCCTCGTCTCGTTACACGGGTGGCCTCTCCCTCCCCGGCGCAGGACGCTGAGCATCCACAACCTCTATCCGCTCGTTGGGCCGGAGTCCTTGTGTCTGGGGCGCTTGATGAAACGCACGGCCAGCATCACGAGCCCCACGACCAGCAGCAGGTGGATGAATCCACCGAGCGACACGGACGTAGACAACGCGAGCAACCACAGCAAGATCAAGATAACAGCAATCGCCCACAGCATGACTGAACCCCTCCCCTTCTAGCCCTTGAGCTTTTTGAACGTTGCTTCGAGCTCGACCCAGGCACTGTGCACACCGGCCTTGACAGCGCTCCACCGCTCGGCGTCCGCGGCCTGGAGCTCGTCGAGCTTCGTTTGCGCCGCGTGGTACTTCGCTTTCAGCTCGTCGATTTGCTCGCGGTAGCCATTCCTCGTCTCGGCACCCGCCTTCTCGGCCTTGGCCATGAAGTCGTCGATCTTGGCGCCCCAGCCTTGGAGCTGCCGTGCCATCTTCCCGATATGCGCTTTCTTTGCTGCTTTGGCATCCATGGCGCTCTTCCTAACCCGTGTAGGCAGAGATGTCATTCCCACGGCAACTACACAGACGGCAGCAGCTTACGTGCCATTCGCAAGTTGCTCGTACTTTCGGTCTGTCATGCGACCCAAAGCCCAAGCGTTATCCGTTCAACTCGCGCAGCGACGCGAAGAGGCGCACGTGCTCCTTCGATTTGATGGCACGCAAGCGTCATCTTGACTGCATGCGCGCGCGCACGGCACGAGAATTCACCGCCGCGCCGTGCGCCCGCGTGCTTGTCGACCGTGGCACGCCAGCTGCTTATGCCCTGGCCAAAGGCACGTCGCCCCCGGAGAGAAGCGAGACTCAACATGCGCCTGAAGAACTTGCTCGCCGCGATCCTGATCGCCTTGGGTGTCGTGGTGCTTGCCTATTCAGGCATCACCTTTGAGACTCCGGAAAGGCACATGGACCTCTTCGGTCTGCACGTCGCGACGACGAAGACCCACTTCATTCCGCCGCTCACCGGGGCGATTGCGCTCGCAAGTGGCCTCGTGCTGCTGTTTGTCGGGCCGCGGCGCGGCTGAGCAGATCCACGCCGACTCACATCGCCGCCGTCGCGATGGACAGGTTGACGGCAACACTCGCCGAGTCACCTGGCAAGAGACGCTCACCATCGAGCAGCCGGTGGTCACGACCGCCGGAGGTGACCCGACCGATTCGATGGTCGCGGCGGTTGGCGTCGCCATGCGGGCAGTGATCGATTTGATCGCCGATCGCGTCGTGCTCGAGCTCAGTCGCGCATCGGCGCCGTCACAGGCTCAGCCCGCTACGTGCGCGCAGGAGATCTTCGCACGATCGAGCTCACAGGTATCGGCGTCCCGTGCCCCGCCACATCAGCGAACTGGCGTCCCGGCTGGCCTTGGCGGCCGTTTGGACGCTAGCAAGATGCTGTCGGCCAACAACCTGCAACATCTGCAGCTCGGCGATCTTGGCGAGCAAACTGTTGCGCGACGGGCCGCTGGTCGCTTTCGTCTGTGCGACGAGCGTATCGATTTGGCTGCTCCAGAGGTTGAGCTTCTCCTGCACGCTCAGCATGTACTCCGCGCGGCTCGGCTCCATGGTTTCCTCCTCCACCCACGACTCAGGGCGTCTCTCAGCGTCGAAATTTTTGCACGTTCCATGCCACGCAGGAATACCAAACCCATGGGCAAGCTCGAGTCCACGCGAAAACCACCGGCGTCCAGACGGCTATCGACCGGCTCCTCCAGCAGTGCGTGGCTCATGCGGTCGCTGAGCTGGAATAGGTGAGCGTCGCTGGGGTGACGAGGGTGACCTTGTCGTCCGCCGTAGGCGGTCCGCCTCACAGCTCGTACGCGCCAATGTCCGGATCGGCGTCACGTGCGGCGCCGCTGATATCGGTCGACGCGCTTCGCGTGGGGTGACCGGCATCGACGCAAGGTGACGAGGCGCTCGCTGGGCGCAGATCGTAGTCGGGTCCGGAGGGCGAGGTGAAGGTGGGATCGGCGCTCACCGAGCTCGCATCGAACGAGGTGGCCGCGCGCCAGGCGGCGAGATCACCGCTGCCGAGCTCCCACTCGAGGCTGCTCGCGTTCGGTCCAAAGCAGAGGTTGTTGTCCACGTCCGTATAGGCGCCCCCGGCGAGCCCAAGACCAAAACAGGTGGCCGCGCCGCTACCGGCGTGGTGGATGGCGTTGCTGACGACGACGTGCCCGCTGCCTTCGCCCTCCACGCGGATTCCGGTGCTGCCGCTGGCGCTCGTGTAGACGGAGTTGTTTCGCACCGTGACCCGGGTCATCGCGAGATCGTCCGCGCCACGGTCCCGGTCGGGCACGGAGATGGCAACCGAGCCAAAGGTCTGATCACTGACGATGACGTTGTTCTCGAGGACGCAGTCCTCGCAGGCGTTGACACCGATGCCGATGTTGCCCACGTTGACGACCGTGTTGCCCCGGACGGTCAAGTGGCGAAAGCTCTCGGCCGTGGCGTACCCGGAGTCCACCGCGATCCCCCAGCACCCTTGTCCCGCGGCGCCGACGTCCTCGCGCACCGTGTTGTTCTCAATCAGGAGACCGTCGTGCTCGCCGTGCACGACGAGCGAGACGCCTTGGCACGTGCCGTCGATGAAGGCGGAGCGATAGAGATCGTTGCCCACAGCCCGCATGCCGACCGCGATGCCAGAAGTGCCGTTGACCAGTAAATTAGGCAAAGCTGC
>CAYHNK010000063.1:0-11403 GCA_964357695.1 uncultured Bdellovibrionales bacterium | reverse complement strand
CCGTATTCCTTGGTCTCGCCCTGGGGAGAGGCGACCGCTTGGCCGAAGCCGTTGTTGTCGAACTGTGTGCCCTCGACCGCGCAGCCGTCGCCCCCGCCGAGCCAGCCCATGCCTTCGTTGTTGGTGACCCGCGAGCTGCGCAGCACGATGCGCGCGTTGCGCCCATCGCTCGACGCATCGATCGGGGCATTGGAGCCAGCAACGTGCACGCCGATGGAGAAGTTGTTGATGACAAAACCACACATCGTGATGTCGTCCGCGTCGTTGTAGACAAAGATCGCCCAGCCCTGACCGCTACCCTCGAGATCGAGATCGAGCAGCGTGTAGCCCTCCTCGTGCTCCGGAGACCCGCCGTCCTCGAAGGCAAAGACGCTGCCATCGCCTTCGAGGCGAAGAATGGGACGGGCTTCGTCGCCGCTCGCCCACGAGGCGTCATACGGGCGCACGAAGCACGGGTTGTCGGCGCGGCACGAGCCATTGACCCAACGGTCGCTCGTCCCAGCAGTGAAGGCGCCGCCGCGACAGAGCGCCACCGTCTCGCCCGCGGCGAGAGCGCCGAATGCTACGCGGGCCGCCTCGTAGCTCCGCTGTGGGTGCGCCGCATCGGTGCCGTTGTTGGCATCGTCGCCCGCGACACAGTCTGCGTCCGCCCCGGCGCAGCAGTCGCAGACGTAGTGTACCGCGCCGGTCGCGCCAAGGGCGCCGACGTCGCAATCGGGCAACGGCGGCAGGTCGCTATCGTCGGGCGCCGTCGGGTTCCCGTCCGCCGTGCCACCGCCACACGCGGCGAGCAGCGCCCAGGCGATTGCCATTAAAGTAGTCCATATCGAGCTCTGTCTCATCAGGGTCTCCAATCTGATCGCAAAGCAGTCGTGTGCGGCTACGGGCCTGTGAGCGTCACCGTGCTCTTCGGCCCAGGAAGGCCACTCAGCGTGATCTTGCCGCTGGCGTTCGGAGTTTGGGGAGCCTGCGTGACGCCGTTGAGTGCATAGCCGTAGGACGTACTGGCCTGGAGTCCGCCCACCGTGAGGTCGGTCGCCGTCGCCGCCACTTCGTTGCCAACCGTGACCTCGACCCCCGTGGAAGTGCGTTGCCATACGGCACTCGTCACGGCAGTCGCTGCCAAGTACTCGACTCCCGCGATGGTCAGCGTTTGGCCCTCGAACAGCGCGGCAAAACTCACTGCGCCATCGTCGCGGGTTACGACCAGGCGGGCATCGCTGACGATCCCGCCGTACGAGGTGGCTGAGCCGTCCTTGCTCCAGAGCACGGTGTCGGTCGCCGCAGCCAACGTCAGCAGTGCGCCGACCTGGTTGGTCCCGGGGTCGAGCCGCGCCACCGCGGGCGCAAGGCGTGCGGGGATGGTCGTCGGGTCCTCGGGAAAGAGCACGGCGAAGAACTCGCCGGTAAGACTGGCGCTCGGACCGGAAACACTCAGATAGTCCGGGAAGCTCGCGACGGGCATGGGCGAGAGCGTGTATTGGACGCTGGCGGGCGCGGGATCCACAAAGCGCACGGCAAGGCTCTGCGTGGAGCTCGACGCTTGCACGGCGAAGGCGCCAGCACCGTCCGAGGCGATGCTGACCGGATCATGGCAGTCGCCAGCACCACTGCCCGTCTGATGATCACAACCGCCGTGCAGCAGGAAGTCGTAGTCGTGCGTCGCGCTGCCGGTGGCCTTGATGCGATCGAGCACGACGAAGTAGCCGCCCTCGCTGGCGTCGGGACGCACAAACACCACCTGGCGCGTCGAGTAGTCGACCGGCTGCGACGTCGGATCGCTCGGCCGCACGTTGTAGGCGTAAGAGTTGTCACAATTCTGGTAGTCGGCGCTGCCCGCGTGCAGGAAGGCCGTCACCTCCCCCATGCGATCGGTCATCGAAGGGGGCAGCGCCTGGCCCTTGCCGTCGATGAGCACGTAGTTCTTGGCGGCGTTGGCGCCCATGGGATCGCCGTCGTCGTAGGCGTTGTAGGCCTGCAGGTAGTTGTGGCCGTCGGCATACAAGATGAGGTTGCCGTGCTCGCGCTGAGAGTGGTTGCCGGCCAACCCACAGCGCGTCGTGTAGGCGATGTCGTTCTCGCCCCAGCCGGTGCGCATGTAGACGTGCTCGTTCTCGCGCATGACGGTGCCGAGAGGGAAGACGGTCCCCGGGTCGACGGGAGTCGGGCTGCTCGCCCCGTTGAGCACGCCCAAGGTCTCGACCATCGGGTAGCCGAGGATCCAGACGTCAGGCGTCGCGGTGATGGTGTCGTAGAGCCACTGGATGGTGCCGTCTTGATAGCGCTCGGCGGTGAGCAAGAGCGTCGAGGCCGTACCGCCGTAGAACATGCTGCGGCAACCGTCGGTGCCGTAGGGCCCCATGCACTTGCGCGTCGGCGCCAAGCTGTAGGTGAGCCAGCGATGGTACTTGCGCAGCACCTGGTCGTCGAACTCCCACAAATCGTCGCCGCTGACCGTCGGGTTGTTCTTGAGGCCATTGATGAAATAGACGAGGTTGGTCAGGTCCCAGCCGTAGTAGTCCGACAACGCCTGCAAGTACGAGCCATCGATACTGATGTTGTCGGCGAGCGACGTCTTGCCCATGAGGAGTGAGATATCGAAGTAGAACTTCGCGAGCTTGTCGTCGAAGTAGAGAGCCAGGCCCAGTTGGCCGCCCTGGCCGTGGCTGACGGTCCAGCCACCTTGGCGCGGACGCCGCCACCAATTGCCGGCCGCGTTCGAGAGCGCGTGGCGCATCATCTCGTGAGCGAGGATCTCGCGCACGTCAACGCGCTGCTCCTCGGTCATGGCGTTGTGGATGATGTCGTAGACGACCCCCAGGCGCCGCATGTCGTAGCCATACGTGAGGATGTCGCCGGTCGTGTAGTCGCCATCGAGGCTATCGAGCCAGTGCACAAACGGAATGAACAAATCGATGGCCCTCTGCAGGTGCGCGGCGTTCTGGTTGAAGATGCCCGAGTAGGCGAGTGCCTCGAGCACGCCACCGCGCTCACGGCCGAGCGCCGCCAGATCCGTTACGCCCATGAACTGCTCCGCCTCCGCGGCCAGTGGGGTGAGGATTTGGTCCTGGGCCCGCGCCGAGGGCGCGGCGACGATGGCGTCGATTTGCGCCTGGGTAAAATGCAGGTGCGGATACACCGGGTTGGCGTAGTAGTGGTTGTATTCTTTCAGATGCCCGAGCACCGCCGTGTTGACGAAGAAGAAGCTCGCGCCACCGTCGATGCGAACGCGCGTCTCACCTGCCTGCAGGTCGAGCAAGTAGAAGATCTCCGACATGGGTCCGCCCACACCGAAGTCCAGGAGCACCTGGCGTTGGGCGGAAACGATGGGCGGCAGCACCTGGGGACCGCGGCCATCATCGAATTGCAGGTCGTTGTTGGTGTTCGTGCCGTGCAGCTCCGCGAGCATGAGCACGTAGAGGCCGTCGACCGGCACGTGCATGTCCCATTCGAGGTAGTCGCTCGTCGCGCCCAGGCAATAGGTCGATTCCTCCGCGGGGGCCACCGATCCGGTCTGACCGGCGCACGCCGAGCCCCACGATTGGCGGGTGAGGCCGCGCCCCGCTTGCGTCTCGAGGTACAGGGGGTAGTCGCCGAAGATGACGTAGTCGACCACCTGGCCCATGTTCTTCCAGTCGGTGAGATACGTGTTCGTGGCGGCACAGTCACTCTCGTCGATTTGCCCATCGCAATCGTCATCGCTCGTGTTGCCGCAGACCTCGGCGGCGTAGCAGCCAATCGGCGCTTGGCAGGTGCCGAGGCACTCGCCGCTCAAGCAGTCGCTGCCCTGGGTGCACTGCTCACCCGGGGGGCAGCTCGGACAGGTGCCGCCACCGCAGTCGACGCCGGTCTCGTGGCCGTTGGAGATACCGTCGGTACAGCTCGGGGCGGGGGTCGAGCCTACTTCCGCGGAGCAACCGACCGCAGCGAGGCCCAGCATCAGCGCTAGGCACGCCTTGAACGATGACGACGACCGATTGACGGTGCATTCTGGCATGGCACGTCCTCTCTCGTCCGGGCGGAGGTAAGTTGGGGCCCGACTCTCACGTGTAAGTGCCGCGAGGCGCCAAAAGCTTCAAAGGTGTTTGCGCGGGGCGCACGCAGTCTACTTCACCGCCGTCCACTGATCGAGCCAGCCGAGCACCGTCTCATGCCACAGGAGACCGTTCGCCGGCTTGAGCACCCAATGGTTCTCGTCGGGGAAGTAGAGGAACTTGCTCGGGATGCCGCGACGCTGGAGCGCGGTGAAAGTCGAAAGCCCCTGCGTGTCGACGACGCGGTAGTCGCGCCCGCCGTGGACGACGAGCATGGGAGTCTTCCAGTTTTGCACGAAGTCGACGGGGTTGTGCTTGGCGTAGCCGGCGGGATTCTCCCAGGGCGTGCCGCCGTGCTCCCACTCGGGGAACCACAGCTCCTCGGTGTCGAAGTAGGCCATGCGCTCATCGAGGTTGCCGTCGTGGCTAACGAGGCAGCGGAAGCGCTCGGGCCAGTTGCCGGCGATCCAGTTGATCATGTAGCCACCGTACGACGCCCCGAGAGCGCAGACGCGCTCGCCATCGAGAAAGCTGTAGCGCGCCAGGGCCGCTTCGAGACCCTTCTGCAAGTCCACAAGCGGCTTGCCGCCCCAATCGCCGCGGATGGCGTCGGTAAAGCCCTGGCCGTAGCCCGTCGATCCGTGGAAATCCACCATCACCGCAGCATAGCCGCGACCGGCATACGCCTGCGGGTTCCAGCGGTAATGAAAGTGATTGCCGAACGATCCCTGCGGCCCGCCGTGGATCAGGAAGGCCACCGGGACCTTCTTGCCCGGCACAAAATCGACGGGCTTGACGAGGTAGCCATAGACCACCTCATCGTTCCAGCCCTTGAAGCTGAACTGCTCGAAGTCACCCATGCGCACTTGGGCGAGCCGCGTCGCATTCAGGTGGGTGAGCTGAGTACCCTTAGTGCCGTCGCTGTTCACGGAGTACAGCTCGGCGGGAGACTTCAAGTGGTCGAGCGAGAAGAGAATGCGGCGGCCGACCGGTACCGGTGTACCCGCTTGCCCGTCGACCCACACGGGTCGCGCCGTGCCGGATTTGATATCCACGGCGAAGATGGCGTGCTGCCCCAGATGATCGGCGGTGGCGTAGAGGGTCTTGCCATCCGGAGCCCAGGCAATCGCGTCGGGCGAACGGTCCCAACCCTCGGTGAGCACGCGCGGCTCGCCTTGTGGCCAGGCACGTAAGACGATGCGCCGCCTGTCAGCCTCGAACCCGGAACGCACCATGGCGAGGTAGGCGAGTGTGCGGCCGTCGGGGGAAAACGTCGGGTAGGTGTCCCACGCGGGATTGGCCTCGGTGAGGTTGCGCCGCGGTCCCTTGCCGTCGACAGGCGCGACGACGAGGTCATAGTTCGTCGACCAGGCCTCCCCATGGGCGCCATCGCGCACACTGAAGACCAGCCCCTTGCTGTCGGGGGTGAAGCTAACCTCTTCGGGCCCGCCGAACGGTCGCGAGGGCGCGTCTGCATCCATGCCGGCCATCAGATCTGTGACGTCGCCACCCGTGCTCGCCATCACGCACACGTGTGAGCGACGCCCGTCACGCCAGGAGTCCCACTGACGCACAAAGAGCTTGTCGTAGAGCTGCCCGGTCGCCTGACGCGTCTTGAGGGCCTCGAGGCGCGCGGTGGTACACGCGATGGTCGCGCAGTCCGGATACAGCTCGAGCGCGAAAGCAAGCAGCTTGCCGTCCGGCGAGACAAGCAAGCTCGAGACGTCGAGCGGGAGCTTTGTGACCTGCGTCGGCTCGCCGCCATCGAGGGGCAAACGCCACACCTGGGAGCTGCCCGAGCGCGTCGAGACGAAGTAGATGGACTTGCCATCTGGTGCCCAGCGCGGCTCGTTGTCGTTGTCAGGATGCGAGGTGAGGCGGCGCTCCCCCTTGCCGTCGATACCGATGAGGTAGATGTCGGTGCGGCCGCGATTCTGCTCGAAGTCGGTCTGCCGTACGACATAGGCGACTTGCTTGCCGTCGGGCGACACCGCGAGCTCGCCCAGGCGATCCATCTCGTGCATGTCGCGGGCGGAGAAAGCGTGGCTCGCCGCACTCAATCGCGCGGGCGCGGTCAGCACTGCCACACACAGGGCCATGCGGCACCAAAGCCCGCAGTCGGTCGTTGTCACCTCGGTCATCGGTTCGCTCCTTATCGTGAGTGCAATTTGCGCCTCGCCTTCTGCCACAATCGCCCGCGGGGTCAAAGCGACTTGACAATTCCTCCGCGCATGCGCAACTGAGGCGCCGTACAAGCCAAGCGGCCACTGTCATGACCATGTATCCCCCAGCCCCCGGCACCGTGCGACGTGCGCTCGTGTCCGTCTTTGACAAGCGCGGCCTGCTCGAGCTCGGCCTCGGTCTCATCGAGCAGGGCGTCGCCATCGTCGCCACCGAGGGCAGTGCGCAAACGCTCACCGCCTCGGGCATCCCGGTCGAGCCACTCGGCAATTTCCTGCGCGCCCGCACGCTGCTCGGGGGTCGCCTCAAGACGCTGCACCCTGGCGTGCACGCCGGCCTGCTCGCGGATCGTCGCGACGAGGGGCAGCTCGCCGAGCTGACCCGAGCGGGCTACGCGCCTATCGACCTCGTCATCTGCAACATGGCGCCATTTCGCGAGGCTGCGGCGACGGCACGCGCCCGCGCGGAGCTGATGGCCGCTATCGACGTCGGCGGTCCGGCGCTCTTGCGCACCGGCGCCAGCAACGCCGAAGGCGGCGTGACCGTGGTGTGCGACCCGGCTGACTACGGTCGCGTCGTCGCCGCGCTACGCGAGGAATCGATGGTCCCGGCGTGGCTGCGTGGTGAGCTCGCCGCGAAAGCCTTCTCTCTCGTCGCCGAGTACGACGCCTCGGTGGCGAGCTGGCTCGGCAGCATCGACTCGCTCACGCAGGGCACGCGAGCCTTGCCCAACCGCCTGCCGCCCTTTGTCAAACGCGCCGAGCTGCGCTACGGCGAGAACCCACACCAAGCGGGCGCCCTCTTCGTCGAGGAAGGGACGCGCCAAGGCATTGCCCACGGTCGCCTGCTCGCCGGCAAGCCGCTCTCGTACAACAATTTCCTCGACATGGATGCGGCCTATCGCGTCGTCAGCGGGCTTGGCGGCACCGCCTGCGCCATCGTCGCGCACACCAATCCGTGCGGCCTCGCCGTCACCACCGACCAGGCTCTCGCGTTTCGCCGTGCGGTCGAGGGTGACCCGATGGCGGCCTACGGTGTCGTCGTCGCCTTCAACGCACCGGTGACCCTCGCCACCGCCGGGGCCATTCGCGACAGCGAAATCTTCATCGAGTGCATCGTCGCACCCGGCTTCGCACCGGCGGTGCGCGAGTTCTTCAGCAAGCGCGTCAACCTACGGCTGTATGAAGCGCCGCCTGGCGACCCCGTTCCAGCTACGCAGACCCATCGGATCGGCGGTGGTCTCCTCGTCGAAGAGAGCGACCGCGGGCTCAGCAACCCCGAGGAGTGGAGCTGCGCCACCGAAAAGCAGCCCGAGACCACCTGGGTCGCGGAGCTCGCCTTCGCCCTGCGCGCGGTGAGCACGCTCACCTCCAACGCCGTCGCCATCACGCGTGAGAGGCAGCTCATCGGTGTCGGCCTGGGCCAGCTGAGCCGCGTCGATGCGGTCGACCAGGCGTTGCGCAAGGCCGGACTGCGCGCCCGCGGTGCGTTTCTCGCCTCGGACGGCTTTCTGCCGTTTGTCGACTCGGTGGAGCTTGCGGCGCGCGCCGGCATCGCCGCCATCGTGCAGCCGGGCGGCTCCAAACGCGACCAGGAGCTCATCGACGCCTGCGACCGCGAAGGCATCGTCATGTTGTTCACCGGTCGGCGACACTTTCGCCTCTAGCCCCGTCTTGGGAAGGAATGACCTTCATGCGAGCATCCGTCCTCTGCGCAACCGTCGTCTCCCTGCTTGCCGCCTGCCACGAACGCCAAGGCGAGCCATCCGCGCCGCAGCCGCCCGCGAAGGCCACCACGGCGACGCGAGTCGTGACACCGGCAGAGTCGGCGCCGACGCCAGCAACGATTCTCCTGCCGCAGGCGCAGTTCGTCTGGAACATCGACGACGCCGGCAAGCGCCGCCCGACTCCAGGGCCCGCAAAGCTCACCCTGCTCACGGGCGCTGGCAACGCGTGGCGCGAACAAGTGCTTGAAGATCCTGAGAGTCGCGTCTTTCACAAGGCCCTGTGCGTACAGACAAACGGCGGCGTGGGCCTACTGACCATCGGCGGCACGGACGCGCTGCTCAAGCTGTGGCGGCGTGAGGACAGCGGCTGGAGCGCCACCACGTTGTGGCACCCCAAATTTGGCGGCGACTGGGATCGCCTGCGGGACCTCGAAATCGGCGATCTCGACGGCGACGGTCATGCGGAGCTGGTCATCGGCACGCACGACCAAGGCGTCATCGCCACGCTCGCGCGCGATGGCGACGCGTGGAAAGCGACCGAGATCTACCGCGAGCCCTCGACTTTCGTGCACGAAATCGAGCTCGGCGATCTCGACGGCGACGGCAAGCTCGAGATCTACGCCACGCCGTCCAAGCCCAACCAAGCGCAGGCCTCACAGCCAGGGCGCATTCTCGTCTTGCGACCCACGGCAGACGGTGCCTACGAGGCACAGGTCGTCGCCAACCTTCAGCACAGCCATGCCAAAGAGATCCTCGTCACCGATCTCGACGGCAACGGGCGCCCCGAGCTGTACGCCGCCATCGAGGCCGAGCGCGGCGAACGCGGCTCTGCAGAGGCCGCCGTGCAAATCCGACGCTACCTACCCAAACCAGGCGGCACGTGGTCCTCGACCACGGTCGCCTCACTGCCCGGTGCGGTGCAGGCACGTGTGCTGCTCGCCGCAGATCTGACCGGTCGCGCCCGGCGCGATCTCATCGTCACCACGATGAAAGCCGGCATCTGGCGCCTGAGTCCGTTGGGCACTGGCAATGCCGATGTTGCCAAAGAGCAAATTGACGGCGATTCCGCGGGCTTCGAGCACGCGGCCGGCGTGGCGGACGTCGATGGCGACGGCAAGCTGGAGCTCTATGTCGTCGCGGACGACCAAGACGCGGTGCGTCAGTACCGCTGGAGCGGCACGCGCTTTGACCGGCGTGTCATCGCCACCCTCGAAGCGAGCGATCTGACATGGAGCGTCGAAGCCTGCCGACCCGTGCCTTGGTAAGATGCAGTTGAGCTACAACCACCCAGCCGACGTCCAGGGTATGTAACGCATGACGCGCATTGTCGACTCCCCCAAGGTGACCCTGCCGCTCTCGCCGCTCGATGCGCCCCTGACCAAGCCCACAGCGACCGCCGCCACCGCGACCGAGCCAAAGCTCGCCTCGTCGACTGCCAAGGCCACGATCGACGCAGGGGCGCTGCACCTTGCCCCGCCGCAAGTGTCGTCGGCCCGACTCGAGAGCGCACAAGTCGATGGCGCGCGCTCTTTCGCGGGGCAGATCCAGTCACTCGGTGCCCAGCCGCTCGACAATGACAATCTCATCGCCCAATACTTGCGCCTGCAGATCCTGGACATGAGCGCCAACCAGGCGATTCAGGAGATGCTGTTCGAGGCGAAAGGCAATCTCACGCAGGCCGCTTTCAACCTCGAGCGCGCCATGCGCAGTGACTACGACAACATCGACAACTTGCGCAAACAGGCCGGCGACCTCGAGAACCAGGCGCAGAGTGAGAGTGACGCCGCGCTGGCCGCACTGCAGGGCACCGCCGCTGACGGCACCGAGGGTACGGGGACGGCGGCAGCGGGGGGCGAGAAGCCCGTCGACATGCAGCGCATGGAGAGCGATTTGTGGCTCGCCGCCTACGAAAGCCTCGTCGTGGCCTTGACCGACGCGGGGGCGGCGCAGCAAACGGGCGATAGCGAGGCCGCAGCCGAGCGCGGCGCGCGCGCAGCCATCATCTTGCAGGGCATGGGCTTTCCCTCGGACGAGAAGACCGTGCGCGAGCTCGCCGCTTTGGCGCAGCAGAGTATCGCTGCGGGAGGCAACGGCAGCGATGTGCTCGAGCGTTACTTTCGCGCCCACCCGGAGGCCCTCGCGGGCGTCGTCTCGAGCGCCGATGCACAGCGCATTCTGACCAAGGGCCTGACCACCGCCGACATCGTCAACATCATCAAGACCCAGCGCGCGGCCCATCCGGTCGCGGGTGAAGACGCTTCCGGACAATTCGCCGCCCTCGAGTACATCGACGAGAGCGTCGCCAAGCCGCTCCTCGAACGCTACCAGCGCGAGTATCCTGAGGCGATGGCGCGTGCCATGCCGCACCTGACGAGCGCGGCAAGCCTCTACCAGCAGGCGCTCGACCTGCACTCGCGCGCCAGCTTGGTGCTCGCCGGCTACTGGGATGCCACGCGGACCATCAGCGAAGCGCGCACCGCCGACAACACCCATGGGGTCATGGACCGCAACCTAAGACGCCAAGAAGAGTTGCTCTCGAGCATCGAGGCACTCCTGAGCGGTCGCAGCACGGAGAAGGTGCGCGAGGCCCGCCTTGAGCTGCAATTGCACCGCGCGGACGTGGCACGTCTGACGCTGGCGCTCATCGATCGCCATACGAGCATCGGCGCCGCCAAGAGCCACAGCCGCCTCGCGTAGACCAAGATCTGCAATTGTGTCGTCCTCGTGGTGGCACGACGCGACGTCTGCTACGCTACGTGTGCACACAACTTCATCGACGCCGACCACCGTGTCGATGATCCGAGGGCATTCATGAGTCTTACCGACCGCACCGCTTCGTCACCTTCGCACCGCCACGCGGCCTTGTTGGCTGCCCTCACCCTCGGCGCCGCCTTCGGCACGAGCGGTTGCCCCGGCGTCCTGCTTTTGCCCGCCGCCGCGGGCGTGCAGGTCAGCTGCGCCGACGGCGAGCGCTGTGTCGACGGCGCCTGCGTGCCCATCACCACCTGCAACGCGCTCGATTGGGACGGCGACTGCGGCGCCGGCTCCATCTGCGTCGCGGGCGTGTGCTACGTGCGCGGCACCGAGCTCCCGCCTTGCAGCCCAACCCAGTCCGGTTGGTGCGCGCAGAACGAGGCGTGTGTGCAGGGCGAGTGCGTCGTCATCCCGGTTCCGCAGCTGTGCAGCGCCGACCACCCCAACGGACTTTGCCCCAGCGACAACGTTTGCATCGCCGGCTGGTGCTTTACCGCCCAAGCCCCCTGCGCCCCCGCAACGCCGCGCGGCTACTGCCCGAACGACGCGCAGTGCGTCGGCGGCGTCTGCCTCGCCGAGCAGCCGAGCTGCTCGATCGGCAACCCTGAAGGCAGCTGCCCGACCTGGCAGGACTGCATCGCCGGTGAGTGCGTCGGCCCCATTCCACCTCGTGCGTGCAGCGCCACCAATCCCACCGGCACCTGTCCG
>CAYHNK010000062.1:0-17777 GCA_964357695.1 uncultured Bdellovibrionales bacterium | reverse complement strand
CTTCGGCTTCACCTGGCGCGTGCGCTACTACACGGCTGCCGAGCTCGAGCAGGGGGTGGTGCGCGCAGCGCGCATCCTCGAGATCACGTGCTCGAATGATGGCGCCACCGAGATCGCCCGACGCTCTCGTGGTACCCCGCGCATCGCCAATCGCCTGTTGCGTCGCGTGCGCGACTTTGCGGAGGTCGAGGGCACGGGCGTCGTCGATCTCGGTATCGCCCGCCATGGTCTGACCCGCCTCGGCATCGACGAGCGGGGCTTTGACGAAATGGATCGACGCCTGCTCCACACACTCGTCGTCAAGTTCGGCGGCGGCCCGGTGGGCATTGAAACACTCGCCGCGTCGCTCGGTGAGGAAGCCGACACGCTCGAGTCGGTCTACGAGCCCTACCTGCTGCAAGAAGGCTTTCTCCAGCGCACGCCACGGGGTCGCATCGCGACGCTCACCGCCTACGAGATGTTCGGACAGAGGCCCAATTCCCACGGGTCGCAGAGCACCCTACTGTAGCGGCCCCGCTCACTCACAGCGCCCCGACCGTGGCTGCAAAGGCGTCGGCACGCGGTGGCGCGCGCACGCGCGGTCCAGGGCGCACGACACCCGGCGCCGCGGGAGCACACGTACCGTGCTCGAGGTAGTAGAGCGCCTGGGCCAGAGACGCTTCGTTTTCGTCGCCGAGCCCATGCTCGAGATCATCGGGCGCGGCGCAGGTGGGCGCGATGCCATCGTAGTATCCGCCTTCGCCGTCGGCGTTGACGAGCTCGAAGGTCACGGGCGCCAGCGTCAAATCGCAGAAGGTGACCGGCACCATGCCGACGGGCTTGCCGTGCGTTGGCGTGCCGATGTCGACGACGTCGAGGAAAGGTCGCAGGCCGTTGATCACCAGCTCACTGGCGGAAGCGGTCCCTTCGGTGGTGACAAACACGACGCGCGCGACACCGAGAGCGCTTGCCACGGTTCCCATGATCGTATCGCCGTCGAACGCCGTGTGCTTGGAATTGAAGATCTCGCGCGCGAGCACGTGGGTCGCGGTGCGCTCGCCACCGATGAGCTCGGCAAGATAGCGCGCCACACTCACGTAGCCGCCGCCGTTGTAGCGCAAGTCGACGACCAGCTCGTCGACGTCGTCTGCTTGCAGCTGCGCAAACGCCTGCTCGAGCTCGGCGCTGGTCGGCGCAATGAAGCGATCGAGCACGAGATAGCCGACGCGCAGCGCGCCCCGCACGATCACCGTCGTCAACGACACGCTCGGAGGCACGACCACGTCCTTGACGAGCGTCACCGATCGCTCGACACCGCCGACGCTGCGTAGGTGCAACGTCACCTCGGTGCCCACCTCACGCGCGCCCCAGGCGCTGTCCCACGTACCCGCGGCATCGATGGCCTCGACGCTTTGCCCGCCGATGGCAAGCAGTGTGTCGCCGCGCCCAAGGCCCGCCGCCTGCGCCGGAGATCCCCCGTACACCACGGTCACCCGCAGCGCGCCCGCGGCATCCGTCGTCGTCACGATGCCGATGCCGACATAGCCGTCACCCGCGTAGTAGGCCTCGTCGACCGCCTGCGGCACGACGTAGCTCCAGCGGTCGGGCGGGTTGACGCGCAGCGCTATAAGCAAGGCCTGTGGATCGGCGTAGTCGTGGCGGCTAACGGCGGGCATCTCGTCCCACCACAGATAGTAGTCGAGCATGTGCTCGTGCAGAATGCGCTTGGCGTCATCGGCGCTACAGCTCCCCGACGTCGTGTCATCGCCGCCGCGCACGTCGAGGCAGCCGACAGCGACTGTCAACGCGAGCCCCAGCGTGGCAACGCAGCGCGCAAGTCCAAGCATGGCGCTATTGTGCCAGCCAATCTCGCGGCCGCAAGAATACCTCGTAGAGGCGCGCCTCCTCGCTGCCGGGCTCGGGTCGCCAATCGTAGCGCCAGCGCACGAGCGGCGGCATGGACATCAAGATCGATTCGGTGCGCCCGCCGCTTTGCAAGCCAAAGAGCGTGCCGCGATCGTAGACGAGGTTGAACTCGACGTAGCGACCGCGGCGATAGAGCTGAAAGTCCCGCTGCCGCTCGCCGTACGGCGTGTCCTTGCGCCGTTGCACGATGGGCAAGTAGGCCTCGAGGTAGCCCTCGCCGACACTGCGCATGAGCGCGAAGCAGCGATCAAAGCCTCCCTCGCTGAGATCATCGTAGAAGATGCCGCCGATGCCACGCGGCTCGTCGCGGTGCTTGAGATAGAAATACTCGTCGCACGCCATCTTGAACCGTGCATGCGCACCCTCGCCCATCGGGGCGCACGCTCGACGCGCAGCTTCGTGCCAGTGTCGGGCGTCCTCCTCGAAGCCGTAGGTCGGTGTGAGATCGAAGCCACCGCCAAACCACCACACGGGCTCCTGGTCGGGCCGCGAGGCGACAAAGAAGCGCACATTGGCGTGGCTCGTCGGTACGTACGGGTTGCGCGGATGCACGATGAGCGAGACACCCATGGCCTCATAGCTCCAGCCAGTGATTTCCGGTCTGGCAGCCGTCGCCGACGCCGGCAAGGAGGCCCCGCGCACATGTGAGAAGCCCACGCCTGCACGCTCGAACGTCGCACCTTCCTCGAGCGCGCTGCTCCTACCGCCGCCGCCCCCAGGTCGTTGCCACGTGTCCTCACGAAAGGCACCCCCCCCATCAGCGGCACCGAGCGCCGCGACGATACGCGCGTGCAGCTCTTCGAGATAGCGAGCCACAGCCTCGCTGTCGGGTGTCGGGTGCATGGGGGTTGAGATGCGACGGAGCTACGGCTGCGTCAAGGCTGTCTGGTCAAAGCCCAAACGCACGAGATACTCGCGGCTCGCCGCGGGGTACGGCAGATGGCCGCCGTCGTAGGGCTCAACCTGGTAGTACCTCGCGTCGAGAGCATTCTGCACCCCCGCGCTCAAGCTGACGCCCTTCGCGCCCACGTCGCGCCGCGTGACAAACACGCCCAGCAGGGTGACCGGCTTGTGCGTGCCGACGTCGTAGTGCGCGACATCGCCAGCCCCATCGAGCGTGGCGCCGACGTAGCCGTAGCGTTTGGACATCCAGGTGAGAGTCGCGCTCAGCGCCAGCTTGTCGACCATGTCGTGCGAGCCAACCAGCACGACTTTGTGCTGCGGCCAACCGAGCGTCACGTTCTGCCGGTAGGCGGACGCGTCCGAGAGTGGCGCGGCATCATCGACGGGCGTCTGCACCGGCACGGCGTACTGCGGCACCTCATTGAGGCCGGCCGTGCTGTAAAAAGAATAGGATGCATTGAGCCAGGTACGCTGCTTTTTGAAGCGCGCTTCGATCTCGACACCCTCTGAGCCTGTCTTGCTGTAGTTCGCGTAGCCCTCTTCGCCGGTGTTGGCATCGAACATGTACGAGATGGGCTTGTCGATGACCATGCGAAAGACGTTGGCCGTCACCCAGGCGTAGCTGCCAATCTGATAGCCGATCTCGGTCTCGTAGGCCGTGGTGATCTCGGGATTGATGTGCGCCTGCGTCGGCGCCACGAGGTTGATGTTCTCGATGCTCGGCGCACGAAACGCTTGGCTCGCCATGAGCTTGAGGTGAAAGGGTCCGGCCACCCACGTGTACGCCGCGCGGGGCACAAACGACGAGCCAAATTCACTGTGTTTCTCGTAGCGCGCCCCCAGCGTCAGTGTGCCGAAGGGGCTCGCGTAGAGCGCCTGAGCAAAGGCCGCGAGATCGTTGTACTCGACCTCCATCGCATCGCCGGCGAAAGTGCCTTGGAAGCCAACGAGCTCATCGGAATCGAGGCGTGCCTGCTGCACGTAGGCTTCGACCCCCGCGAGCAGGCTGAGCTCGGGCCAGGGATCAACAAAGAGTGTCAGCTTGCCAAGATAGCGGTCGGCGGTCTTCATGTAGTAGGCGTCGTTGTTGACGTCGGGGACGCGCCAGGGCCGCTGTCGCTTGAAGCTCGCTGAGGGAACGACCTTCACCGCGTCGCCAAGCTTCCAGGTGTAGCGCAGCTCCGCGAAGGTGCCGTGATCTTCCAGGCGGTAGGGCGACGCGGCGCTGCCGTCGAGGATGTCGCGTTGGTACTTCTGATAGCCGTCGTAGATGAGCCGGAGCTCGACGTCGCGCCAGCTCAGGCCCACGTTCGCAAAGAGCGGCTCTCGCAAGCCGTTGCCGTCGGTGACCCGGTAGCGGTCGCCGTACGAGTCTTCATAGAAGCGCAGGCCGTCGTTGGCGCGTCCGGCATAGAGCGCGATGCTCGCCGCGAGGTTGTCGAGCGAGGCCACCTTGTCGGCATACGAAACGGCGACATTGGTTCGCCGACCACGGCCGCGGTCAAAGGTACCGAGGGTGCTCGTCGCCGCCACGCCTTGTTGCGTCGCCGCGCCTCGGGTGATGACATTGATCACCGCCATCTCCGCAAAGCCGCCGTAGATGGCCGACCCCGGTCCGCGAATGATTTCGATGCGATCGATCTGCGAGACGGGAAAGCGGTTGCCGAGACGAACATTGGTGTAGAACGGCTCGTTCATCTCCTGACCGTCGACGAGCAGGAGCTGTCGCCCGTCGTTGGACCACAAGCCACGAAAGCCAACACTGAAGACGCCATTCGCATCCACCGCCGGGTAGAAGCCTGGCACGAGGGACAGCACGTCGAGCAGATCGCGCGCGCCGCTCGCGGCAATTTCCTCGCGCGACAACACGGTCATGACGTTGGGCGAGTCACGCAGCGTTTGCGGACGCTTGGCTGCAACATCGAACTCGTGCACCAAGAGATCGTCGAGCGACAGCTCGGAGATATCGGTCTTGCCCTGCAGCAGCTCTCCGAGCGACGCGTTGCCTGCCTCCTGCGCACTCGCCGTGCGCTCATCGCTGAGGATGAAAAGCAGTGCGAGCGCGCAACCGGTGACACCTCGTTTCACGATGCTCTCCTTTCGCTGCTCTGGCAGCGTTGTCTAGTCCACCAACTGCGCGAGCCGCAGCAAATCGGCGCGCAGCCTCATGCCCACCGAGCGACTCGCACCCAGATTGACGAGCAGGCGCGGCTTGCCATCCGCTGCGGGGGCAAGGGCGAACGCTACACCGAGACGCACATAGTCGGCCTGCTGAGTCATCGTCGGCACGTGCAGCTCGTGCGCTGCACGCACGATATCGGCCACCCGCGCATCGAGTCCACCGCACAAGAACAGCACATTCACCCGCGCCTGTTGCAGGGCTGGGCCCAAGCCCTCGATCGTGCCGAGCTCGATGTCCACGACCTGCACCGGCAGGCCCTGGAGCGTCAACGTCGTCAGGCGCCCGAAGGTGGCGCGCACCAAGGCGGTTGCTGGCGAGGCGTCGTGGGGCACCGCAAGGACACCAACAACGACGCTGCGACCGCTGCGCTCGGCGAGCGCCTCGTCGTAAGCGAGCACGCGCATGAGGCCGGCCACCGCGACATCCTCGCCTGCGGCACGCAGCGGCTGGGATCTGAGTAGCACCAGCAAGCAGGCGGCAGCCCACCAGCTCGACGTTCGGAGACCTAGTCTCCAAGAACGGCGGCGTCCCGGGGTTACGCTCATACTTCGCGCACTCCTCGTCCCCCCCAGATGTGCACTCAACCACGATACCAGGCGCTGGGCCAAGGCGGAATTCTTCGCCACGCCTAGGCGTTCGTCTACGCGGGACGGGAGCGCTTGACATCAGCGCCGAAGTGGATAGCCTGGCGCCCCTGGTAGCTCACTAAAAAACCAAGATCCGGAGGTTGTTGCGATGAAAGTTGTCACCCTAGGACTGTCGCTCGGAGTCGTGGCGCTCGTTGCCACCGGCTGCGTGTCGCGCAGTGAGATCGAAGAGATCAAGGCCAATCAGCTGAAGATCCTCGAGAAGCTCGACAAGATGGGACGCGGGGCCGGGGCACCCCAGGCGGCGCGGCCGCAAGGTCCCGACGCCTCGAAGACCTACGCGGTGCCCGTGGACGGCGCGGCCCTCAAGGGCAACAAGGACGCCTGGGTCACGGTCGTGGCATGGAGCGACTTCCAGTGCCCGTTCTGCAGCCGCGTCGTGCCGACCCTCAAGCAGATCGAGGACACCTATAAGAACGACGTGCGGGTCGTCTTCAAGCACAATCCCCTCGGCTTCCACCAGCGTGCGATGCCGGCCGCCCTGGCAGCTGAGTGCGGCAACGAACAAGGCAAGTTCTGGCAGATGCACGACACCATGTTCGCGAATCAGCAGAAGCTCGAAGATGCGGACCTCGAAGGGTACGCCAAGCAGGCCGGGCTCGACATGGGTCGTTTCAAGAGCTGCTACTCGACCCAGAAGTACAAGAGCCGCATCGAAGAGCAGCAGCGCCAGGGCATGACGCTCGGCGCGCGTGGCACGCCGGCCTTCTTCATCAACGGGCGCTTCTTGAGCGGCGCACAACCGTTCCCCGCCTTCCAGGCTCTCATCGACGAGGAGCTCAAGAAGGCCAAGGCGAGTGGCATCGACAGCGACGACTACTACGCCAAGATGGTGGTCGAAAAAGGCGAGAAGAGCATGTAGCTCGGCACGAGCAGGCCGATCGACGAAACCGGCGGTGCTCCCAGGCGAGTGCCGCCGGTTTTTTTCTGCCTGCTGCGGGCGCTGTCAGTAGCGCCGATCGATGTAGGCGTGCAGTGCTTCGACCGTCTGTTGCGGGTGCTCGACGAGCTGCATCCCCACGCTGTGACTGCCTACCCGCCCTCCTGCCGATACGTGCGCGAAGGCGCGCGCTTGCACTCCGGCCGGCAATACCAAGGTGATGTCGAGGGCCTCGTCTGCGGACGGCACCGACCACAGGTACAGACCAAGACCACCATGCGAGACATTGAAGCACACTGCTTCCTGCTCGCCTGTGGCACCCTGGATCCGCGCCGGCCAGAAGACAGCGATCCGCGGATGGGTGCGGCGCTCGGCATCCGCGTTCGGGTGAAGATGGCGCGACGGGGACATGACACGCCTCCTTGGCAACAGCTCCTTGCTTAAGATGTAGACGCCGCGCTACGTAGTCGAGGCATGCAACCGGCCCTCTTTGCCATCGCCCCCCGCGAGCTCGCGACGCTGCTCGGCGGCCCCGGGCGGGCAGCTGCCGTATGGGGCGCTGTGCGCCGTGGGCTGGATCCGTTTGCACCTGGCGTACTCGCCGACGGCTCGCATCGCCGCTTGCTCGAGGCCTGTCGCCGCACGGTCCTCGACACCGAACGCTCGAGCGCGTCCACGTGCGGTACGCGCAAGCTCCTCGTGCGTCTGCACGATGACTGTCTCGTCGAGACCGTGCTCATTCCCCATCGCAGCCGCTCAACGGTGTGTGTCTCGACGCAGGTCGGCTGCGCGCGAGGCTGCGTCTTTTGCGCCACGGCGACGATGGGGATGATTCGCTCCCTCGCGGCGGAGGAGATTGTCGGTCAGGTGGCGCTGGCTCTGACCGACGTGCGGCGCTGGCAGCTACCCCCTCTGCGCAACGTCGTGCTCATGGGCATGGGCGAGCCGCTCGACAACCTCGACGCCGTTCGCGATGCCGTCACACGGTGTGCGTCGAACGACGCGCTTGGGATTGGCGCTGGGCATGTGACCCTGTCGACCGTGGGCACGACACCGGCGCGCATCGCCGGCCTCTCCGATCTGCCCGCGCGCATCGCCTGGTCGGTCCACGCCGCCGACGACACGGTGCGCCGTCGCCTCGTGCCAACGACGCGCTACCCCATGACCACGCTGCGCGACGCTTTCGTCGACCTCGCACGGCGCCGCGGTGATTTGCTCTTTGTCGAAGTGGCCCTCGCCGCGGGCGTCAACGACACGCTCGCCGATGCGCAGGCCCTCGCGACGCTACTCGCGCCGTTCGATGGCGCCGTACGCGTCAATCTCTTGCCACTCAACCGGGCACGCGAGGACCTCACGCCGAGCGCCGACGACCTCGTGCGCGCTTTTCGCGATCACCTGCGCGCGCGCGGCTACTTCTGCATGGTACGACGCGCTCGCGGGGCCGAGAGTCAAAGTGCCTGTGGCCAGCTCGCCGCCGCGGAGCCTGCCCGCATGACGTCCGTCTCGAAGTCGACCTGCCCAGAAGCATCCATCGTCTGAACCGTCAGGCGGTCGCTCGACACGGTCACGTACACAAAGCCGAGCGTCGCTGCCCCAAAGAGCATCGGCCCATCTCCCGGCAGCGCAGTCGTGCGCGCCCCAGCGCCGGTAACGACCAACGTCGCGTCACAGTGATCGGACGGAGGCAGCACCTGCCGACTGTGATCGTGGCCGCTGAGATACAGATCGAGCCGGCCGCAGAGGTACTGCTCGAACAGCGTGCGCACACTGTCCCCACTGGCCATCGCTGGCCAGCGCCTGCCTTGGTACGCGCCCGCATGGCCGTGCGTCCCATTCGAGCGATAGGGGTGGTGGCCAAAGGCGATGCGCCAACCCGGACGCTCGAGCTCGCGCGCCGCGTAGCTGCCCTGCCCCCTGAGCGCGCCGGGGCGCTCCCACAGCACACGATTGGTGTCCAAACCGACGAGCGTCGCGACCGGTGTGCGCAGCGCATAGCATCGTCCGGGCATGTTCCAGCGGGCGCTGCGCTCGGCGTAGTCCACCTGCGCCTGGCCGCGGGCGTCATCGAGCCCGGCGCCACCGCCGCCGTAGTCGTGATTGCCGAGCACAGCGAAAAATGGTGCTGGAACGGACGCGTAGGGCCCCTCGAATTTGCTCGACCACTGCGGATCATCGACGCCGCCGACGCCATGATCGTAGAAGTTGTCGCCAAGCAGCAGCACGAAGTCGCAGCCGTCACGCGCGCACGTGGCGGCCAGCGCCGCGGCGACCTGCTGCTGACGCGCGTTGCCCGTGCCCGTATCCCCGAGGGCGGCAAACCGCAGCACGGCACCGCTCGACAGCTCGACCGCATCGGCGCACTCCGCCGTCTCACCGCACGCAACGCATGTCGTAGCGACGAGCGCACCGTAGGCCCGCAGTGCGAGCGACCCGCGGCGGCTCACGTCCCAACCTTCACTCATCGCTGTGTTGACCCGACACGTACGAAATCCCCGCGCCCAAGAGCACGGGCCAAGCTGCACCCATGTCGCCTCGCTTGAACAGCGGGTACGAGAGTCCACCCTGGACAAAGACCTGGAGCCACGAAGGGCCCGCGCGCAGCTCGACGAAGGGCTCCACGTTGAGCGCCCTCCCATCACGCGCCGTCGCGAGGGGCGTCGCACGCTGACGCAGGGTCACATACGTCGTCCCCAGGGCCATCGCGAGACTCCCATGCCGCCACCGCAGGCCCAGCGCGCCCTCGGCGTCCGCGCCGAGCTGCACACGAGGCGCGGCAAGCTCGCGCCCACCGCCGACATCGAGTGCGAGGGTCCAAAAGAGCCGGCCACCTTCGAGTCGCGGCATGGCGAGTGCCCGCCCGCCGAAGCGGACGACGCCGCCTTCGACACGCACCATCGTGTCCCCAGGACTCGGGTTGTAAGCCGCCGCCGCGCGCACACCCCAACGGTCACCCAATGCGTAGGCCGCATGAGCCGCCGCGCCCGCAAATCCACTGCTGAGCGCCAGCTCGGCATCACCGGCGCGGGTCAGCTGCACGACGGGTCGCGGCGCCGGCACGTACGGCCGCACGCAAGCGCCGAGCGTAGGGGGCAGCGCGAAGAACGTCCACGCGATGAGGTACCGGCGACGAGCGTACATCGGCGAGCATCATACATCATTCGCACGGCGCGCACGGGTCATGCGTTCTGTGGCATGCTCGCGCACGACATGCAGACACCGACACTGCCACCCCCGCCCCACCCCCTGACCGCCCGACTCGCGGTCCTCGGAGCGGCCGTGCTCTTTTCCACCGGCGGCGCGGCCATCAAGGCAACGACCCTTACAGGACTCGAGGTCGCTGGCTGGCGCTCGGCCATTGCGGCGCTGTCGCTGTGGCTCTTTTTGCCTGCTGTGCGCCGCCGTTTCCCGTGGCGGGTGTGGCCGGTGGCGCTCGCGTACGCCGCAACGCTCGTGCTCTTTGTCGCGAGCAACAAGCTCACCACCGCAGCGCATACGATCTTTTTGCAGTCCACAGCACCCTTCTACGTCGTGTTGCTAGCGCCGCGGTGGCTCGGCGAGCGCACTGCCCGACGGGACTACCTACTCGTGCTCGTCGCCGGCATCGGCTTGGTGGTGTTGCTCGTCGGCGGGGCACCCGTCTCAGTCACCGCGCCGCGGCCGACTCTCGGCAATCTCCTGGCCCTGCTCTCGGGCATGGCCTGGGCGATGACGCTCATCGGTTTGCGCTGGCTCGCACGCGAGGAGGGATCGCAAGCCCACGTCGCCAGGCAAGCGGTCGTCCGGCAACGTGCTCGCGTTCCTGCTGTGTCTGCCATGGGCGCTCAACGTCGCGCGCGCGACCGCCCTCGACTGGGGGGTACTCAGCTACCTCGGCGTCGCGCAGATCGGGCTCGCGTATCTATTGCTGACCCGCGGCATTCGCTACCTCGGTGCGCTCGAAGCTTCCTTGTTGCTGCTCGCGGAACCTTTGCTCAATCCGCTGTGGGCGTATCTCGTGCAACACGAGCTGCCGGGGCAACCGGCTCTTCTCGGAGGCCTTCTCGTGCTGCTGGCCACCGTGGCCAAGAGCATGGACCCGCGCGTCCGACGTGCTTAGATTGCGTCGATGACAACGTCTCAGTCCGGCGCGAGCGACGCGTCCCCTCCGCAAAGCGACGATCTGCGAGCGCGCCTTCTACGCCTCGTCGCGCTCGGCCGCCCAGAGTGGCGTACGCTTGGCTTAGGTCTCATCTTCTTGGCACTGGGCAGCGCCATGGGGCTCGCCTATCCGCAAGCCATCCGCGTCATCCTCGACCAGTCGACCGGCAAGCGTCAGCTCGGCGACATCGATCGCGCGGCCCTCGCCATGGCCGCGATCTTCTTCGTACAGGGCGTCGCCGTGGGTGTGCGCCACTATCTCTTCTCGGTCGCTGGCGAGCGCATCGTCACGCGCCTGCGCGAGACCGTCTACCGTAGCATTCTGGCGCAGGAGCTGGCGTTCTTCGATGCGCGGCGCACCGGCGAGCTCACGAGTCGTCTCGCCGCGGATACCGCCGTGCTGCAAAGCGCGGTGAGCATCAACATCTCCATGACGCTGCGCAACGTCGCGACCTTTGCCGGCGGCGTAGCGCTGTTGTTTTACACCTCCGCACGCTTGGCCGTGATCATGCTCGCCGTCGTGCCGCCGGTCGCCATCGGAGCCATGTATTTTGGCCGCCAAGTGCGACGCCTGGCGCGCAAGACCCAAGACGAGCTCGCCAAGGCCGGTGAGGTCGCCGAGGAATCGATCGCCAACATTCGCACGGTGCGCTCGTTCGCCCGCGAGGCCGAGGAATCAGCGCGCTATAGCGTCGCCGTGCAAGAGAGCTTTGAACAAGCGCGTCGGCGCACCAAGGTCGTGGCGCTCTTTAGCGGCGGAGCCACCTTTGCGGGTTACGGCGCCATTGCCGTCGTGCTCTGGTACGGCGGGCGCCTGGTGCTCGAGGGCGCCATGAGCGTCGGAGATCTGACGTCGTTCTTGCTCTACACGCTGATTGTTGCCTTCTCCCTCGGGGCGCTCGGCGGCATCTGGGCCGATTTCATGCGCGCCGCTGGCGCGAGCGAGCGCATTTTTGAGCTCATCGACCGTACCCCGAGCATGCCGACACACGGTGGCCAGGTGCTCGACGAAGCGCGCGGCCGCGTGACTTTCGAGTCGGTCGGCTTTCGCTATCCCTCGCGACCCGACGTCGCCGTACTCGAGGAATTCAACCTTGAGCTTGCTCCCGGTCAGGTCGTCGCCCTCGTCGGCCCATCCGGCGCCGGCAAGTCCACGGTCGCGAGTCTCATCCCGCGCTTCTACGATCCGCAGAGCGGTCGTGTGCTGCTCGATGGCCACGACCTGCGCGAGCTCGATCCACGGTGGTTGCGTGAGCAGATCGGCAGCGTCGCACAAGAGCCCGTGCTCATGTCGACGAGCATCAGCGCCAACATCCGCTACGGTCGCGTCGAGGCGAACAAAGACGAGGTGATCACCGCGGCCCGCACCGCCAACGCACACGATTTCATCACCCGCTTTCCCTTCGGCTACGACACCCTCGTTGGCGAGCGTGGGGTGCAGCTCTCAGGCGGCGAGAAGCAGCGCGTGGCCATTGCCCGCGCGATCTTGAAAGATCCTCGCATCCTCATTCTCGATGAAGCCACGAGCGCCCTCGATGCCGACAGCGAGCACCTCGTCAAAGAAGCGCTCGAGCGCTTGATGCGCGGACGCACGACACTCATCATCGCCCATCGCCTGTCCACCGTACTCGGCGCGCACCTGGTGCTCGTCCTCGAGCGCGGCCGCATCGTCCAGACGGGAACGCACCGCGAGCTCATGGACGATCGCGACGGCACCTACCGTCGGCTCGTCGAGCGCCAATTCGCGGCGGCGTAGAGGCAGCGCGTCGTTCCCGCGTGCGCGTAGCCGCCCTTGCGGCGCGAGCCCGACTGTTGTTTGCTGCGCGGGTCTCGACACCGGAGGTCCCAATGACCGCTTTGAGCACACGCGAGCTTCTCGCCCAGGGCCCCGTGATCCCAATCGTCGTCATCGATGATGCCGCGCAAGCCACGGATCTCGCACAGGCGCTCATCGCCGGTGGTCTTCGCGTCATCGAAGTCACACTGAGGACCGCGGACGCTCTCGCGGCCGTACGTGCCATCGCGCGCGAGGTGCCCGAGGCCATCGTCGGCGTGGGCACCGCCGTTCGTCCTGACCAACTCGAGCAGGCCCTCGACGCGGGCGCACAATTTGCCGTCAGTCCGGGGTTCACTTTGGCGCTCGTTGAAAAGGCGCGTGACCTCGGTTTGCCGCTCTTGCCCGGCGCCGCCACGGCATCGGAGATGCTCGTCGCCATGGCGCTCGGCATCGAGGAGCTCAAGTTCTTTCCTGCCGACGCGGTGGGTGGCACGGCGGCCCTGCGCCACTACGGCTCGGTGTTCCCACAACTGCGTTTTTGTCCCACCGGCGGCATCACGTACGAGGGCTCGCGCGCCTACCTCGAGCTCGACAACGTCGCCTGCGTCGGCGGCTCGTGGGTCGCCTCGCGCAAGAGCATCGCCGCGGGAGATTTCGACGAGATTACAGCGCAGGCCAAGCGCGCGCAGGCTCTGCGGCACTAGGCGAGATCATCGGGCTGCGGCAGGCCCGCGCCAGCACTCGCCGGCAGGAGCTGCGAGCGCAGGGAGGCGAAGAGCTCGCGTCCCCATCCCTCGTCGGCTTTCAGGATTCGCACCCCCATCGCCTCGCGCGTGCGCCACGTCGCCTCATCGACGAGGACCTGTAGCTCGCCACGCTCCGCGTCGAGACGCACGACATCGCCGTCGCGCACCTTCGCAAGAGGCCCACCCATGGCGGCCTCAGGTGTCACGTGGATCGCTGCCAGAACCTTCCCCGAGGCGCCCGACATGCGACCGTCGGTGACCAGGGCGACGCTCTGTCCCCGGCTCTGCAACGTCGTGAGCACGGGCGTCAGGCGATGCAGCTCCGGCATGCCGTTGGCGCGCGGTCCCTGAAATGGGATCACAGCGACAAAATCCCCGGTGAGCGTGCCTTGAGCAAAGCTCTCTTGCAGCGCCTCCTGGGACGCAAAGACGCGTGCTGGCGCTTGCACCACGCGATGGCCGCGGGCGACCGCGGACGTCTTGATGATGGCCTCCCCGAGATTGCCGCGCACAACGCGCAAACCACCCTCCGGATCGAAGGGGCGTGCAGCCGGACGCACAATGCTCTCGTCCCCACTCGCGCCCACCGGCGCCCAGGACACAACCTCGTCGATGAGCGTCGGTACCTCGACGTAGCGCGCGAGACCCCCAGGACCGGCCACCGTCGCGACGTCGCCGTGCAGCAGGCCCGCACCGAGCAGCTCACCGATGACGTAGCTCGTTCCGCCTGCCGCGTGGAAGGCGTTGATGTCGGCTTCGCCGCTCGGGTAGACGCGCGCGATGAGCGGCACGGCGCGGGCGAGCGCGTCGATGTCGTCCCACGTGAGCTCGATGCCTGCCGCCCGTGCCATGGCCGGCAGATGCAGGGTGTGATTCGTCGAGCCGCCGGTCGCAAGGAGTCCCACGACTGCGTTGACGAAGCTGCGCTCGTCCAACATGCGTCCAAGGGGTGGCGCTGCTGGGTCGACGCAAAGTGCGACGACGCGCTCGCCTGCGGCTTCGGTGAGCGCGTGACGCAGCGGCGTCTCGGTGGGCACAAAGGCCGCGCCCGGCAGATGCAGTCCCAGCAGCTCCATCAAGACTTGGTTGCTGTTCGCCGTGCCGTAGAACGTGCACGTACCGGGGGCGTGGTAGGAGCGCGCTTCGGCTTCGAGCAGTCCGGCGTCATCGAGCTTACCCTGCGCATGGAGCTCGCGCGCACGCGCCTTCTCGGCGTTGGAGATCCCCGAGGGCATCGGGCCCGCAGGCACGAACACGGCCGGCAAGTGACCAAAAGCCAGCGCGCCGATGAGCAGGCCCGGGACGATCTTGTCGCAGATGCCGAGATAGAGCGCGCCGTCGAACAGATCGTGCGTCAGCGCAATCGCCGTGCCGAGGGCAATCACCTCACGACTCAGAAGCGACAGCTCCATGCCCGGGTTCCCTTGCGTCACGCCGTCGCACATGGCCGGCACGCCGCCAGCGACCAGCGCCGCGCCCCCCGCCCGCGCCACCGCCTCTTTGAGACGCGCGGGGTAGCCAGCATACGGCGCGTGCGCCGAGAGCATGTCGTTGTACGCCGTGACGATGCCAATCGTCGGCGCCGCAAAGACCCGTAGTCGCTCTCGCGCGGGCGCCGGCGCCGCCGCCATCGCATGCGCCAGATTCGCCGCCGACAGCGTCGCACGCGATGGTCGTCGCTCACGCGCACGGTCGATCTTGTCGAGATAGCGGGTGCGGCGCTTGGCGCTACGCGCACGTACGCGGTCGGTGACCTGGAGAAGAACCGAATGCAGAGCAGGTGTAGTCATGATGGCGGCGAGCCTCGCGCGTTCGGTGACGCGTGTCCAGACGCGTACGCAGTCGACCTGGACATCAAACACGCGACTCGCTACAGAGTGGCTGTGGCGATGCTCACGCACAAAAATACACGGTTGTCTCGCTGGTCTGCTTGCCTGACAATCCTTTCTTGCTGCCCCATGGCGTGTGGCCGAAGTGGTTTCGAGGCTGTTCGCGCGACCCCGGACGAAACACCGGACGAAACACCGGATGACGGCTGCACCAACATCGTCGCTGCGCTGCAAGGCGCGGGCGGAGCGCTCGTGTCCGCCTATCCCTTTTCCGACTCGACCCGGCCGGGATGGGATGTGCTGGAAAGCAACTCCATGGATGGCCAATTGGACGGCAACCCCGCGCAGTCGACCGATGTCCCGAATGGCGCCGAGGGCTATTCCGTGCTGCTCGATGGCGCCAGCGGCGTCTGCATCCTCTCAGGGTCGACGTTCGACGCCGCCAGCGACCACACGCTGTGCTGGTGGGCCAAGCCGTTGGTGCTGCAAAATGGTATGGAGCAGTTTGCGCAGCCCTGCGGCTACGACACCTGGACCGCTGGCGACACCACGGCCTACCAGTGGAGGATCAACAACTGCAACACGGGCGTTGCTGCCAACCTCGACGTACCGGGCGTCTACGCCGTCGGCACCTGGGTGCAGATCTGCCAGACCTATGAGGCAAGCACGCGGACGCGCCGGGTGGTCATCGATGGCGATACGGTGAACGATCACACGATTGTCGATACGGTGCCAATCGCGATCACCCCGGGGGGCGAGTGGTGCATTGGATCCTTTGGCATTGGCGGTGGTTTCTGGAACGGCCTCATCTTCATGCCCATGTGGCTCGATCGCGTGCTGACTGATGCGGAGCTCGGCTGCACGCTCGAGCTGGCGACCGAAATGTCTCGTCTCGGGTATCCCTGATCAGCAGCCGGGATGGGTCGACGCGCCAAACGGGTCACACGTTGCGCACGCTGTCGCATGCATCTCGGGCTGTGCGTCTGCGATGCGGCGCCGCACCTCGATGTGCGCACGCGTCTGCTGCTCGTCATGCACCACCGCGAGACCCAGAAGAACACCGCGACCGGTCACCTCGCCCTCATGTCGCTCGCGAACAGCGAGCTGCGACTTCATGGCGACCGGAACACACCGCTCGATCTCAGCGACGTCGACGGCACGACGCGACGTGTCCTGCTCCTGTTTCCCAGTGACGACGCCATGCCGTTGACGCGTGAATTCGCGCTGTGCGATCCACGCCCCATGACGCTCGTCGTGCCGGACGGCAACTGGCGCCAGGCGTCCAAGATTGGCAGGCGCGTACCGGGACTGGAGCACGCAGCCAGAGTGAAGCTGCCGCCCGGCCCCCTGAGTCGCTATCGCCTGCGTTCCGAAAGCCGTGCGGAAGGCTTAGCAACCTGCGAAGCGATTGCCCGCGCCTTCGGCATCTTAGAGACGCCCCGCGTGCAGGCGCAGCTCGAGAGTCTCTTTGATCTCATGGTCGAGCGCACCCTGATGACGCGCGGCGTACAACAGGCGAGCCGCGCGGACTAAGGGCTCTGCTCGCCACCACTTCTGCGGCGCGGTCGACGACGGCGGCGAGCCTTGGTGGGGGCCGTTGTGGCGGCGGCCTCGGCGCGCGGTTGACGCGCCGGTCTCACGGGGGGCAAGCCGAGCGCGGCACGACGGGCGCGGTTTTCGCGCTCGATGTCCTCCATCTCCGCCAAGAGCGACGACACCTCGGCCTTCTTGCCCGGCTCCTTGAAATGACCCGTGAGCTTGGAGTCCGGCGTGAGCGCGCCGCGTTCATAGAGCTCCCACATCTCCTCAGCGTAGCGGCGCGAGCGCAGCTCACTGCGATAGCGGCCAAAAAAGCGCGTGAGGTTGCCGACATCCCGGATGAGGAACTTGCGGGCATTGCCGTTAGTCGCCGAATCGGTGGCCTGCGGAAAATCGATGATCACCGAGCCGCTGTGTCCTGCCAAGATGTTGAACTCGGACAGGTCGCCGTGCACGAGCCCCGCGCACAGCATCTTGACGACCTCGCGCAACAGCATATCGAACATGGGCTCGGCTTGCTGCGCATCGAGAGGCACATCGGCCAGGCGAGGTGCGGGGTTGCCGTGCCGATCGGTTACGAGCTCCATCACGAGCACGTTATCGAAGTAGGCCTTGGGCTCGGGCACGCGCACCCCAGCGGCGCGCAGGCGGTAGATGACATCGACCTCGGCCGTCCGCCACGAGGCCTCTTGCTGCGACCGTCCGTACTGACTGCGCTTGTCCATGGCGCGCTGATCG
Organism: uncultured Bdellovibrionales bacterium; assembly: GCA_964357695.1. Taxonomy (GTDB): domain Bacteria; phylum Myxococcota; class XYA12-FULL-58-9; order XYA12-FULL-58-9; family CAYHNK01; genus CAYHNK01. The sequence goes on along the minus strand of CAYHNK010000062.1, from coordinate 494 downwards.
CGACTATTTCGCACGCGACGGCCCTCGGTGTACTCCACGCGGTGCTTGAACGTGCGATCGTTAGCCTCTTTGTAGACCTTGGCCACGTGCTGCTCGCCGTGAGCCACCACCAAGTAGACCTGCGCCTCCTTGCCGCTCATCAGCGGGCGCACGACGTCTTCAATGATTCCTTGTTCGACCAGCGAAACCAGGGAGTCAGGCATGCGCAAGGCGACCACCCCGAATCCCGACGCGCGTGCGTATCATCGGTCTTATGCCCTCCAAGATACGTCGGTGAGCGTACACGGGCGCGCGCGCACTCTCAAGAGGAGGGCGACACGACGGCACGGGGGCAGCTCCGTCACCCTCTTGCCCCCCCGATCCACCCCAGATACAGATCATGACCTGGACCTTGCGGCCCAATTTCGGGTCGCAGGCTACCGCAGTACATGAGGGGCACCGTGGATCCACAGGCAATGGCTCAGATGGACGAGATGCAGGCCCGGGCAGAGCAA
>CAYHNK010000061.1:16445-17797 GCA_964357695.1 uncultured Bdellovibrionales bacterium | reverse complement strand
GGCGCGCACACGCCCGTCCATCATGTCTGACGGTGCCACCATGTTGGCGCCCGCGCGGGCGTGGCGCAGCGCCGTCTTGGCGAGCAGCTCGAGCGAAGGATCGTTGGCGACCCGCCCGTCCTCGATGACACCGCAGTGGCCGGTGTCGGTGTACGAGCACAAGCATACATCGGTGGCGACAAAGGCCGCATCGCCAATGTCGCGCCGAATAGCCTCGATGGCGCGAGCGACGATGGCATCCTCGGCGTAGGCGGCGCTGGCGAGCGCGTCCTTGGTCTTCGGCACGCCGAAGAGAATAAACGACCGTAGGCCGCGCTCGACGAGCGAGCCGATCTCGCGTACGAGGCTCGGGATCGAGCGCTGCGAGACGCCCGGCATGGACGCGATGGGGTTGTCCGTCTTGATGTCGCTGACGAACATCGGCAGCATCAGGTGCTCGGGTCGCACGGCAGTCTCCGCAATGGCTTCGCGCAAGATGGCGTTGTCACGCAGACGGCGGGGACGCAGATAGGGAACGCTGATCGATGGCTCTTTCACGGCTGTCTCCTTGATGACTCGCGAGCGCTAGAGGTAGCGCTCGGCTCCTTGCTGGGTCAGTTGTCGATACGCGCTCTCGGCCACCTCGACGGCGCTCGTGCCGTTGGCCTCGGCCACGATACGCTCATGGCCATCGGGGGCGGCAACGAGCGCGATCAAGTGCAGGCGCTGGCCGTGACCGTGGCAGTGCACGCCGAGGGGCAGGTGGCAACCACCGCCAAAGCGTGCCAGCAGCAGCCTCTCGGCCTCGACGGCCGTGGCCGTGGCCGCGTCGTGGAGTCGTTCGACGGCGGCCTTGGCACGCGTGTCGTCCACGCGCGTCTGGATGGCAAGAGCACCTTGTGCGGGTGCCGGGCAAACGTCTTTGGCAGCGATGACCTCCAACACGAGCCCGTCACGCAGGGCGTGCTCGGCAAACCCCAGCCGCACGAGACCGGCCTCGGCCAGGATCACCGCATCGAGCGCGCCCTCGACGACTTTGCGCACGCGGGTCGGCACGTTGCCACGTAGATCGACGAGCTCGAGATCGGGTCGCAAGGACAAGATCTGTGCCTTGCGCCGCAAGGAGCTCGTGCCCACGCGCGCGCCTTGCGCAAGTCCCCACAGGAGCGTGCTCGTCGGGCCGTCGGCGCGACGCAAGACGACGTCCCGCGTCGGTCCGCGGGCGGGCACTGCGGCGATCGAAAGGCCAGCCGGCTGCTCGATGGGCAGGTCTTTGAAAGAGTGCACTGCCACGTCGACGTCACCGGCGAGCAGTGCGGCTTCGATTTCCTTGGTGAAAAGGCCCTTGCCGCCGATTTCATTGAGCGGCCGGT
>CAYHNK010000061.1:0-16435 GCA_964357695.1 uncultured Bdellovibrionales bacterium | reverse complement strand
AAAACCCTTGCCCTCGACTTTGTCGAGCGACAGATGCTGGATGCGATCGCCCTCGGTCTTGATGATGACAATGTCGTTGGGCTCATCGATGTGACTCGACGTAAAGCGTGCCTGCCACAGGGCGAGGTCAGAGCCGCGCGAGCCGATGCGTAGCTTGGCCGTGGACGAAGCGCTCACTGGGGTACCTCCGTGCTTGCGGACTTGGCGTGCCGAGCGGTGATCGTGGTGGTGATGCCACCGCGCACCCAGAACGCGCCCTCGACGCTGATCGAGCGGGGATCAATCGCGGCGACGATGTCGTCGAGAATACGGTTGGTGACCGCTTCGTGAAAGTGCCCCTCGTTGCGATACGACCACAAGTAGAGCTTGAGACTCTTGAGCTCGACACAGCGCTCGTCAGGGACATAGACGATACGGAGGGTGGCAAAATCCGGCTGGCCCGTCATGGGACACAGGCAGGTGAACTCGGGCGCCTCGAAGCGAACCTCGTAGTTGCGCTCCCGCTTGGGGTTGGCAAACACTTCGAGTTTTTTCGACGGTTGGCTCGGCACGCGGCCTCCTTGCGGCCAGCTTCTATAGACGGCTTTGCAGCGAAATGGTAGGCCCCGCAAGCACCCATGCTCATCGCGCTCGTTGGTAGTCAGCACGCATCGTACATGCAGCAGGCGGCGGCGACGCTGGCGTCCGATGGCATCGACGCCTCGTGGGTCCCGCTCTCCGAGCGACGTGCCGTTCTCTGGGTGCACGAATTCCAGCGCGAGCGCGCTGTCGTCTTGCTCAGCGACCAGCTGGCCGAGGACCTCGCGGCCCGGCGGTCACGACCCCGCTCCAGCAAGCGCGTGCCACTGCCTCTGCAGCCCGCCTTCGCCGCGGCGGTGGGCATGGCGGCGCTGCTCATTGCTGCTTACGCCGTCGTCGGTGGCGCCGAGGGGCAGGGGCCACTCTTTACGCACGCGGCCCTCGTGAGTGAGCGCTGGACAGAGGGCGAGTGGTGGCGCGTCGTCACCGCCGCCATGGTGCACGCGGACCTCGAGCACGTGGCCAGCAACGCGCTCTTTGTCACGCTCCTTGGCTGGGCCGCGGCGGAGCGCGTCGGCGTTGGCATCATGCCGTGGGTGTGGCTTACGACCGCCGTCGGGGGCTTTCTCGTGAGTCTTACGTGGGGCGACGCCTCGTGGACGGTGGGAGCGTCGGGGGGCTTGTTTGGCTTGCTTGGCGTTGCCGGAGGGCACGCGCTGCGCTGGCGCTCGCGTCTGGCTGTCGGCGCGTTGGCGCGACTGCGAGCATTCGGCAGCGCTGTCTTGCTCTTGGCGATGACGGCCTTTAGCCCACGCGCGAACCTCGCGGCGCATCTGGGCGGCTTCGTCGCCGGTTTGCTTCTCGGGATAATCATGCCGCGGGCGCGCGCAGCTGTCGCGGTGCAGATCGCGGCGGCAGCGGTCACGGTCCTTGTTGTGACACTGGCGTGGTCGTTCGTGTAGGTCGCGCCGCGGTCAACTTTTGGACTTGCGCTGGATTTCGCTCTACCATGGGCCGTCGTGATCGTTGAGTGCCCGAACTGCAAGACGTCGCATTCGCGACCGGAGAGCACGCTCCATGAGAGCGTCGTCTGCCGGCGCTGCGGCGGCAACTTCACGCCCGCCCAGGCCATCGCGGCTGCGCAAGCGGCTGCCGAGGCGGCCCCAGCAGCAGTCATCACCGCGCCGATGCCGCCGCCGAGCGGCGCAGTCCCTGCGACATTCGCGCCCAAGCCCTTCGGCGAGGAGACCACGGCAGCGGGCCGACGGGCAGCGTCGGCACCAATCGTTCCCGCGCCGGTGTCCCCATCACGAGGCTCGCCGGCTGTGCCGCCCGCCCCGTGGGCGACGTCCGCCAGCAAGGCTGCGCCCCTGCCACCTGGGCTTGCCGCGAAGGCTGCATCCGCGAGCACTCTCGTCGACATCATACCGACGCCAGGTCCCGCGCCCACGCGCTCGCCAGCGGCACCCGTGCCCGCGCCCCTCGGCGACGAGGATACCGCGCGCGGATTTGTCGAGTCGATCTTGGACGCGGAACCGGAGTTTGCCCAAGCCGAGTCCATCATGGAGGAGGAGGTGGACATCATGCCGTCGCCGAGCGGCGCCACCCTGCCGTCGCTGAGCGTTCCGGACGAGCAGGCCCTGCCGCTCCCGAGCGCGCCGGCCGGACACGAGGCCACGGTGCCGTCGTTCGAGGAGATGGAAGCGTCGAGCAATCCAGGCCTGAGCGAATCGCTAGAAGGCGAAACCTTCGGCACGCTTGCTACGAGTGAAGTGCCACATCGGCGCCTGCGAGCCGCCCGATGGCCGACGTTTCCGCGTGATCTGTTGCGCATCTACGGCGGCGGCATCGGCCGCTTCATCATGGGCCGTCCGTTTTCGCAACGCATCGCGCTCATCGCCGCCCCCATCGTCATCCTCGGCGGGCTGCTCATCGTCATCGTCGCCTTCTCGGGTGGGGGTCCACGCTCGGCGTACCTCACCGAGCGGCAGGCTCTGTGGGGCGGTCCCGGCGAAGCGGGCACCTATCCGAGCAACGCTCAGCTCGAGCGCGGTGAGCATGTGATGGTCTACGATCGCGTCGGCGACTATGCCCTCGTACGTGACGACATGGGACGCTCCGGATATGTCGTCGATGCGCAGCTCGTGGATGACCCGCCCGCCGTGAATCCCGGGCAGCCGTTGGCGGGTTGTTGGCAGTCGCCGCTCGAAGAGTCGCCCGAGCGGTGCCAGGCCCGTGCTCAGCGCCAGTTCTCCTCGTGTCGCATGAGCTGCGGCGACGGTGCCGGCACCGAGGGGGCGGCCTGCCTTGATCACTGTCAAGAACGATTCACGGCGTGCTTGCAAGGGTGTGACGGCGCTCCCGACGTGGCCGCGGCGCCCGTGCCCGAGCCAACGCCGATTCTCGGAGACGGCCAGGCGCAGGCAGTCGCGCCAGCGCCCGAGGATCGTGGCGAGGTGACGCCTCCGCCGCCGGCGACCAAGAAGAAGGCGCTCAAGAAAGCGGCGAAGAAGACCACAAAGAAGAAAAAGCGCCGTGCCAAGCGCTGAGCACGCTTGACGCGCGCCGCGGTTACCGCGGGATGCGCGGCGGTCGATTAGCCTTTTTTGAGGCTCGCGAGCTGCGCCCGCATGCCGTCGATGTAGCTCTGGGTGGCGGCCTCGGTAGCCCGCTCCGCCAGCGACTTGAGTCGATCTTCGAGTAGCACGGTGGCGGTCAGTCGCCCCTGCATCAGCAGCGAGGAGATCTGGCCGAGCGCCTCGCGGGCGACCTTCTCGGTCGGGTGCTGTAGCACCTTGTAAAGAATGTCGACGTCGTCCGGAAGCTGATGGTGCGTCAAGAACGCGTCGGCGGCCTCCTGAATGTCAGCAATTTCGCGTGCCATGCGCAAGCGCTCAAGGCGCAGTCGATACTCCGAGGGCGAGCGACCCACAGAGCGTCGTGGACTCGAGAAGACAGGCTCGGCTCGCGATGTCGACCCCTGGGTCGGTACGGTGGGCTTGCCTCCAGAAAATAGCGCCTCAAGGCGACGCTTCGCCTCGGCACTTTCGTCAGTCGATTTCACCATGGTTCTACGGCGCCAAACACCTTGGCATGAAGGGGATAAATTGCATCAACAGAACGCGCTCACCCTAGCACCCCGGCATCATCTCGACAAGGGTCGGCGGCCGCAAGCGATAACGCAGGCGATAGACAGGCTCGGCGCGCCGCAAATGCGTCTGCTCGCGCTCGGAGGTGATCCCGGTTGTGCTCTCGGTCGCGAAGTTGCCCGGTCCATCGAGGTTGACGAGGCGCGCTTCGCGATCGAGCAAGGTCAGCGTGTAGCGTGCGAGCGGCTCGTAGTCGCTCATAAAGTGCAGCTCGGCCTCGGGTTGCATTTTGCCGAGCAGCACGGGCAACCATGCGGCGGTCAGCACCCGTCGCTTGTGGTGGCGATGCTTGAACCACGGGTCGGGAAAATTGACTGACACGAAGGCGACGCTGCCCTCGGGGAGAAGTCGCTCGACGTGCAAATTGGCGTTGGCGAGCACGGCGTGCACGTTGCGCAGCCCTTCGGCCGCCGCACCCTCGAGCACCATGTCGACGAGGTGTTGGCGGATTTCCACCCCGAGTACATTCCACGTCGAATGTTGCCGCGCGAGCTCGAGCACAAACATCCCCGGCCCAAAGCCAATGTCGAGCGCGAACGGCGCGCTGCGGCCGTACACGGACCCCCAATCAGGCACTTCAATCTCGTGGCGCACGGCGAAGGGATTCGCGTGCATGCGATGGCGGCGCTGATGGACCCTCACGACTGACTCCAGCGGATAAATTGCACGTCTTCGATGTCGGCGACGTCGAGCAGAATCATCAGCAGACGCTCGAGTCCCAAGGCGATGCCAGCAAACGGCGGCGTGACCGCGAGCCCCGCGAAAAACTGCTCGTCGAGCGGATAGTCGGCGCGCCCCATGGTTTTGCGCAGCGCGCGGTCGGCCTCGAAACGTCGGCGTTGCTCGGCGACGTCGGTGAGCTCACCGAACGCGTTGGCGAGCTCCACGCCGCCCACATACAGCTCGAAGCGCTCGGCGACGCGCGCGTCCTCGGGGCTCAGCCGTGCGAGCGCGGCAAGCGGTGCAGGATAGTGGGTGACAAACACCGCACGCGGATGACGTCGCAGCGCCGGCTCGATGCGATTGAGGAACACGCGATGAAAGAGATCGTCCCAGCTGTCGTCCGTGCTCCACGTCATGCCGAACGCGCTCAACGCCGAGCGCAAGGCGGGCACATCGAGGGAGTCAAGGATCGAGAAGCCAGCATGCGCGCGAAAAAGCGCCTCGACGCTGACGCGATCGAAGGGCGTCCCAAGGTCGAGCGCTTGCCCCTGGTAGGCATGTCGGTGGGACTTGCCGACGGCGGCGAGACAGGCGGTCACGAGGGCCTCGCAATCATCCATCAGTGTGAGCCACGTCGCCTGCGTGCGGTACCACTCGAGCAGGCGAAACTCCGGTCGATGCAAAGGCGAGAGCTCGCCATCGCGAAACACCGGTGCGAGCTGAAAAATGCGCGGCAAGCCGCTGGCGACCAAACGCTTCATCGGCAGCTCGGGCGAGGTCTGCAAAAAGCGCTGCTGCCACGCGTCGCCGGCAAGTAGGCGTACGGCGGGTGCTTCGAGATGCGGCTCGGGGGCGGGCGCCGAAATGGCCACTGGGGTATCGACCTCGAGAAAGTCGCGTTGCCGAAAGAAGTCGCGCACAGCGTCCACCACCGCCGCGCGCGCGCGCATGCGCTGCTCAAAGCTCTGCATGGGTTGTCTGCTAAGCGATGGGCTCCCCGTGCTGCTCGAGCCAGGCGCCCAGGCGCGCGCCCTCGCGGCTGATGAGCTCGCCGCGCAGGGACATCGCTTCGAGGGCCTTGGCGAGCGCACGCTCGGCTGCGGGGACAGCGTGCTTCGCAAAGAAGCGCTTGACGTCGTCGTGCCGCTCGGCGGGCAGTGCGCCCGTGGCCTCGACGAGGCGGGCGAGACCCATCGTGCCGACGCGCGGGCCCAGGGTCCTCCAGCTCTTCTTGATGAACGTCCAGGTCGGTTGCTGCGTCGCCCGGCGCGCGAGGAGGGAGACGAGCACTGAGCGCAGCTGTTCCTGCGGTACGACGCCATCGAGGCAGTGCGAGAGCACGCGTGCGACGGTGGCCTTGGACTCGAAGGCCGAGAGCGCCTGAAGGTAGCGGCCCTGGGTCTCGGGTGAGAGACCATCGGCGCGGCGCCGCTGGTAGGCCTCGACATAGTGCTTGAGCTGACGCGCATCTCCTCCCAACGCGGCAAGACGCACCACGGCAGCGGCGATGTTGGCCTCGACACTCTTCGGGTCATGCATCTCGCGTTCGCCCCGGCGACGCGCTTCGGAGAGCACGTCCGGGTCACGGCCGGTCTCGCCACGTATGCGTAGCACGATGGCCCGCGACGCCGCGCGCTCGGCTGGCTCGTCGGGGAGCCCGTCCCAGCCCAAGACGTCGTAGCTTGGTTGCGTCAGCCACCGGGTCAGTGCGCAGAGCGCCGGGATCTGCTGCGCGGTCGCGATCTGCTCAAAGAGCGTCGTCGTCAGGCTCTCGATGGTGCGCAGCACGAGGTGGTCGCGCTCGCCGCGCAAGGCGACGAGCACGTCGAGGAAGCGATCGATGGGACTCGCGCCTGCGCGTACGAGCGCCCACTCGTCGGTCACTAGAGCCGTGCGCTCGGCCGGGCTCAGGCTGGCAAGGCCGCGCTCGAGCACCGCTCGCAACAGCGTGTCGTCCAGACGCACGCGATAAAAGCCACTGGCGTCGGCGTTGGGATAGACCCAGCGGATGCTACCCCCGGGCGGTAGGCTGATAGACTGCTCGTGCTCTTGCAGCAGGGCGCGATGGGTCTGGGGTCCGTTGCCAGCGTCATAGCGCAGCACGAGGGGGATGCGCCAACTCTGGTCATGCGGCGCGCTCATGCGCGTGGCACTGGTGTAGAAGCGCTGCTGCGACACGTGCAGCACCATGCGGCTCTCATGCTCGCCCGCAGACACGGTGACGAGCGGAAAGCCGGGCTGCTCGATCCAACTGCGCATCAAACGATCGACAGGCTCATGGGAGGCCGTAGCGAGGGCGTCCCACAGGTCGGCACCGGCCGCGTTGCCCCCTTTGTGCCGGTCGATATAGAGGCGGATGCCGTCGCGAAAGCGCTCTTGACCGAGATACTGCTCGGCCATGCGTAGGACCGCGCAGCCCTTCTCGTAGGTGATGACGTCGAAGAGCTCGGTCGCCTGCGCCGGGGTGGCCACGGGAGTGTAGATGGGATGCGTGCTCACGAGCGCATCGGCGTTGAGCGCCGCCTGCTGGCCGTCGAGAAAATCATCCCACATGCGCCAGGACGGTTGCCACGCGTCGACGGCCTTGTACGCGATCCAGGTGGCGAAGGCCTCGTTGAGCCACAGATCATCCCACCAGCGCATGGTGACGAGATTGCCGAACCACTGATGGGCGATCTCGTGGGCGATCACCTCGGCGATGTGCTTGCGGCTCTGCCACGAGGCGGTCTCGCTGTCCGAGAGTAGCAGCTGCTGGCGATAGAAGATGGCGCCGACGTTCTCCATGGCGCCGGCGTCAAAGCCCGGCACAGCCACCTGATCGAGCTTGGCGTACGCATGACGGTGGGCGAAGTAGTCGCGAAGCCACGGCAGCACGTGGGCGGTCACGTCCGCGGCAAACGCGGTTTGCGCCAGGCGCCCTGGGCCACAGAGGATGCGTGTCGGGGTGCCGGCGATGCGCTGGGTCTTCGTGGCCTCAAAGGAGCCGATGGCGAGCGCGGCGAGGTAGGTAGAAATCGGCGGCGTCGGGCGAAATACGTGCCGCTCGCCCTTCCCGCGCCGCTTGCGCGAAAGCAGGGCGCCGTTGCAGATGACGTTCATGCCGACGTCGGTCGTAACCGTCCACGCGAAACGTGCCTTGAGCTCCGGCTCGTCGAAACAGGGGAAGATGGCGCGGGCGTCGGTGGCCTCGCATTGTGAGACAATGGCCCGCTCGCTGCCATCCTGCGCGAGATAGAGGCCGTGCATGTTGTCGTTGAGGCGTCCGGCAAAACGCAGCTCGAGGACCAGCTTACCGCGTGGCAACGGCGCGGCAAACTCGAGCAACGCGATTTCTTTTTCGGCGTCGAGCCGACAGCGCGCGCGCACAGCGCGTCCGGCCATGCGCGCCGTGATGGCCGAGAGAGTCAGGCCGCGGGCGTGCAGTGTGACGACGGCCGTCGGCTGGGCCACGCGAGCAAAAAGTGTCAGCTTGCCGCGGAACGTACGGCGTCGAGGGGAGGCATCGATGTCGATGTCGTAGCGCTGCGGCAAGATGTCGCGAGGTAGGCGATAGGCGACCAAGCTCATGGGCGCACGCTAACGTCGAAGCTGCCCAGAGACAAGCGCGCGGTGGTGCCGCCTACGGCCAGCCGATCCACGACGCCCCGTCGGGACCGACCTCGCGTTTCCAGATCGGTACGTCGCCCTTGAGCCCCTCGATGGCCTCGCGACAGGCGGCGAACGCCTCGGCGCGGTGTGGCGCGCTGGCCCCGACGACGACGGCAATTTCGCCCACGTTGAGGCTGCCCACCCGGTGAGATAGGGCGACCTCGGTCCCTGGGTGCCGCGCCATGGTACCGACGGCGATCTGCTCGGCTTGTCGCAGGGCCATGGGCTCGTAGGCCTCGTACTCTAGGCGCTCGACGACGCGACCCCCAGATTCGGCGCGTACCGTGCCCACAAACAAGACTGTGGCACCGGCGTTCGGCGACGACACGGCGGCCAGGATCTCAGCGACGTCGAGCGGATCGTGGCCAAGACGTGCCCGCGTTGTGCCCCCGGCGACGGGCGGCAGAACAGCGAGCTCGTCGCCTTCGGCCAGCTCGTCGTTCATCTCGGCCAGCTCGAGGTTGCGGGCCCAGCGGGCGGCCGCGAGTCGCACGGCGAGCTGCGGATGCAGGGCCGCGCCGCGCGTCGCGGCGTCGGCGATAGTAGCCTGGCTGCCGGGCTGGAGTATTTAGTAGGCTACGCCGCGTTGGTCGCGGCTGCCCCCCCTGTAAAGAATGTTTACGCGCATTGTCATACTCCTGCCGTCGACAGCAGAGGCGGTTTTTGTCTAGGATGGCTATTCGCCGCCTGGAGGGTGGCGAGTCAAGATCGCGGCGTGCGCAAGAACGATGGGGGCACAGCGAGTCGGGCTCGAGGGGGGACTCGAGAGAACGCATGGATGATAGCGTCAATCTGCTCGACGGGCTCGACCTGGATCTCGACGTCCCCAGTGATCCGCGAGAGACCCCGGGCCGCAGTGCGCCGCGCGAGGAGAGACCCCTAGAGTTCTTCGGGCCCTATCAGCTCATTCAGCAGGTAGGCGTCGGCGGCGTCGCACGCGTGATGCGCGCGCGCCACATCCACCCGCGCTACGCCGACGAGACGTTCGCGATCAAGATCCTGCACGAAGACTTGTCTCGCGATCCGCAGGTCGTCACCCTCTTTCGCCACGAGGCGTACGTGCTGTCGCAGCTGCAGCACCCCAATGTCGTACAGACGTTCGAGGCCGGAGTGCAGGACGAGAAGCTCTTTATCGCCATGGAGTACATCGACGGCCGTGACCTCGACAACATGATGGCTCGTTGCAAGGCGCACGACATCGCGATCCCCATCCCGCTCGCGATGCACCTCGTCGGCGAGACGCTCAACGGCTTGTGTTACGCGCATGAGCTGTGCGACGCGGACGGCAATCGACTCAATCTCGTGCATCGCGACATCAACCCGGCGAACGTATTTTTGTCCTACGACGGGCGCGTCAAGCTCGGTGACTTTGGCGTTGCGTCGATTGCCGCCGGTCTTCTCGAGCGCAGTCGTGAGGTCGCCGGTAAGGCGGGCTATTTTGCGCCCGAGCAGCTCGAGGGTGCCGAGGTTGACCAGCGCGCGGATGTCTTCTCGGTCGGCGTGATGATCTTTGAGCTGCTCTGCGGCAACAAGCTCTTTGAAGCAGACAGCACCGACAAGGTGTTGCGCCTGAACAAGCGCGCCAAGATCCCACGTCCGAGTAAGGTCAATCCGGACATCTCGCCCGAGCTCGAAGAAATCATGCTGTGGGCGCTCGAACGGCGCCCCGATGAGCGCATCGGCAGTGCGCGCGAGATGCTCGCGGCGCTCGGTCGGTTTATCCCGGTACGCTCGGGGATGAGCCTGGCGGTAGCGGCACTGATGCGCAAGGCCTTCTTGGGAGAGCACATCCAGGAGCTCCAGCTACGCGAGGGCCTCGCGGGCATCGGTCCCGAGCGCGGCTCCGGACAGCTCGTGGCGGTCTGCAGCAGTGACGAGCGCGCTCAAGGCGCGTTCAACGAGCTGCTGCTTTCGCGTGGCTATCGCGTCGAGACGCATGCGAGCTGTGCGACGCTGTGCGATTCGCTCGCGGGCGCTTCGCCGCCGGAGACGGTGCTGCTCGACGTCGGCATTGCTGATTTCAGCGCGGCCACGGTGCGTGGGGTGGTGCCGGTCGCCCGCGAAGCGACGCCGGTCATTGCGGTGAGCGACGATCTCGCGGTCGACTCTGTCAAGCGTGCCTACGACGTGGGCGCGGTGTCGCTCCTTTTTCGCCCCTTCAACATCGAAGGCGTGCTCACGGCGGTGCGCGCCGCGATCACCCGCACCGCGCACGTCAACCATGGGGACAGCAAGGCAGGCGAGTCGCGCACCTACATTCGTCTGCGTTTGCTGCTCCTGTCGCAGGACCTCGATCTGATCACGCGGCTGACGCGCGGGCTGCCCGCCCAAGCCTTCGATGTCGAGGTGGCGTCGACGGCGCAGGAGGCCCTGCGGCGTGCGGACGATGCCAGCTATCACGTCATCCTCTACGATGCACCCACGCCGACCCCGGCCGACCGCTATTTTGCCGGCCAGTACCGCGCTCGCATCGGTATGGGCCTCGTGCCGGTCATCTACCTCACGCCCGCAAGCGGGGCGCCCGTGTTCGATGGCGTGGACGCCGATCGCAGCAGCGTCTGCGACCGTGGCGCCCCTCCCATGCAAATTGGTGAGCTCGTGCAGCGGCTGCACCTCGATACGCGCGTCGGCCGCACCTTTGTGCGCTACGGCGTACGCTTCGCCGTGGAAATGCGCTACGGCGGTCGTGTCTTTGCCGGCGAGGCGAGTGACCTATCGCGCGGGGGCGTCATGCTGCGCAGCGATCAGATGCCACCGGTCGGTACGGAGGTGGGCGTGAGCATGCGCCTTGCGGGACTCTCCAGTCCCATCGAGGTCAGCGGGCGTGTCGTGCGCGTCGACTTACCCGGCCCGCACGATGGTGATCGCGCCGGCATCGGTGTCGAGTTCGAGCGCTTCAGCGGTCGTGGTGAGGGCGACCTCATTGGCTACATTGTTGCGCTCGAGCAACCGACCCCGCGTCGACCGACTGTCATCCTCGGGGCGCCGCCACCGGCGCGCGCGTAAGAGTCGCCCCCGCGCGGCGTGATGGGGAGATCGTGAATCTCGTGAAGACGACCCTCGGCTTGATTGTGCTCGTGCTCCTTGCTTGCAACAGCGCGTCACGCCCATCGCCGGCAGGCAACGCGGCGGCGGGCATCACCCCGTACGACGACCACTATGGCATCTATCTCAATAGCCACAAGGTCGGCTGGATGCGCACGCGCTTGTCGGTGGGCACGGACGTCGTCTTGACCACCGAGCTGCGTGCCAAGGTCGGCGGCCTGGGTCAAGTGGCCGACATGCAGCTCGATGAGAAGCGCGTCTATGACGTCCACAGCGGTGGGCTCAAGGCATTGAGCTTTCGTCAAGCGGCATCGACGGGGGCGGTCGAGGTGCAGGGTCAGATGCACGGCGACACGCTGGCGCTACGGGTCATCGCCGGGCGCGAGGTCACTGAGCAGCAAGTGGTGGTGCACGAAACCGTGCGCGATGTGCAGGCCTCGACCGAGCTCGCCCGTCACGGCGTCGTCGGGCAGACCACCAGCGCGCGGCACTTCGATCCGTCGGTGCTCAAGAACCTCGAGGTCGAGCATCGCATCGCGGCGGTGGAGACGCGGCTGCTCGACGGCGTTTCGGCTCGGGTGGTGCGCATCGATTCGCTCTATCGCGAGCTCGGCATATCCGAGTCGAGCTGGGTTGACGCCGAAGGCACGATCCTCGAGTCGCACGTGGGTGGATTCTTTGTCGCGCGGCTCGAGCCCGAAGAGGTCGCCAAGGAGCTCACGTATCAGCAGGACATTCTCGTCAGCGCCGTCGTGCGACCGCCCGTACCCATGACCGATGCCGAGGCGCGTCAGACGCTCGTCGTGACCCTGCGTGGCTTTGGAGATCTGGTGCCGCCGACCTCCGAGCGCCAGCGGGTCGAAGTGCGTGGGGATGCGACCGTGCTCCGTCTGACACGCGATCCACACCCCCCAGCGCTGACGCTGGCTGAGCTGCGCCGCACGAGTGGCGCCGCGACGGACGAGGACTTGCAGGCGACACCGTTCATTCAGGCGCACGCGCCCGCGATCGTGGCTGCGGCACAGGAGGCCATCGGAGACGCTACTGACGTCTTTGCGGCCACGACGCGTCTCGTGCACTTTGTGGCTCATCACGTGCGCGACGCCTACGTGCCGGCGTACTCCAACGCCATCGAAGCGCTCGAGAGCGCCCGGGGGGACTGCACCGAGCACGCTGTCCTCTTTGTGGCGCTGGCGCGAGCGCTGGGTATTCCCGCGCGCGTTGCTGTGGGCATCGCCTACTGGGCGGACGGCAACGGCTTTGGCTGGCACGCGTGGAGCGAGGTACGAATCGGCGGTCGTTGGCTCACGGTCGATCCGACGTGGGACCAACCCATCGCCGATGTCACGCACCTCAAGTTGGCCGAAGGTGACCCGGCCCAACAAGCACGCATCGTCATGTTGCTCGGCAAGCTCGAGATCGTAGCGCTGCAGTGACGATCGTGCCCGCGTCAGAGCCGTTCGGCATCTACGTCCACGTGCCCTACTGTGTGTCGCTTTGTCCGTACTGCGACTTCAACTCCTACGTGCAGCGCGATCCGCCCTGGGAAGCGTTGCGGCGCGCGTGGACGAGAGAGCTTGCGGCCCGCGTCGATCTCATGGGCACCGGGCCGGTGGCCAGCGTCTACTTCGGGGGCGGCACGCCGTCGTTGGCGCCGCCACGCGAGCTCGCAGGCCTGCTCGAAGACGTGGCGCGCGCGCGAGCCCTTGCCGGGGGCGCCGAGGTCACGCTGGAGGCCAATCCCGGGAGCACGAATGCGGCGGCGCTCGCGTCGCTGCGGGCGGCGGGCTTTAACCGCGTCAGCCTCGGCTGGCAATCGACGCACGATCGCCTATTGCGTGTGCTCGGCCGCGGACACAGTGCCCGCGACAGTCAAAGGGCATTCGACGACGCTCGCCGTGCCGGCTATGACAACGTCAGTGTGGATCTCATCTTCGCCGTGCCCGGACAAACGCTTGCCGATCTGGAGCAAGATCTCGCGGCGCTCATCGCGCTCGGGCCGGAGCACGTCTCACTCTACGCCTTGACCTACCACTCGGGCACCGAGCTGTGGCGCCGCCTGCGCGAAGGTCGCATCCAAGCGGCCGACGAGGACCTCGAGCTCGCCATGATGGACCGCATCGAGGAGGTGCTGTGCACGGCAGGCTACGAGCACTACGAGGTGTCCAACTACGCGCGGCCTGGTCGCCGCGCCCAACACAACAGCCTCTATTGGACCGGCGCGCCTTACCTTGGGCTCGGACCGGGAGCACACAGCTTTGTGCACCGAGAGTGGCAGGAAGGTTGGCGCTGGGAGACGGTGTTGGATCCGGCCGCGTATCTTGCCGCCTGGGCAACCGACCACCCCGCCGGTCTGCCAAGCAACGGCGATGGCAGCGTGAGCTTTGTCGAGCGCCTCGACGCGCGTCAGCTCCTGTCCGAGCGCCTGTTGTGCGGCTTGCGCCTGGCCGATGGTTTGGACCTCGCGCAGGTGCAGCTGGGTCCCTATGAGCCGGAGGTGCGCCTGGGGATCGCCACAGCCCGCGAGCGGGGTTGGGCCGAGGAGCACGGCACACGGCTCGTGCCGACCCCGTTGGGTCTCAGGCACGCGGACGCGTTGGCGGCGTTATTCTTCTGACGGACGACGGGCGTCGCGCTAGGTGCCCGACAGCAGGGTCGAATGCACGGCAAGCGTGTCGTGTCCGCGCCGCACCGCCATGATCTGGGCGATGATGCTGATGGCGATTTCTCCCGCAGCCTGGGAGCCGATGTCGAGGCCGATGGGCATGTCGATGCGGTGTAGCTGGTCGTCGTCGACGCCGGTATCGCGCAGACGTGCGAGCATCTTGTGGGCCTTCGCCTTGCTGCCAATGCAGCCGAGATAGGCACGCTCGCGTCCGAGACAGGCGCGCAGCACGATCTCGTCGTGGCGATGGCCATGGGTCATGATGGCAATGAACGTGCGGGGACCAAAGCGCACGTGCTCGCCAAGCTCTTCGTAGGGTGCCGAAATGACTTCATT
Source organism: uncultured Bdellovibrionales bacterium (assembly GCA_964357695.1). Classification (GTDB taxonomy): domain Bacteria; phylum Myxococcota; class XYA12-FULL-58-9; order XYA12-FULL-58-9; family CAYHNK01; genus CAYHNK01. The sequence continues at coordinate 2,410 of CAYHNK010000061.1, read as the reverse complement.
CGCCTCAAGGTGTCGCTCGCGTGATGCAAACTCGGGCCGATTGTCGTAGACGATGACCCGAAAGCCGCCGAGCCGGCCGACGCGCACGAGCGCGCCGCCGACGTGTCCGCCGCCAAAGACGTAGAGCTCGTCGCTCAACCCGAGCGGCTCCAGAAAGACCTCGGCGACGCCACCGCAGATCATGTGGGTGCCGTCGGGGACCCGTGGGTCGCCACTCATGACAAAGCGCGCGATGCTCGGCTCGGCGAGTCCCGCCCGAACGGTATCGAGCACGCGCTTTTCGAGCTCGCCGCCGCCGACCGTGCCAAAGCTCGTCCCGTCCCGATAGACGAGCATCTTGAAACCGACGCGCCCCGGCGTCGAGCCTTGGGCTGACACCACCGTGGCCAAACCGAGTCCCGTGCCCGCTTCAATGGCCTCACTCAGGCGTCGCGCCAGCTCGCTGTCCATCGTCGTGCTCCTCCCTTCGCGGCTATCCTGGCGGACTTGCCCGCTCAGCGCAACGGCGGTGCCACATCCTCGGGCGCATTCAAGTTGGTGACGACGCCCGGGTCGTCGAGCCAGACGGAGCGCACCGGCAGGCCACTTGTGCGCACGCGAGCCGCGAGGCCGTCTACGACATCTTCGACCCCGAGCTGCGCGGCCAGCGCGTGCGGGATGAGAAGGGGATGGCCACCTTCGCCGTCAAAGACGGGTCGAATGACCGCGTGTGGTGTCGCCGCAAACGCCTGCACGAGGGCGCGGTAGCTGTCGCTGCGCACCGTGGGATGATCGACGGGCACTACGAGATAGCCGTCGAGCGCGCCGAGCGCTCGGATGCCGACGTGCAGCGAGCTGAGCATACCGCGTGTGGGCTCGGGATTTACCTCCCACCTCGCCGTGGGGAAAAGCTCGCGTGCCTGCTCCAAGTAAGGAGCGGCGACGACGACGACCACGGGAGCGATGGCAGCGTCCACAAGGCGTCGCAAGATGGTCCGCACAAAGACCTCATCGCCGAGCTTCGCAAAGAGCTTGGGCCCGCCCATGCGACGCCCCTCACCAGCGGCGAGGACGATGGCACCGACATGCACGGGCAGAGCGGTCATGGACTCTTGCCGGAGGGTTGTTGCGCGACGCGCTCGCGGATCCACGGATAGGCGTCGAGTCGCTCGTCAATGATGTCGCGTCGACGCTCCCACGTGCGCGTTTGCGTGCTGGGATTGTCGATGCGCGGGGAGGGGATGGCGGCCGCGAGTGACAGTGCCTGCTTGCGATCGAGCGCTGCGGCGCTCGTGCCAAAATAGTAGCGCGAGGCCGACTCGACGCCGAAGATGCCGTCGCCGAGCTCGATGATGTTGAGATACAGTGCGAGTACCCGCCGCTTGCCGAGCCGGCGCTCGAGCCAATAGGCAAGGCGTGCTTCGTCGAGCTTGCGCCACAGCGAGCGCTCATCGGAGAGATAGAGGTTTTTCGCCAGCTGCTGGCTAATCGTCGAGGCCCCGCGCAGCCGCCGTCCATCAAAATACTGCGACAGCGCCTCGCGAATGCTGGCGAAATCGAGCGGACCGTGGCCGAAGAAACCGGCGTCCTCGCCCGCGATGACGGCCGCTGCCAAATCCGGTGAGACGAGGGTCAAGGGCACGGGCCGGTGGCGTACGTTGCTGCCGGGATGCTCAGCACGCCAGCTCGTGAGCATGGCCCAATCGTGCGGCCATCTGCGCCCGAGCTCGCTGCTGACCGTCTCGTCGCCGGCGCGCCACCACCAGGCCGCCCCGGCGATGCTCGCCATGAGCAGGGCGAGTGTCAGGCGCCGACGTCGACGCGCGGTGACGAGCAGGCGCACGGGCTAGCGAGCGAGCCCCGTCTCGCGATTGAAGGACTCGATGAGCTCATCGACACGGCCCACCTCCTCCTCGAATAGCCGAGTCCAGAACCCCGGATCCCAAAGGGCCTGGATCTCTTCGTAGGTTTTCCCCTGCTGCTCGACCCAGGTGTAGTACTTGAGATTGTGGATCGCCTTGCGCTCGTAGTAGCCGAGCTCCTTGAAGTAGTCGATGCTCTGGTGGGCAATCGGGCCGGCGTGATCGCGTGCGGCCTGCGTCGCGTCGTACGCGCCCCGCTCCTCGGTGAGCTCAGTGAGACGCGACTGATACATCGCCGCCGAGTCGGTGAAGATGGTGACGATGACGTCGTTCTCATCCATCTCGTAGTAGCGCGCCGCCTTGATGCCCGCGAGCACGTTGGCAATCGAGGAGATGCCGAGCAGCTCGAGTGACGCGACCTCTTTTGACGACATCCCTGATTTTTCGAGGTAGCGCTTACCGGCCGGCTCGTTGAACAGGCGCAACAACCGCATCGTGTCCTCGTCGTCGATGGCGGCGACGGCGTCCGTATTACGCACGTTGTGCACCCAGGGAATGTGCTTGTCGCC
>CAYHNK010000060.1:17356-18100 GCA_964357695.1 uncultured Bdellovibrionales bacterium | reverse complement strand
GGACGACGTCGCGGGCAGCGCCCCGAGCGAGGAGCTCGGCGCGAGCGCCTTCTACTTGCACGACGATCGCGTAAGCCCCTACTCGTCGTTTTCCGGCACGGGCTGGGTGGCGACCGCCGGGAGCTATGCCGTACGCCAAGGTGGCGCGCCCTGGCGACGCTATGTCCGCTTCGGCGCCGGTGCGCTGCGCATCTGGCCGCTCGCGCTCGGGCAGGCCCTCGTGACGCGTGTGCGTGGCGACGCGGTGCTGGGGGACGCGCCCCAAGCCGCACTCCTGCGCCTCGGGGACCGCTACCGCGGTGGGCGCGGCTTTGAGCGCGATGAGCTGCGCGGCCACAGGCGCGTCATCGCGAGTCTCGAGCAGCGTCACAATCTCGAAGCCGATGCCAGCACCGATGTCATGGGACTCCTCACGCTCAGTCGCATCGAGGGCGCCCTTTTTGCCGACGCCGTTTGGCTGGCGCGCGATCGCGCCGACGGCTGCGCCACGGGCTGGTTCTACGATGTCGGCTACGGCCTGCGGTTTGTTGGCGAGTGGCTGGCACTGTCACCCGGGGCGGTGGCCATCGATGTCGGCGTGCCGCTCAATCGCTGCGCGGACGTCGGACGACCTCCAGTGACCATCTACCTGGCGTTCGTGCAGTCGTTCTTGGCGTTCTGAGTAGGGGCGGTTCGCGAACCGCCCCTACTAGAAACCGTTGCCGATGGTGACGCGCTCTGTGAAGAATGTGGCGAAGACTTCTA
>CAYHNK010000060.1:0-17346 GCA_964357695.1 uncultured Bdellovibrionales bacterium | reverse complement strand
GCCGATGGTGAACTCGAAGATCATGCCCTTGTCGGTCGGGGCGCGCTTGGTGATGGGAAAGCCCCACTCGAAGCGTAACGGGCCAATCGGGCTGAACCACCGAAAGCCAAAGCCCGTCGAGTAGTAGAGCCCGAAGGGTAAATCGACGCGTCGACCGCTGCGCATAATGTACCCGGTGGCCCGGTCCACGGCCGCGTCGCTGCTCTTGATCGGCGAGAAGAACGGCTCGTCGGCGCTAAAGGCATTGCCGGCATCGACAAAGGCCACCGCCTTGATGCCCATCTCCGCGAGCAGGGGCAGCTCCAGCTCGAAGTTGAAGATCACTTCTTTGTTGCCGCCGATGGTGATGCGCGAGGTCGACGCCAGGGGATCGGCGGACGAGGCCACGCCGCGCGTCGGTCCGAGAGCACGCAGCTCGAAGCCACGAATGTCGTAGATGCCACCGAGGGCATACATCTCACTGATCGGTGGCCCGAGTGAGCCGCCGCCTGTGACGTAGCCAAAGGTCGCGTTGAGGCGAAAGACGAGCGAGCCGACGACCGGTTTGTAATAGCGGAAAAAGAGCTGTGCCCGCCGGTAGGCCATGTCGGTGTCCGAGCCGAACGTCGGCTCGGAGAGCTCGATGCTCGCGACGTGGAACTGTCCGCGGGTCGGGAACAGTCGGTTGTCGCGCGTGTCGTACTGCAAGCTGAAGGTGAGCGCCGAGCTGAGACCATCGCGGTTGAGACTGATGTCTTGTAGCCCACCGCCAGCGGCCGCACCGCGACTGACAATCTCCACTTGCTCGAGCGTGTACTTGACGTTGAAGCGCAAGTCGCGCGTGATGGGGTACCCGAGGGTCGGCGACAGGCCGTTGGCGTTGCGCTGAAACTCCAAGTAGTAGCGCTGCGTGATGTAGGCATCGAGGCCGAGGGACCAGTCGCTGTCGAGAAAGTACGGTTCCCAAAACTGCAAGGTCGCCAGCTGCCGGGCATAGTTGCCGAGCGATAGCTGCGCGGAGACGCTGAGCGACTGGCCGTTGCCAAGAAAGTTATTCTGTGACACCTGCGCCGTCATGATGAAGCTCTCGACGCTCGAGAAGCCTGCGCCGATCTGGAACGTGCCCGTCGGCCGCTCCTTCATCTCGACGGTGACATTCATGAGGTTGGGACGTGAGCCGCGACTCGTCGCGAGGTTGACGTTCTCGAAGAAGCCAAGCTGGTAGATGCGCGCGCGTGAGCTGTTGAGCTCGGCGGCGCTGTAGCGATCGCCCTCGATGATGCTCATCTCACGACGGATCACCTTGTCGCGCGTGCGCGTGTTGCCGACTACCTCAATGCGTTCGAAGTAGACAACCTCGCCGCGATCGACCTCGAGCTCGAGATCGACCTCGCGTGTGGCCGGATCGATCTCGTGGTTGGGGGTGATGTTGGCGTACGCGTAGCCCTCGTCACGGTAGGCGTCGCCGACCGCCTGGATGTCCTCAAAGAGCTTGGTGCGATTAAAGAGCTCGCCCTTGCCAATGCGCAGGCGGCGGCGCAGGCTCGCCTCGTTGACGGTGACCTTGCCAGCCGCATCGCGCAGCTCGACGTTGCCGCCAAAGGTGATGTGGCGAATGCGGTACTGCTCGCCCTCATCGATGGCGACCGAAAGATAGATGTAGCGCCGATCCTGCGAGATGGTGGCCACCGGGTCGCCGACCTTGACGCTGACAAAACCGTGGTCGAGATAGAGCGCCTGAATGCGCATCAAGTCGGTCTGAAAGAACTCTTCCTTGTACGTGCCGGTCTGCGTCAGCCACGACAGCTCGCCACCCTCGCGGGTTTGCAGCACCGCTTTGATTTCTTCATCGCTCAAGTGCTTGTTACCAATGAGCGTGAGCTGCTTGACGATGACCTTGGCGTTCTCGACAATATCAAAGGCGATGATGACCTGGTCGGTCGCGTCGGCGTCCGCTTCGACGCGATAGCTCACCTCGGCGAGGTAGTGCCCTTTTTCGACGTAGAGGTCGCGGATCTTGTCGACGTTGCGCTTGAGCAGCTCATGGTTGAGCACCGTGAACGGCTTGACGTCAACGACGCCCTTGATGTCCTCCTCGGAGACGTCGTCGTTGCCGCTGTAGCGAACTTCCTTGACGGAGGGCTTTTCCACCACCTCGACGATGACATGCAGGCCGTCGTCCTGCACCTGCGTCAGCATGCGGATGTCGCGAAAGAGACCGGTGCCCCAGACGGCGCGCAGATCGCGCGTCACCTGCTCCGGGTCGAGCGCTGCCCCCACACGCAGCTGCATCACCCCGACGACCGCATCCCGGTCGACACGCCGAAGGCCGACGACGTCAACGACGGCGACTTTGGCGGTCGCTGCCACACTCGCCTCCTGGGCACGCGCCACGTCAGGGTGCGAGAGTGCCGTGGTGGCAACGAGGGCGAGACCCATGGCGATGCCACGCATGATCATGCACGCTCCTTGAGTACGCCGTCCTCGAGCAACAGGCGCCGCTGCATGCGATTGGCGAGGGCGCGGTTGTGTGTCACGACCACGATGGTCGTGCCCCGCTGGCGGTTGATCTGCGCGAGCAGCTCGTGGATCTCCTCGCCCGTGCGCTCATCGAGGTTCCCAGTCACCTCGTCGGCCAGGAGCAGAGGTGGCTCGAGCACGAGCGCACGCGCCAGCGCCACCCGTTGCTGCTCACCGCCTGACAGCTCTCCAGGCTTGTGCGCGACACGATGCGACAGACCGACGTCGTCGAGGGCTCGCTGCGCGCGCGCGGTCGCCTCGCTGGGAGACAAGCGGCGGATGAGTGCCGGCATCATCGTGTTCTCGAGGGCAGAAAACTCCGGCAGCAGATGGTGGAACTGAAAGACAAAGCCGAGCTCGCGATTGCGGAAATCCGCCAACGCCGCGCTCGACAAACCGCGCAAGCTCTGACCGCGATAGCTGATTTCACCGCGATCAGGCTCATCGAGCGTGCCAAGAACGTGCAGTAGCGTGCTCTTGCCGGCGCCGGACGCACCCACGACGGACACGGTCTCGCCGGCATGGACGTCGAGGTCCGCGTTGAGCAGCACGTCGATGGTCGCCTCGCCCTTGCGATACGACTTGTGCAGGCCATGGGCCGAAAGCAGCTTATCCGTCACGCAAACCCTCGACCGGCTCCAGCTTGGCGCCCCCCAGCGCTGGGAACACCGCAAAATTCCACACGATGAGCAGCGCCGCGACGAGCACCATGACCACGTCGACAGCGTTGAGGTCCACTGGGAGGGAGTCGATATAGTAAACTTCGCCCGGGATCCAGAAGCCAAATTGCTCGAGCAAGGCCACCGTGCCGATGGCGAGCGCGACACCGAGCAGCGTGCCAAAGCCGCCGACGAGCATACCTTGGGCCAGAAATACTTTCATGATGCCGGCATTGGTGGCGCCCATGGTCTTGAGGATCGCGATCTCCTTGCGCTTCTCGATGACCGACATGGCGAGCGTGTTGACGATGGAGAAGCTCGCCACGAGGATGATGAATACGAGCACCACGAAGGCGACGACCCGCTCGAGCTTGAGTGCCGAGAACAGGGTCTGATTGCGTTGACGCCAGTCGTGCGCTTCGAGTCCGAGCGCACGCGTCGCCTGTGCCGCGAGCGTCGTCACACGATCGGAGCGCTCCGGGTCCACCGTCCGCAGCTGCACGCCCCCAATCGCCTGTGGCCCGAGCTCGAGAAAGCGCTGCACGGCGGGCAAGGCGGCGTAGACGTAGCGCGCGTCGTACTCGTACATCTTGCTCGAGAAGATGCCGACCACCTCGAAGCCCATGCTGCGGGGCGCCATGCCGAGCGGCGTCATCACCGCCAAGGTGGGCGACAGGATGCGCACCCGGTCGCCGACCTTCACGTTGAGGGTCTTGGCCATCTCCACCCCGACGACGACTCCCGGAACCTGCGCCGGGGGCGCAAACCCGGACCCATGATCGGCGCTCGGAGGCATACCCGCCCCGTCACCGGTGCGCAGGTTGTCGAGCGAGCCCGCATCGAGATGGTCGAGCACGTCGAGCACGCGGGGGCTGCGCTCGCGATCGATACCAAAGAGCAACGCGCCCGTGTAGTTCGCTTGGCTCGCCACGGCCACCTCGGCCTCGAGATACGGGCTTGCGGCGACGACGCCCGCCACCGCCTCGACGCGCGTCATCAGATCGTCCTGGGCATCGAAGGTGAGGCCGTCTTTTGGTTGCAGGACCACGTGCGCACCGGTACCGATGATCTTGCGCCGCAGGTCACTCTCGAAGCCGGAGAGCACCGCGAGCGAGACGATGACCAGCCACACCCCGAGCGTCACGCCGACGACCGAAATCGTGGTCACAGTTGAAATGGCCGGCGAGCTCTTGCTCAAGAGAAAGCGGCGCGCCACCATCGTCTCGTAACCGAAACCGAGCTGTGCCCGTCCGTCGCCCCACACGAGGTAGCCGAGCGACGCGCCGAAGGCGAGGCACAGAGCGAGCGCCGCTGGCGCAATGAGCAAGGCCCGCATGGGGGCGGAGGACAGGCTCTCGAGGCCGACCTCCATGAGCGTCGCGAGCACGAGGAGCTCGACGAGCAGCACTCCGGCGAACGCCAGCTCCACGTTGGGCATGCGACGTGCGCGTGCTGCCGCCCACGCGCCAATGCCGACGCCCGCGACGCCGAGTGCACCCCAGAGGATGACGGCGTCGAGCTCGAGGTCGAGCTTGAGCACGAAGAAGATGACGCGCAACGCGGTCGCCGCGACGACCATCAGGCCCAACACCCGCGCGCTCAGCCAGACATCGACGCCACGACGTGCGAGCCGTGCCCGCGCGAGCCCGAGGGCGACGAGCTGAGCCAGTACCACCAGCATCAGCACCAGTGTGGGAACAGGCAAGCTCACGCCGAAGGCCGAAGCTGGGGAAAGAGTATGACGTCGCGAATCGAGCTCGAATCGGTCAAGAGCATCGCCAGGCGATCGATGCCGAGACCAAAACCACCTGCCGGCGGCATGCCGTGCTCGAGCGCGCGTACGTAGTCCTCGTCCATCGCGTGCGCTTCCGCGTCGCCAGCGCGACGGGCGGAGAGCTGCTGCACAAAGCGCTCGTGCTGATCGACGGGATCGTTGAGCTCACTGAAGGCGTTCGCAAGCTCACGGCCAGCGACATACAGCTCGAAGCGCTCGACGAAGAACGGGTTGTCCGAGCGACGCCGTGCGAGCGGCGACACCTCGGAGGGGAAATCATAGATGAACGTGGGGTTGACGAGCTTGGCCTCAGCGAAGTGCTCAAACAGCGCCACGATGCGCTGCCCAGGACCGAGATCGTTGGGGTTGATGTCGAGACGTCGCAACGCGGCGGCCGAGCCCTCGGGGTCGCGACTGACCTCGGGTGATGGACCGCCGTGCGCGGCGATGGCTTCGAGCATGGTCAGGCGTGCAAAGGGACGCGCGAGCGAGATGGGCTGGCCCGCGTAGGTGATCGCTGTCGTGCCCGCGATGGCTTGCGCCACGCCCGAGACGAGCTCTTCACCAAGATCCATGAGATCGTGGTACGTGGCATAGGCCTGATAGAACTCCAGCATGGTGAACTCGGGGTTGTGCACCGTGCTGATGCCCTCGTTGCGAAAATTGCGATTGATTTCGAAGACGCGCTCGAAGCCGCCAACGACGAGACGTTTGAGGTAGAGCTCGGGCGCGATGCGCAAATAGAGGTCGAGATTGAGCGTATTGTGGTGGGTGACAAAAGGACGTGCCGCCGCGCCGCCGGCGATGGGGTGCATCATGGGCGTCTCGACTTCGAGAAAATCACGTTCGACGAAAAAGCGCCGCAGCCAATCGATCATGCGTGAGCGCGCCCGAAAAACGCGCCGCACTTCCGGATTGGCGATGAGATCGAGGTAGCGCTGACGGTAGCGCGTCTCAAGATCGGTCAGCCCATGCCATTTCTCGGGCATGGGTCGTAGGGCCTTGGTGAGAATGCGCAGCTCCCGAGCGGCCAGCGTCAGCTCGCCCGTCTTGGTGCGCATGGCCGTACCGACGACACCGATGAAATCGCCGAGATCGAGCAGCTTGAGACGCGCGAAGTCGGCCTCACCCATGTCGTTCTTGCGTACGTAGACTTGCAGTCGCTCAACCGGGGCGCCGTTCGGCCCGTGGTCGTCGGCGCTGCCGTCCTGGATGCGCAAAAAGGCGGCCTTGCCAAACGTGTTGATGGCCATGACACGTCCGGCGATGGCATGGCGCGCGCTCTTCGTCTCAAGCACCGCGCCGTCCAACTCGGCGGCGTAGTTGCGTACGAAATCGACGACCCGCGTATCGACGCGAAAGTCGTTGGCGTACGGATCTTCCCCGGCATCGCGCAGAGCCTGCGCTTTTGCCGCGCGCTGCACGTAGAATTCGTCGCGGTCCAACATGCTCTCTTGCTTCTCTTCCCACTCGGGGTGCGTGCCGCCGAGCGACGCGAGATCGGCGCGCGGGCTCACTCGACCTCGCAGCGCAGGATGCAATTACGCGGGCTCGTCTGCCGGGTCAAGGCTGTGGTATCACTAATCCCGATGTCCAAAGTTGCCCCCACGGCGGCCATGATGCTGGTCGTCGCCACCACTGCGGCAGTCCCATGGCACGAGGTACAGGCGGCGGCGCCACACGCTATCACGGCGATTTCGTCCGCTGCTTTCATTGCTGCACCGCGCCGCAAGAAGACGCCCGGGCGCAAGAGGGTGCCGCGCGGCGACGCGACGTCCGCCCAGCAGACTTCGGTCTCGCCGGAAGCACCGGGGTCGCCGCCCCCGCCGGCCAACTTGCCGGGGCCGCCGCCCCTTCCCGATCGCTACACGGCGATGGCCCTGCTGCCCATCGAAGCTATCGATGCCTCGCGTGATGTCGTCGCCCAGGTCGAGACGGCCCTGCTCGCCGAGATCGACGAGCTCGCCGATACGCGCGCGGTCACGCCGTTCGACGTGCTCAATGATTTGCGACCGCTCGATCTCGACCCCTCGCGCTGTAACGGCGACGTCACCTGCCTGGCCCGTGCCGGACGTTATGCTCGCGCGCAGCGCGCCATGGCCGTCCAGCTGGCCTCGCTGGGGGGAACTCTCAGCATCGCGGTGCAGCTGATCGACACCGTGACGGGCATGGAAATCAGTCGCGTTGGCGAGACGATTTCGGAGGATGCCAACGAGCGCGCCGGCGAGCTCCATCGGTTGGCTGTCCAGCTGCTCGCGCCGCAGACCTATGTTGGCACGCTCATTGTCAGCTGCCCCCACGAGGGCACCGACGTGTATGTCGACGACCAGCTCGTGGGCACGACGCCGCTTTCGGCGCCGCTGACGGCCCTGCGCGCCGGACCCCACATTCTGCACTTGACAAAATCCGGCTTCGCCGACCTCTACCGCTTTGTCGACGTCGTCTACAACCGCACCTCGACCGTGCAGGTCGATCTCGAAAACAACACCGTCAGCGGTGTCATCGTCGAGGTCGAGTCCGCTACCGGATTTGGGGCGCTCCTCGTGCGTGCCGACGTCGACGGGGTCGATGTACGTGTCGATGGTGAGCCCGTCGGAACGACGCCGATGGCCGGTCCGATCGAGAAGGTCGCGGCAGGCAAGCGACGCTTGTCGCTGCGACAGGCGGGCAAGTCCGCGACGATTGAGGAAATCGAAGTGCCCACGGGCGCACGTCTCGACTTGGCCGTGCGCAGTGGCCCGGATGGGCTCGCCATCACCGCGAGACGCGTCGTGCCCCCGGACGCACCGCTCTCGACCCTCGAGTCGCTCGAAGCGGGCGAGCTGCTGACTCAGACCTCCGCTGCTAAGCGGCCCTGGAGCTGGCGCGCAAAAAGTGGCGTGGTCAGCGCCGGGCTCGGGATTTTGGCACTCGGCGCGGCCGGCTACTACGGCAGTCAGGTCCGTGACATCGGCACCAAGAGCGACCGCATCATTGCCTACTGGAACGACGCGGGGCCGCCCGCATCGCAGGCCGACCTCACGCGCATGACTGATGACTCCAGCCGTCTCGATCGCCTCAATCGTCGCGGGCTCGCCGCGCAGTCGCGGCAGTGGGCCGCGCTCGGAACCGGCGCGACGCTCATCGCCATGGGCACCGGGCTGTTCGTCTGGGATCTGCGACGAGGTGCTTCGCTTTGGCCAACGGCCGCCCTCATGACCGACGGTCGTACCTGGCGCCTGGCTCTCGATATGAGCTTCTGAGACAGTCCTAATCGGGGATCCCGCTGCCCCCACCCGAGCGCCCGAGCAAGTACGCCTCGGCAAAGCCGTCGAGGTCGCCATCGAGCACGGCGTCGGCGTTGCCCACCTCGTGACCGGTGCGGTGATCTTTGACCAGGCGATACGGTTGCAGCACGTATGAGCGGATCTGGCTGCCCCACTCGATCTTCTTCTTTTCGCCGGAGAGCTTCGCCTTCTGCTCCTCGCGCTTGCGTAGCTCCAGCTCGAAGAGCTTGGCGCGCAGCATCTTGAGGGCCTTGGCGCGGTTCTTGTGCTGTGAGCGCTCCGCTTGGCAGGCGACGACGATGCCCGTGGGCATGTGCGTCATGCGCACCGCGGAGTCGGTCTTGTTGACGTGCTGCCCGCCCGCGCCCGAAGAACGATAGGTGTCGACGCGCACGTCGTCCTCATCGATCTCGACCTCAATCGAATCGTCGACTTCCGGAGCGACGGCGATCGAGGCGAATGACGTATGGCGTCGCGCTTGCGAGTCGAATGGGCTGATGCGTACGAGCCGGTGCACGCCGCTCTCGCCCTTGAGGTAGCCGTACGCGTACGGCCCACTGACGATAAAGCTCGCGCTCTTGATGCCCGCCTCTTCGCCGTACTGGGTGTCGAGCATCTCGATGTCGTAGCCGCGACGCTCGCACCAGCGCGAAATCATACGCAAGAGCATCTGCGCCCAATCCTGGCTTTCGGTACCCCCTGCGCCCGCGTTGACGGACACGACCGCGTTGTAGTCGTCGTACGGCGCACCGAGCATGCGCTGCAGCTCGAGCTTTCCGACGTCCTCTTCCGCCTGCGTCAACGAAGCGTCGACCTCGGCGGCAATCTCCTCGTCTTCACGCGCCAGCTCGGCGAGCTCCTCGGCGTCGGTGAGGCGCTTGGCGAGGGTACGAAATCCCACCACCTCACGCTCGATTCGGGAACGCTCCCGCTGGAGAGTCGCGGACCGCTCGGTGTCTTGCCAGAGTGCGGGGTCGGCAGCCTGCTCGGTCAGCTGCGCGAGGCGCGTGGCCTTGTTATCGAGGTCAAAGATGCCCCCGGAGCTGCTCCAGACGGGCCGTTAGATCGCGGAGAAGGTCGGCGCGCTCGGACATCGTGATGGGACTCCTCGGGCGCTTGCTGCGCCGTACGTGGTGGCGACCTCTAAGTGGAGCACGACGCGGCGCTTGTCAACAGCCCCTACTCCGTCAGCTTGCTTGACGGGCGACGAGACGTTAGCAGTGGCCTCCATGCGCGCATCACTCGGCCTCACCGTCGCTGTGCTCGTCGGCCTCAGCTGGGGTGTGGCAGCACCAGCGCTCGCCGATGTCCCGCCGTGGGCACGCGGAGAGAGCCGCGGCGAGGACCTCGAGATTTCGCTCGTGACCTTCGGCGTGGGAGACGACATCCCCTCGTGGTGGGGTCACGTCGCGCTGCTGGTGCATGATCAGCGTCTCGACGTCGCGCGCGTCTACAATTTTGGCATGTTCAGCTTCGACCGCGAGATGCTGCCGAAATTCGTCATGGGGCGTCTCGAGTTCTGGGTCGGCGAGGAGTCGTGGCGCGGCACCGTGATGACCTACCGCTGGTTTCGCCGTGACATCCTCACGCAGCCCCTGAGCCTTGCTCCCGAGCGAGCCCTGCGGCTCGCCGAGCGGCTCGCCTGGTACGTGCTGCCGGAGAATCGCGACTATCTCTACGACCACTACGCCGACAACTGCGCGACGCGCATCCGTGATCTGATCGACGAGGCCGTGGACGGTCAGCTGCATGCCGCGACGGCGGGTCCCGCACGCCTCAACTTGCGTCAGCACACCCTGCGGCACACCCAGCGCAGTCCCTACCTCGCGTGGGTGCTCGACGCGTGGCTCAACGACCAGGTCGACCGTCCCATCCGCGCCTGGGACGAGATGTTTCTACCCGAGGAGCTGCGTCGTTATGTGACCGGACTGCGCTATGTCGGGCCGGATGGCGTCGAGCGCGTGCTCGCTGGCACGGCGCAAGCCATCTACCTCGCGCCCGAACGCCGCACCGTACCTGCCGAGCCGAGTCGCCTGTGGCCGTGGATGCTGCTGGTGGGTCTACTGGGTGGGGGGGCGGCGCTGCTGGGCGCATGGCGCTACGCCGCCACCGGGAGCCGTTCGGCTCGCATCGCCTGCGGCGGCTACCATGCGCTGCTCGGCCTCGCCGTGGGACTGCCGGGACTGCTGCTCTTGGTCATGGCGACGTTTACCAACCACACGGTCACCTGGCATAACGAAGTGCTCTGGCTCGGCGCCCCGCTGACCTTTCTCTCGTTGCCGCTCGGGATCGTGTTGGCGCTCGGATGGCATCGGGCACCACGAGCGCTGCGCGTCGTCTGGGATCTCGTGGCGCTCATGAGTCTCGTGCTCGTGCTGGTCAAGCTCATGGCGACAGGCTGCGCACAAGATCTAACCCTGCCGCTTGCCGTGCTGCTGCCGCTCAATCTCGGCGTCGCCGCTGCGGGACACGTGTCGTAGGTGCATCGAGCAGCGCGAGCAGGCGCAGCTCTTCCTGGCGCATACGCCTCGCCTGGGGGCCGCCGTGGACGTGGTCGTGGCCGAGTAAGTGCAGGATGCCGTGCACAAGAAGCCACCGCACCTCCTCTTCGAGACTGCGCCCCGCACGGTGAGCCTGCGCCGCGGCCGTATCCATGCTGATGACCACATCGCCCAGCACAGACCGCCCGGACCTCGGCGCCTCGCCTTCGAGCTGAGGAAAGGACAACACATCGGTGGCGCGGTCCTTGTGCCGCCAGTCGCGATTGAGCGCGTGGATCTCGGGATCGCCTGTGAGCCCCACCGAGAGCTCGGCGTCAGGATAGCCCAAGGCGCCGCAGATTGTCCGGACGATCCGACGCACCTGCGCCGCCGCCATTCTCGGGGCCTTTCGTCGATTTCTGATCGCTATCGACATTCGATTTCTTGGCGCCGCCACTGAGATCTCCGAGGATGTCGGGATACTCGACCCGCTGGTGGTAGATGGAATTGATGACGCGCGAAAAGCTCTTGGCGATGGTGTGTAGATCGCGCAGCGTCAGATCGCACTCCTCGAGCTGTCCGTCGGTGAACTTCACGTTGATGATGCGATTGACCAGGCCCTGCAAGCGCGACGGATTGGGATCGGGCAGCGAGCGCGCGGCGGCCTCCACCGAGTCGCCCAGCATCACCAGCGCAGCCTCGCGCGACTGGGGCTTGCGGCCGGGATAGCGGTAATCACTCTCGGCGACGGGTCCCCCGCCGTCCTCGTTCTCCTGCTCTTTGGCGCGTGTGTAGAAGTAGTGGATGAGCGTCGAGCCGTGATGCTGCTCGATAGCGGCCAAAATGGGCTCCGCGAGCTTGTAGCGCCGCGCGATCTCCAGGCCATCGGCCACGTGGCGTCGGATCACCATGGCGGAGAGCTGTGGCTTGAGCTTGTCGTGCGGATTCTGACTGCCGCGCTGGTTCTCGATGAAGTAGCCCGGGTTACAGCCCTTCCCGAGGTCGTGGTAGTAGGCCATCACGCGCGTGAGCAGGGGGTTGGCGCCGATGGCCTCCGCGGCGGCTTCGACGAGGGAGGCGACCACGACGCTGTGGTGGTAGGACCCGGGGGCCTGCACCAGCAGATCCTTGAGCGCCGGGTGGTTGAGGTTGGCGAGCTCGAGCAGCTTGAGATCGGTCGTGTAGCCAAAGAGCGTTTCCACGGCCGGCGTGAGCGCGAGCGTCAGAAAGGCAGCGAGCAAGCCGCCGGCAAAAGCCGCGCCTGCGGCGACCGCGTAGTCCATCGGGCGCGGGCTCGCGCCGAGCAATTGCAGGCCGATGGCGAAGCCCGCCTGAGCGACGCCCAGGCGTAGACCCGCACGCACCAAACCGCCGCGCGCAGTGAGGCGACGCAGCAGCGTCACGCCGAGTGTTGAGCTCGCGATGAGGTACAGTGACAATACCGGCGGACCGGGCACCAGCACACCGGCGATGACGCCTAGGAGTACGCCCACGAGTAGGGCGATGTCGGCCCGTAGCACCAGCCGGGTGATGAGCGCCGCCGCCGCAACTGGCATGGCGAGGATGTACATGTCGAGAGAAATGCCGCCAAACCCCTCGTGTAGCGCTTGCGACACGATCACCCACAGCCGCATACCCACCGATGCGGCGGCCACGAGGGTCGAGAGGAAGAGCAAATCGGTCCCGCGCACCGCGAGGCCCCAGGGCTGCGCGCGCACAAAACCCACGCCGACAAGCACGAGGGCGAGCACGAGCACGGCCGCGCCCAGGGCCCCGAGAAACGCCGACGCGCGGGGACCGGTCTTGCTGAGCGCTTGAAGTATGAGCAGCTGTCGCTCCGTGATGCGCTCGCCGTCACGCACGATCATCTCACCCTTCTTGATGGCGATGAGAACAGGCGTCACCGCTGCTCGGGCGCGCTCGCGCGCTTTCTCCGTGGACGCCCGATCGAGCGTGAGGTTGGGTCGCACGAGGCGCATCGCCAGGGCAACGAGCGCGTCGCGCTCCACGGGCTGTATCCCGGGAGCTTCTTCTGCGGCGGCGCGGACGCGCAGGTCGGCGCGGGCGGTCTCGACGTCGACGATGTCTTCGACTCGAAAGGCACCGCGAGGCCCCGCCCCGTCGTCTGGCACCCGCTGGATGCTGATGCCCCGTCCCAGATCGGTGTCGAGTGCGGTCCCCGCCGCAACCACGGGACGCGACATCGCGCGCGTCACCCAGCGGCGCAAGGCCACTTCGAGATCGCCTGCAAACCCCAAGGCCCGCAGCACATCGAGCTCGTGCGGCTCGATGACCACGCCGAGGCGCTTCTCGAAGCCCGCTTGGATCTCCTCGTGGGTGGTCGCCTCATCACGTGCGAAGCTCATCGCTGCGGCGAGCTGCTCGGCGATTTTTCCCGGCAGGGCCGTGTCCAGATCAAAGATGCGACGGACGCTGCTTTCCGCCTGGTCACGCAAGCGATCCGTCGCTGCCGTGTCCGCAACTTCGATGTCGAGCGGCGCCTTGATGTTCTCGGCGGCTGGTGTGCCGACGGCCCCAGCGTCTGTGGGATAGCTGCGATCGGTCCACATGGGCGCGAGCAGCGCTCCAGTCACGACGGCAGGCAGCGCCAGCAGCGCCACCCGCATCCAGCGACTCTCTTGCGCAGCTGCGAAGCGCCTCACGGCCGCCGAGGTCAGCCCGGCGGCGATGGACTCACGTGGCCGAGCCGGGGCCGCATCCGGGGGCACGGGAATGTCCGCATCCATTGCTACTTGCGCTCGATGTAGTCGGCCTCCCAGAGCTTGCCACGCTGCGTACCAAGGCGCAGTGCCACCTTGTCGCCCTTGCGCAAGTAGTAAGCCCCGGCATTGACCAGTGTCTCAGCGTCCGCGAGGTCGATTTGCCCGTCCTGGATCTTCAGCTTCGGCACGATCACCAGCGTGGCATTCTTGGCGACTTCCTTGGCGACGCCCTTCTGCGCCGCGCGCAGCACCTTCACTTTGAGCGCGACGGTCGGAAATCGCCCGGCTTTGACTTCTTCGACCCGTGCCTCGAGGGCCTCCGGTGCGTTCACGCGCTGGGTGACGGTCAAGTCTGCATCCCGCTTGGCGCGGATCGAGCCGCCTGCCTCGGGCACCGCATCGGCCAGCGCATCGCCCAGGGCGGTGAGCTCGGCGAGCGGATCGAGGTCATTGGCAGCCACGCTGGCGGCGCCGGTAAGCAGACTGAGTCCTACGAGCAACCAAGTGCGCATGATACCCTCCTCAGTGCGAAATCGTGTCGGCAGGCGGGCGAGTCTGCTCGCTTGCCGGGCACGATGCAATAGCCTGCGCGCGTCACGGTTCGAGCGGTGCTCGCCGGGCGGGTGGATCGCGTAGGATCCCGTAGCGCAGCACTCTGAGCTCGCCGGAGACGAGCGTCGTGCCATGCACCCAGATCTTCGCACCCACCTTGTCAACAAGACGCGCCGCCAGCGTCGCCGAGACATTCAGTGCGATCGGCTCGCCCCGACCATCGACGAGCTGCAAGCTGCCCGATGCCCCCGCGAGCAGGCCCACGAGTGGGCGCACGCCGCCGCCGACATCGATGATGCGGTATTCCTTGGCTTCGAATGTGCCGTCATCGCGTGGCTGCCCAACGACCTCGACCGTGGCGCTCTGCAGGCGCCGGAGCTCGACCGTAAGCTCGCCGACGAGCTCGGACTTCTCGGTGCCGTGGTGCAACAGCGTGCGCGCGTGTAGCGACGTGCCGTGTACGAGCACGGTGCCGGTGAGCGCGACGGGATCCGCGGCGGCTGCAAGCCACGCGACAGCGACCCAGGCACTGAGCACTATTGCACCTGGACGGCGCGCAGGTGCAGATCGACCTGCGCAGAGCCCCGCCCGCGCAGCTCCACGGTACCGGGGGCACTCGCACGCACGAGAAAGAGCACACTACCCGAGTGCGCCACGACCGATTCCAAAGGCGCGTCGCCGACGAGGATCTCGTCGGTCGAGCCATCCCCCATCCTCGGTCCATACAGAGTCACGTCGTCGGTGCCGCGCGCCGAGCTGAACGTACCCGTGGTGGCGATACCGACGAGATTCCCGGTGATCGCCGACTCGACAGACAGATAGTTGTGCGCGGTCGCCGCGGACAACACGTCATCACGGCCGGTCGCGTAGACGGCTTGCAGCCAGCGCCACACGCCGTCCGCACCGGCGTCGCGCAACACTGGGTGGTCAAAACCGACAGCAGGATCGGCCAGCAAGCCGCTCACCAGAGTCGTCGCCGCCGCGGTGGTGGCGGCATCGGCAGCGCCCGTGGCCCCCGCCGCGCGCGCCGCTTCGTCGACGAGATGGCGCAAGAGCAGGTAGGCTTCGCCCCGCTGCGCGACACTGTCTTCGCCGGTCGCAAAGGCCGCGGTCGGCCACGCATCCAAAGCCACCGCCACTGCGCCGACGTTGGACGGTCCCCACCCGGCGAGATCCTCGGTCAGGTGCGCGACGCCTTCGTCGAGCCATAGTAGCTCCGCTGGCGCCGCCACCGAGCGGCCCCACACGCGCGTCGCGTAGGAAGCGAGGTGCACGTACTCGTGCGCCAGCGTGCCCACCGCCAACGGCTCGGTGATGAGCCCAGCGCTGTTCGAGGCGCCCGGCATGCGCACCCACAACAAGTCGGCCTCATTGCCGGTGGCACCGGAGGCGCCGGCCGCGAGAAAATCTTGGTCGTCAAAAAAGCCGACGACGTCGGTGGTTACGTCTCCGGCCGCGTAGTTGGTAAAGACGACGGTCAACCGCCCATCGCCGTCGCGATCCAGCGTCGCCACCTGATTGTTGACGCCCAGCAGGTGCTGCTCGTCGGCAAGGGTTGCCGCAAAGGCCTCGACGGCGCCGATGGCCAGCGCCGCGTCGGCCGCCAGATCTTCGTCGACAAGGACGTTGATCGCTTGCCCGGCGGCATCGATAACACGCTCCAAGTTGCAGTGAATGGGACTCGCACCGTCGGTGAAGGTCAGTGTGACCTGTGCCACGCACTCATGGCGCCAACACATCGTGTCGGCGTCGCAGGCGGGACAGGCCGCCTGTTGCAGGGCTGCTTGGCTGACGTTGCCCGCTTGGGCCAGCGCGGCCCCGCTGCGTTGATGCATGCGCTGCCAGCGTGCGGCGTCAAACTTCGAGCGTGCTGCCCACGTGGGATCAGGGCGCACCATGCTGCGCAGCGGCGAAATTGCCGTGACCCTGGCAGTGGCACCCGCGCTACTTACCGAAAAGGTCGCCGTATCGGTGACCGCCGCGGCACCGGTGGGGACCGAGTATACGCCGAGTAGGAACGCCTCGTTCCCGGAGACAAACTCGAGACTCGCGGCACCGAACGTGCGCTCAGCATCCGCTGGCGCGCTGGCGCAGCTTCCGGACGCATCGGCGGTGGCGCCTTCGCAGACCTCGCCGAGTGGGCAGTCAAAATCCTCCACGCAGCTCTGTGGCTCGCCAGTGCCTGTGTCACACCCGACCAGTGCACCGATCCCGGCACACAAGAGCACACGCCATTCTCTGTAATTCATGATCCCCACTCCTCGGTTATCGCAACCACGCTGCCTGCGTTATCGCAGAACGTCAATACAGCGGCTCAAGCAACACGTAGCTGTCGGCCGAGCGCGTGTACTCGTAGCGATGCTGCCATGGAAAGGCGAGATCGCGACGCCGCACGAGACCCGTCGACGCGAGCATCTCCAAGCTCGCTGGATAGGCGCCGTATTGCGCTCGGTACGCCTCGAGCGCGTGCCGCAGCATCGCCACGCGCGATGATGAGAGGACACGCTGGAACGCGAGGTCGAGATAGCCGACATGGGCAAAGACATCGACCGACTGTAGTGACGCCGCAAGCCGCGGTAGATCGACGCGGAACGTATGCGTCGCCTGCCATAGACCGGCCCCCAAGGCGGCGAACAGCGCGATGCGCACCACCACCGAGGCAATCGGGGGGCCGGAGCGCACGCTAATACCACCGACGGTGGCATCCGCGCTCGGCTGTCGCTCGCGCTCGGCGGCCGGACGCAGGATTTCGGCTTCAATCAGGGTGGAGAGCGCCTTGCAGGTCTCAAACTCTCCGAGCCGTGACAGATCGATGATCTTCTGCACGTCTCGATCGCGGGTGACGATTTGATAGACGAGGCGTTCATTGTGGCCAATGTTGCGCAGGCGCCCCGCCTTGCCGCCACCGCTGCTGTCGAAGTCGCCAAACGCGTCGTCGAGACCTAGCTCGTCCCCGCTCGGCTCGGCACCGGCCAGCGCATCGAGGTCTTCAATGCGCTCGAAGGTGAGGCTGTAGCCCGTGATGCGCTTGCGGATCATGGGCCACTCGTCGAGCTGGCGAAACCCCTCCATCAAGATATTGTCACTGCGGATGAGCTCGTGGTCGCCAATGCCGTCGGGTGTCGGCACATCGGCCTGCTCGAGCTCGTACGTACCGCTGTTCCACAGGAACAAGCGATACAGTGTCTCGGTCGTTTGCAGGCGTGTAAAGGCGCGCAACGTCTTGACGTCGAGGACGCCGCTGTCGACGAGAATGTCACCCAGACGCCGCAGCGTGCGCTTCTGTGTCTCGAGAGCGTCGGCAAGCTGCTTCTCGGTAATCACTTCGCCGCGCACGAGCATGCGCCCGAGAAGATCACGGCGCTTGCGCGTGGCGCTCTAGGCACGCACCAC
>CAYHNK010000059.1:0-18548 GCA_964357695.1 uncultured Bdellovibrionales bacterium | reverse complement strand
CCGGCCCGGGGGGAGATCCCGAGCGCGCCCGCAGCGCTCTTGTGGCGGCGCTCAAGGGCGAGAGCTACGACCCGCGCGAGCTTCCTGACGCCCGCGTCATTGCCGCCGGAACCGCGCGGGCACTCGTGGCCAACGGCTTCCCCATCGACAACCTCGTTGCCGCCATCATGGACGTGCTCGGCGAGTAGCACCGGCAACGCACCGCACGTCGACGCGACGGCGGAACCCCCTTGTTCGAGCTTGCCTGAGAGGCTTCGCTGAGCCAGTGTGCGAGCTCTGCGGGATCCGTCGGATCGTCGCAAGTAATTAAAACATGAAAATATTGTTTATATCGATTTTTGCTGTTATGCTCATCTGCGAGTATGTCACGCGTCCAGCATCTCGCTGATGGTTGGCGGGGATCGATTGGGGACGCACGGAGGCGCAGGCGAGCCATGGCGAACAGAAGCAGGATCCTCGTCGTCGACGACAATGAAACGGTGCTGCGAGTCGTCTCAGCTGCGCTCGAGAAGGCTGGCTACGACGTTGCCACCCGCTCTGAGCCCATCGGTACCACGGTGGCGATGATGCGTGTGCAGCCGGAGCTGGTGCTCCTCGACGTCAACATGCCCGCGCTCGAGGGCAACGTCTTGGTCGAGTCGATTCGCAAGCGCGAGTTGCTCCGCGATGTGATTGTGCTCCTCTACTCGGCCATTCCAGCTGCCGAGCTTGCTCAGCTTGCGCGCGCCTGTCACGCCGACGGGTTCATCCCGAAGTCGGCGTCGACGGACGCGGTGGTCGACGAAGTGACGCGCTGCCTCGCACGTCGCCGCGCTGTGCGTCCGCACGCACTGCCGGCGAGCGCGGGCGCGTAAGGATCAGCGAACGTGTCTGTGGCAGCCCTGCTCAACCGACTGGAGGATCCCATGACAACGCAGCATTTTCCCCGATGGCCCGTTGTACTGGCGCTTGGCACGCTGACTCTGACCGCTTCGCTCGGCCAGGCGGGCCGCGCTGGTGTTGACGAGCGATCCTGTTGGCCGACACGAGCCATCATCCGCGTCACGTTCAACGCCGAAGACTGCGACAGCGCCGTGGGTATGTGCACGCGTGGCACGGTCGTCGATGGTTCGGGCTTTCTCACTGGGTCGACGCACTTTCGCGCGGCCGGCCTCGGTGGCGGCGTCATGGGTGAGGCGAGCATCGTCACGCCCCCAGCCGAGCCGGGGAGCACTTGGTCCTACAGCGGTGCTCTCGATCTGACCACCCGTTTCGGCGTGCTGAGCTTCACCGACGTCGGCGTTTTCGACACCGCGGGCGGCACCTTCAGCGAAATCGATCGCGTGCGGGCAGGCTCCGGTATTTATGAGGGAGCGACCGGCACGTTGTTCATGTTCGGTCACGCGTACGCCGACGGCAGCGGTTTCGAGGGCGACGTGCGCGGAGAAATCTGCGTCCCACATCGCGCTCCGCGCGGCGCACACGACTGAGCACACCCACCACGAGCCAACCCATGTGCGCAGACATCGACCCAAGAAAGCGCTTGCTCATCATCGACGATGAGCACGAGCTGCTGCGTGCTCTCGATCGCTCACTGGCGGCACGCTACGCCGTGCTGACGGCGGACAGCGGCGGCGGCGGCCTTCGTCTCGCGCAGACCGCTGATCCCGCGGCGGTCATCCTGGACATGCACATGCCCGACATGCATGGCCTCGACGTGCTCATGCGACTCAAGGAAAGTGCGCCGACGCGGCCCGTGATGATGATGACCGGGCGCGGTGACGTCGATCTCGTGGTGCGTGCGATGAAGTCCGGCGCGGACGACTACGTGCGCAAGCCGGCAGATCTCGAGCATCTCGACGCCAAGCTCTCCGAGCTCTTCGCCCTGCGAGGAGAGCACGTGCCGTGCCATGTGAAGGTGGCCGCGCGATGGCCGTTGCTCGACGCTGCTACGGCGCATGCCGTGGAAGTGATGGCGCGCCACAGTGATACCACCGTGCTGCTCGAGGGGCCGACGGGCAGTGGCAAAGGAGTCGTTGCCGAGCTCATTCACCAGCGGAGCCGTCGAGCAAGCGGCCCTTTTGTCGACATCAACTGCGCGGGCCTCAGTGAGGAGCTGCTCGATTCCGAGCTCTTTGGTCACGAGCGCGGGGCCTTCACCGATGCAACGCAACAGAAGCCCGGCCTGATGGAGCTTGCCGACGGTGGAACTCTGTTTCTCGACGAAATCGGCGACATGCCCCTCGCCATCCAGGCGAAGGTGCTCAAGGCCATCGAGAGCAAGCAACTGCGCCGTCTCGGTGGGACACGCACCCTCAAAGTGGATGCGCGTATCGTTGCGGCGACGAACGCGCAGTTGACCGAGCTCGTGCGCGCCGGCCGTTTTCGCCAAGACCTCTACTATCGTCTCTGTGTCATGCCGATCGGCCTTCCGCCCCTGCGCGACCGCCTCGCGGATATCGAACCGCTGGCCGTGCGATTTGTCGCGGAGCTCGCGGGGCGAAGCGGCAAGCAAGTTATTGGCATCAGCGACGAGGCGATGTTGCGATTGCGCGCACACGACTGGCCGGGAAACATTCGCGAGCTGCGAAACGTGATCGAGCGCGCCTGTATCCTCGCGACCACGTCGCAGATCACCACGAGCGAGCTGCCCTCTCTCGTCGGCGTGCCACGTTCGCCCACCACCGCGACGTCGCGTGAGGAGATGCCGTCGACGTTGGACGAGGCGGAGCGCCGCCACATCCTGCGGACGCTCGCCTACACGGCCGACAACAAGGCAGCCGCCGCGCGCCTGCTGGACGTCAACATCTCGACACTATCACGCAAGCTCGCGCGCTACGGACGCTAGTCACCGTCGCGCCCGGCTTGTGCCGCGACCCAGTCGAGCAGGAGCGTCGCGATTTCTTGCGGCGCGTCTTCTTGAAGGAAATGCGAAGCCTCCGCCAGCCAGGCTACCGTCGCCTGGGGCAGGAGGCGCTGCCACACGGTCACCGTCGCGGGAGGAAAGACGGGATCGCGCTGGCCCCAGATGAGCAACGTTGGCAGGTGCAATGACGCGAGGCCTCGCTCAATGCCGGCCATGGTCTCGGCGGCGGCTCCCGCTGCGCCAACCGGGATCGATCGCACGAGCGTCAAGATGGCACGTCGAGACTCGGCGTCCGCCGTGGGGCGGCGGTACGCCTCGAGCAGCGACTGTGTGACGCGGTCGCGATGATAGATGCCGCCCGGGATCCCTTGCTCGACCAAGAAATTGTGCTCGAGCACCAGGCGCTCACCACGCTCGGGCTCGCGAATGGCCGCGAGAATGGGGGCGATGGGCGCGCCGGAGGGCAACCGCCAGGCCCAGGTGTTCATAAGCACGAGGCGCCGTACACGATCGCCGAGCTCGAGCGCCGCACCGAGACCGATAGGCCCGCCCCAGTCGTGCAACACCAGCGTGAGGTCGTGAAGGTCCAGGCCCAAGACGAGGTCGCGTAAATTGGCGATATGCCAGGGTAGAGCGTACGACGCGCCCGCGGGGCGCTCAGAAAGTCCGAAGCCGAGATGATCGGGCACGACCACCCGATGCCGTGCGGCCAGGGGACCGACGATGTCGCGGTAGAGGTACGACCACGTGGGATTGCCGTGCACGAGCAACAACGGCGCTCCTTGGCCCTCGTCGACGAAGTGCATCCAGCCGCCAGAGACTTCGCGCACATGCGACGCGAACGGCAGCAAGCGGGCGAGCGACGTATCCACCTGCCACACGCGAGACCTCCCTGTCGGCCGACGCTGCCGGCGCAATTTGCTGTGCCATATGCGTTTTGCCTGGGCCCGGCAAGCGTGCGCGCGCGCAACTCCTTGGATTGTCGAGGCCGCGCTAGCTGCGGTGCTTGGCACGGACGCTGCATCGTCACGCCTCACGATAACGGCGAGCCACACTCGCCGCCATGTCGTTCAGAACGCGAGGAGGCGCCGCATGCAGCCACGGCTGTTGCTCACGACCACGTACGCTCCGGTGCAGCGCATTCTCGACTTTGCCGCGACCGACCAAATGGGCTACCGGCTCACACGCGGTCAAGAGCTCTTCACGCCGTACCTGCACACCCACGCGTCGCCGCTGCATCTGTTGGCGCAAAACGTCGACGAGCCCTCCGTGCTACTCGAAAATCCTACCCTCGACGATTTTGGGCGCGAGCTTGAAGCGGGCTACGCGTATGTGGGCATTAACTTCGACCCGATCAACGCCGAGCGCATGTTGGAAATGGCTGCGATCGTTCGGCACCGCTCGCCCGCTACGAAGATCGTCGTCGGCGGCTACGGTGCCATCTGCGCCTCGGAGCTGGCGCAAGACCCGCGTTGGACGAAGGTCATCGACTACGTCTCGCAGGGTGAAGGCATCTCCTTTCTTCGCCGCGTGCTGGGGGCCGACCCACCCTCGACCATCCACTGCCGTCTGCCCAAAGAAGGCGCGACGCTCACCTGGCTGAGTCGTCGACCTGTCGGCACGGTCGGCATCATCTTGAGCGGCCTCGGTTGCACGCAGCGCTGTCCCTTCTGCGTGACCTCGGCGTCGACCGATGGGCGCTACATCGAGCTGATGGACGCGGCGCGCATTGCGCACACGATGCGCAACTACTGGGAGCGCACGCCCGCGACCGACTCGGTCACCATCTATGACGAGAACTTTCTCGACCACGGCGAGAAAGTACGCGAGCTCGGCAAGCTCCTGCAGGCGGACACCGAGATCGGCCTACGTAAGTATGCATACTCGGCATTCGGCTCGCTCAAGGCGCTTTCCCGCTACGACCCTGAGGAGCTCTTACTGACGGGCCTCGACAAGGCTTGGGTGGGCGTCGAATCGAAGTTCTTCACCCACGGCAAGACCCAGGAGAAGAGCGCCGCGGAGATCTTTCCGTGGCTGCAATCGATTGGCATCAAAACCATCGGTTCCTGGATCCTCGGCCAAGATGCGCAGACGCCCGAGAACATCGACGAGGACGTAGACTACTTTGTCGGTCTCGACTCCACGTTTCAACAGCTCTCCTTGCTCACCGTCGTGCCGGGGACGGCGGTGTGGCGCACCTACAAGCAGCAAGGCAAGATCCCCGAGCGCGTGCCGTGGGGCGAGTACCACCTCTACGGCAAGAGCTTTGTGCACGAGCACTTCAGCCACGAGAGCATGCTCGCTCGCGTGGGTGACACCTACGGCCGCATCTATCGCGAGCGCGGCCCGGCGTTCATGAAAGCGCTCGAGGTCAATCTCAACGGCTATGAGTTCACGATGCGCGCACGCCACCCGGTCTTGCGCGAGCAACGCAGCGTGTTCTTTCGCGACCGCGCGCGGGGTCATCACCCGCTGTTGCGCACCGCGCGGGAGCTCGCCCCGTCGTCGCTGGCGGCCGCCCGCCTCGATGCGCTCGAGCTGCGCTATCGAGATCTTTTCGGCCCGGCGCATGCGGGCGAGCAGCAACTCGCGGAGACGATCTTGCGTCGCGCGCTCGCCGAGCTCGAGCAACGCCAGCGTCATCCGGACGACCGACCGTCGCGCGAGGAGCCCTATCGCCGTTACACGTACGCCGCGGCTGCCGATCGCTCCCCCGCGCGCCCGTACACGGTCGAATATCCGAACGGGCAAGACGCCGTTCGCAACTCCAGCTCGCCTTCGAGCGCGAATGTTCCAACACGGCGTCGCCGGCCCGAGCCGACGGCACCCAATCCAGGAGGTTGAATCGATGTCGCTGGCACGTCATGAAATCGAAGCACGGGTCGAAAACGCTATCCGAACGTCGTCGGATCGACAGGGACAGATCACGCGTGAGGACAGCCTCGTGCTCAAGCTCGGGTTCGATTCGCTGCGTATCGCGACGCTCGCCATCGCGCTCGAAGAGGAGCTCGATCGACCCATTCTGCTCAATGACTGGATCGCCACCTGCACCGATCCGACGACGCTGACGGTCGGCTCGCTCTGCGACTTTGTTTGGCATGCCCTTGAGCGTGACAACTAACGTGACCGTCATGGCCGATGAGACGCGTCCCTTTTCGATCGAGCACCGGCAGGGTGTGCTGTATCTGACGCTCGATACGCCCCGCTGCGAGGTCAACATCTTCAACAACGCTGCCGCGCGGCAGCTGCGCGACGTGCTCACCACGCAGGACTTTGCGACGACCCGCGCCCTCGTGCTGCAAAGCGGCAAGGAGGGAAGCTTCGTCAATGGTGTGGGTCTGTTGATGGCAGTTTCGGCGCAGACGCCGGAAGCGGCTCGCGATCTTTCCGGCGAGGTCCGTGACGCCTACCAAATGTTGCGCGACTGCCCGGTGCCCACCATCGCCGCAGTTCGTGGCAACTGCTACGGCTGTGGCGTCGAGCTGGCGCTCGCGTGCGACTATCGCGTGGCTGCGAACACGTCCGTGACGCACTTCTACATGACCGAGGTCAACGACTATCTCTTTCTTCCCATCTTCGAAGGCACGCTCCGTCTGCCGCTGTTGTTGGGCCTCGAGCGCAGCGCCGACCTGCTGCTTTGGGGGCAGCGCTGGTCAGCGATGCAGGCCCAAGCGTATGGCCTCGTCGATGCGGTCTTCGACGTCGACGAGCTTGCTGCCTCCACGGCCGTCTTTGCGGCGAAGGTCGTTGCCCAGACGGCGGGGCGCAAGCCACCGACGCGACGCCGACCCGACGTGCGCGATGTTGCCGCGATCGTGGACCGACAGCGACGCCGGATCGCCCAACTGCCCGCGTCCTATCGCCCGGTCTACGAGCGCACGCTCGAGCTGATGGCGCGCGCGGTCGAAGCGGGCGAGGTGACCACGCAGGACCGAGACGACGAAATCCTGGAGAGTGGTCGATCGGCCTGCGCCCCGATGGCTAAGAAAGCGCTGTCATTCTTCTTTATTCGCCAGGTGGCGCACACGCTCGCGCTCGGCAAGGCCCGTACCGATGTTCCACCTTTGCAGGTCGGGTTTCACGGCGATACGGACGCATTGCGGGAGCTGCGCGCCGATCTGACGACGCACCGCGTACCGGCGACCCAAGTCCATCGCAGTGTGGAGACACTGGCTCGTCACGCGGGCGACGCCACGGTTTGCGTCGTTGACGGGAGCCTACCGACCGGTGAGGTCGCACGAACAGGCGCCCACCTTCTCGTGTTGACACCCTCGACCGACGAGGCCGCGCGCGAGCACGATGGCGTCGTCGGCTTTTTGCATCGACCGTACGCGAGCACCGGGCCGGCGCTGCTCGAGCTCGCCTCAACAGACCGCTCGCCCGCCACGACGCAGCGCCTCTATCGCTATCTGACGGACGCGGGATTTCGCGTCGTCGTGACGCGAGCAGGGGGGGGCTCGGCGCTGGGGCACGGTCTGGTCGCCTACTTCGCGCCACTCGTGCGCTTTGTTCATCAGGGAGGCGCGCCGAGCACCATCGATGCGAGCCTGCGTGACTTCGGCGTCACCAAGCTGCCGCGGGTGCTGCTCGATCATCTGGATTTGCGATGGCTCGCGACGGCGCTGAGCGCGAGCACGGGCTATGAGCCCGCCGATGTCGCGCGCGCACTCGGAAGACTTCGCGCACTCGAGACCGCGAGCGGCAGCGTGGACCCCCGATTGGTCGATGGCGTGTGCGCCTCGCTGTTTGCGGCGGCGAGTCGTTGGCGTGCCCGCGGGACGCTGCGACACCCAGCGTTGGCTGACGTCGCCCTGCGCTAGCTCGTCGATTTCCCTGTACAGCCTGTCAGTCTCCACACCGACATGACGCGCGAACGACTGCGCGCCATCACCGGCGACCCCGAGCGGTTGCGTCCGTGGGTCTCCGAGGACGACCAGGAAGTTGTCGCCGTGGCGGCCACGAGCCGCGGAGCGTACGCATGAGTCGCCCCGCGCCGCAGCCGGAGGGGTCGGAGCCCCGAGGCGAGCCGACGCGGGTGGCCGTCGTGACGGGGGCCGCCCGCGGCATCGGCCGGGCCATCGTCGATGATCTTGCGCTCGCCGGATTGCACGTCGTGGCCACCGACCGGGATCTGGTCGGTATCGAAGGGATCGTGCACGAACGCGTGGTCGCCGCGCAGGCCATGGACGTCACGGATGCGGCCGAGGTCGAACGCTGTGCGACGAGCGTTGTGGCGCGTTTTGGCCGCATCGACGTGCTCGTCAACAACGCCGGCGTCTTTCATCAGACCCCGGCGCTCGCCATCGACGAGGCAAACCTGCGCGAAATCCTCGACGTCAATCTTGCCGGAGCCCTGCGTTGCACCGCTGCCTTCGGCCGCGTGATGGCGCGCAACGGGGGGGGGCGCATCATCAATATCGCCTCGGTGAGTGCCATCACCGGTGCGGCGCTGGCGTGCGTGTACGCGGCCTCCAAGGCTGGGCTCATCGCGGCGACACGCTCGGCGGCGCGCGAGCTCGCGCCGCACGGGATCACGGTGAACGCCGTGGCGCCAGGCTACACCGACACCGCGATGCTGACGCCGTACAAGGCACTCGTCGAGCGCTTTGCCGCCGGGCGGATCCCACTCGCACGGTTTGCGACCCCCACAGACGTGGCCGAGGTTGTGACTTTTCTCGCGACGGCGCCGGGAGGCTACCTCACCGGCAGTGTCATCACACTCGACGGAGGGATGAGCAGTGGCTAGCCATTCAATCGCTGCCGGTGAGGGCTACGTCGAGCGGGTCTTCGGGCACATGCGCACGACGCCAGACTTCGTCCCTCTCTATCGGGTGCAGCCGACGGCGCGCAGCCTCGACACGCACGGCGTCTCGTACGCAGAGCTCGGAGCCCGCGTGCACGCGCTCGTCCAGGTGCTCGAGCACCGCCGGCTCGACGCGGGCGACCGCGTTCTCATGTCGCTTGGAGACCCCGTCGATCTCCTGACCGCAGTCCTGGCGACGATGGCGCTCGGGCTCATCGCGGTACCGCTACAGACGCACCGAGAATTCCGTACCTCAACGCTGTTTCGCGAGCGCATGACGCGCGTCGCCCAGGACTGCACGCCGATCCTGGTACTGGTCGAGAACCTCGAAGCGTGGCGCGCAACCATGGTGGACGCCGACATCGACGTGCCCGTGGTTGCGCTCGATAGCCTCGATCTCCGGGCAGGCGACGGCACCGCGCTGCGGTTCGTGCATCGCGCGCCCAACACGCCTGCCGTGATCCAGTACACGTCGGGGAGTACCGGGCAACCACGCGGCGTCGTACTGACCCACGAGAACATCGCCGCCAACATCCGTGCGATTGGCATCACGACCCGCGTTGGCCCGAGTGATCGATTCGTCTCGTGGCTCCCGCTGCACCACGACATGGGTCTCATCGGCGGACTGTTGTTTCCCCTCTTCTGGCACATTCCGACGCACATCATGTCGCCGATGGCATTTCTCTTGCGTCCGATCACGTGGTTGCGTGCCATGCAGACGCTCGCGGGGACGATGAGCGTCGCGCCGACGTTCGCCTACAGCTTGTGCTGCAACAAGATCCCCGACGCACAGCTCGTTGGCTTGGATCTCTCGCGCTGGCGTCTCGCCTTCTGCGGCGCCGAGCCCGTCGATGCGCACGTCGTGCGGCGCTTTATCGAGCGCTTCGGACCCCATGGCTTTGACGCGGCCGCCTTCTACCCCGTGTACGGCTTGGCGGAGGCGACGTTGGCCGCCGCGTTCCCATCGCCGGGGGAACTGCCACACATCGACACGGTCGACCGCGCAGTGTTGGCAGGGGAGGGCGTGGCGAGACGCACCGAAGAAGGCAGTGCGCATGCGGCGCCCTTTGTGTCGGTCGGCCGCGCCGTGGCGGACCATGGCGTCACGATTGAAGACCCACAGTCTTGCGAGCCCTGCGCTGAACGGCGGGTAGGGGAGATTGTCGTTCGGGGCGCATCGATCTCGCCGCGCTACTACCACGAGCCCGAGAGTGAGGCGCGGGGGGCGCTTCGCACCGGCGACCTCGGGTACGTCGCCGAGGGGCGCCTGTTCGTCATCGATCGCATCCGCGACCTCGTGATCGTGCGAGGACAAAACTTCGCCCCCGGTGATCTCGAGCGCTGTGCCGCCGAGACGGCGGGAGTGAGGCGCGGCCGCGTGGCTGCGTTTTCGCTCTCTGGGGCCGAGGGGACCGAAGAGCTGTACTTCGTTGCCGAGCTCGACGCCCGCTCGTGGCGTCGCCAGAGTGCGATTGCGGGCGACCTCGAGCGGCGCGTGCTCGCAACCTTTGGCCTTCGCACCGCCGCAACGGTTCTGGTCGCGCCTGGGACGCTGCCCCGAACGACCAGCGGCAAGATCCGTCGGCGCGCCTGTCGGGATGCATTTCATCGGGGTGACTATGAGACGCGTCTGTCATGGCCACGTCGTGCCCGCGTCAAAGTCACGCCCCTTCTGAATCGTTTGGCGGCCGTTGGGCTCGTGCTCAGCGGGCGTGTGCGGTGAGCCATGCAGATGGGCGAGGACGTGGGCGCGATACTCGATGTCATCGACGGGTTGCAGCGCCGCCTGCTGGATCTGCGCCGCGGTGTGCACCGCGACATCCGTGCGCGCGAGCTCACAACTGGACTCTCCGACCTGCTCACGTGCCACGTCGGCGCGCAGATCATGGCCTTGCCACTTCGCCACGTCGAAACCGTCGTCATGCGATGTGAGGTGACGAAAGTCCCCGAGACGCCGCCGTGGGTGCTCGGTATGGTCGACTTCCACGGCGACGGCATGCCCGTCCTCGATCTGCGAGCCCGGCTGCTTGGCGAGGTACGCGACGCAGAGATTGAGGACATGCTCGTCATCTGCTCCACCGAGCATGGCAGGGTCGCCCTCGCCGTCCAGGGGGTCTCCGAGGTGCGTCACGGTGCGACGCTCGAGGTTCGCGACGAGGTGGACCATCTCGCACACGCTTCGTACGTGCTCGGCGTCACCTACGTCACCGGCGCGCAATTGCTCGTACTCAGTGTGCCTCAGCTCGTGGCCGGACTCTCCTTGCCCGAGGAGCCAACGACGTGACCCCCGCGGCGTTGGAGCAACGCATTCGTGCGGTCATCGGGCTCGCGCCGCGGCCCGGATGGCAAGCACAGATGGCCGAAGCGGTGACGGCCCTCGCCCAGGAGCATGCCTGCACGGACGCCGAGACGTGGACGCAGCTCATCGAGGACGACGCCCTGCTGGTCGAGCTCGCGAGCCACCTGACGATCGACGAGTCCTACTTCGGGCGCCATCCCGAGCAGTACCCTGTCATCGTCGAGCATGTGCGGGCCCGTCTCGCCGCGCTCCGGCCAGGTGAGCGCGTGACGCTGTGGTCGCTCGGTTGTGCCCGTGGCGAGGAGCCGCTCAGCGTCGCGATCATGCTGCGCGAGGCTTTGGGAGACGCGGCTCTGGCGCGCGTTTCCATCGTTGCCATCGACATCAATCGACGCGTCGTTGCCGTCGCGAAGAGCGGCCGGTTTCGCCCGTGGTCCTTGCGCGGCGTTCCCGACTGGATGCTCGCGCGCTATTTTGCGGCAGGACAAGATGGCGAGGTGCTCATCGACCCGTCGCTTGCCGTCGCCGTCCGCTTCGAGCAGGGCGAGGTCGAGGAGCGTCTGGAGACCATCGCCTCGGCGTCGATTGATGTGGCGCTGTTTCGCAACGTCGGCATCTACTTCGAGCCGGAAAAGATCGCGCGTATCTACACGGCGCTCGGCCGCGTGCTGCGAAGCGACGGTCTGCTGGTCACCGCGCCGGCCGATCCGAGTCCGGATCGTCATGTCTTTGCGCGTGCCCCGGGCGACGTCGTCGGCGCGTTCGTGCTGCGGCCGGAGGTCGAGGACGTGCGCGCCAGTGGGTCGCCGAGCGGCGCAATCGCTGTGACTCGGCCTGTGGCGCGCAACGCGCGTCGCGCACACCAAACCGTGCGGGCGGTGGCCGAGGTCCACGCCGCGAGTGTGGCACGCAGCTCCGTGGTGCCGGATCATCGCGCGCAAGGCCGCGAGCACTTGCAGGGTGCGCGCGTTGGCGAGGCCATTGCGGAGTTTCGTCGGGCGCTGTTCATCGATGGCGGCGACCACGTTGCGCGTTTCTGGTACGTCGCGGCGTTGCAGCGGGCTGGGCACGACGACAAGGCGCGTGCGCAGATGGAGGAGCTGGCGCGTCGGCTCGCATCGCTTCCCGCGGACCACCTGCTTGCAGATGGCGAGACGCGAGCGAGCCGCCTTCTCGACGCTGTCTCACTGATGAGGGCCAGCATGCGATGAACGAGACCTCCCGAACGACGGACGTTCAGCGCGTGCTAGCGGGTCGCGCGCTCAAGCTCGCGCACAAGACCGAGCAGCGGCGCGACGCATCATTCGGCGTCTTCGTCGTCACGGCGGTGGGGAGCTGGCGCGTCGGCTTGCCCCACGCCTGGCTTTCTGGGCTTACGAGGAGGCCGGCCATCACGCCGCTGCCGAATCTTCCGCCGTGGATGCCCGGGGTTGCCGTCGTGCGCGGACATATCGTGTCGGTGATCGATCTTGCGCGCCTGGCGGGGGAGTCTCGTAACGCCACGGCTGACGTGTTGGCCGTGGTCAACGGTGCCGCGGGCGATCTCGGGCTACTGGTCGACGACGTGTTGGACTTTCGCGACATCGAGACCGATGAGGTCGTTCAGGGCGAAGCGGACCCGGCTGCGGGCATAGGTCTGCCGACGCTCGGCACGACGCGCAGTCTCGTGGTGCTTCTCGACGTGGCGCGTCTGTTCTCAGATGAGCGCGTCGTCGTCAATCGATCCGAGGGCGCGCCGGGCGTCGCGCTTTCGCAACCACCCCGAGTTGAGAGGTCCTAGCGTGAACACCTACCTGCTTTATCTAGTGGTTCTCTGCGGTGCCGGTGCGCTGCTCATGTCCGTCATCTACGCACGCTTTCGTGTCGGCCTGACGAGCAAGATGTTCGCCATCATTATTCCCGCCGAGATCATCATTGCGGAGCTCTCATTCGTGCTCGGCGGCGAGGGCGCACCGGCAAGCCTGTTGGTGACCCTCGTACCGCTCGGTGTGGGCGCGGCGGTCGTGGCGATGCTCTGGATCTACCGCATCACCATCCAGCCTCTCGCGCCGCTCACCGCGGTGATGACCCACATCGCTGTGCAACGGGACCTGCGCACACTGCCGCCAATCAGCAACCGTGCCGACGAGATCCACAGCATCCAGTCGGCGTTTCACACCATGACTGAGAACTTGCGGGCTATCCTCGCCGAGCTCCAGCAGGGCGTTGCGCAGCTGGCGACGAGCAACGCTGAAATTGCCGCCACGGCGCAGCAGTCCGTGATCACGGCCAGTGAACAGGCCTCGGTCGTGGCGGAGGTCAGCGCGACGATGGAGGAGATCCGTCAAAGCAGCAAGGCTGCGGCCGACAGCGCCGTACAGGTCTCCGGCGTCGCCGAGGCGGCCTTCGAGACGGGCCGACGTGGCGTCGAAGCGGTCGGCGCCGCCATCGAGATGATGGAGAGCATCGCCGGCGTCGTCGACTCTGTGGCGACTCGCATGCAGCAGCTCAACGGCAAGAACGAGCAGATCGGCGAGATTCTTCTGAGCGTCAACGAGCTTGCCGAGCAATCGAACCTCCTCGCGGTCAATGCCAGCATCGAGGCAGCGCGCGCGGGCGAGCAAGGTCGCGGCTTTGTCGCGGTGGCGACCGAGGTCCGCAGTCTGGCAGAGCAAAGCAAGAGCGCGACGCGGCGCATTCAGACCATCCTCGGTGAAGTGCGCGGTGCCTCCGACGGGCTCATCGAGGCTACCGACGAAAGCCGCAAGCGGGTGCAAGGCGGGCGCGCAGCGATGGACGATTTGAAAGGCATCATTGACGGGCTGCTTGGTGTCCTCGAGCAGGCCTCCGATCAGGCCCGACAGATCTCGGGCAGCTCGTCGCAGCAGGCCGCCGGGATCCGACAGATCGCCGAGGCCATGGAGCAGGTAGCGCAAGGTGGCAAGGATGGGGAGGCGAGCGCAAAGCAGCTACAGCGAGCGGTGGTCGACCTGAGCAGCTTTGGGGATCGGTTGCGCAGCGTCGTGTCCGCCTACAAAGTCTGAGCAAGGAGCCGGTCGGTGGATGAGGAAATCCTAGCCGTCTTCCGTGCCGAAGCGGGCGAACGCTTGGCGGAGCTCGCCGAGCTCGTCGCTGCGCTGCCGGCGACGCCATTGGCAGAGCTCGCGGAAGTGCTCGCTCACGCACGACGTCTCGCGCACAACGTCAAAGGTGGCGCCGCGGTTGTGGGGCACGACGAGATCGAGGCGCTGGCACACGCGCTCGAAGATGCGCTCGAGCCGTTTCATCGCCAACCGCACATGCCGCCCGAGTCGCTGCTCATCGTCCTCGAAACCACTGTCAATGTGGCGCGCCGGGCCTTGGAGGGCGACAATGTCGGGGCACTCGTCGACGAGATGATGGCTGAGATCGCAGCGCAGTCTGCGGGAACACCGCCATCGCCTCAACCCCACATCGCCGACGGCGACGGGGAGGGCGACGTGTCGGCGCGCGGCGACGCGAGCGTCACGAGGGTGGCCTCGGTCCCCGCTCCAACCTCGACGATTCGCGTCGAAACCGAGCGCCTCGATCGGTTGATGGCATTCAATGGCGAGCTCCTGGTGACGCAGTCACATCTGGCGACCCAGGGCACGAGGATGGATGAGTTCCAGCGGGATTTCGAGCAGGCGCTCGCGACGTCGGCGATGGGGCGCGACGAGCTGTGGCATGCGCTCGTCAAGCGCCTCGACGACATCGTGCGTCTCGACCGGCGATCACTCCTCTCTGTTGTGCATCTGAGCGGTGAGATGAACGACGCTATCAAGCGTCTGCGAATGCTTCCCTTGCGTTCGCTCGAGCCCGTGTGGCGCCGCGTGGTCAGTGATGCGGCGACGAAGGTCGACAAGGAAGTCGAGTTGCGCTTCGAACTCGGCGACGTCGAGCTCGATCGCTACCTACTCGACAAGCTCAGAGATCCCTTGATGCATTTTCTGCGCAATGCGGTCGACCATGGCATCGAGCCTGCCGCAGAGCGCATCGCCGCAGGCAAGCCGGTGCGCGGACAGGTGCTCATTCGCTCCAGCATGCTGGGTACGCGCGTACGCGTCGAGATCAGCGACGACGGGCGTGGCTTCTCGCGCGCCAAGATCGTTGCGGCAGCGCGAGATCGCGACCTGATCGGCGATGCTGAGGCCTCGTCCCTGAGCGACAGCGCGGTGTTGGCGATGCTGTTCTTGCCGGGCTTCTCGACGGCGGAGCGCATCAGTCGGCTGAGCGGGCGCGGCGTCGGTCTCGATGTGGTCAAGCGCCGGGTGGAGGAGCTCGGCGGGAGTGTCGAGATCGAGGCCGCGTCGACGCTCGGAGGCGCAACCTTTGTGCTCACGTTGCCGGTCAGTCTGTTGTCGACCAAAGGCTTGCTCGTACGCGCGGCCGCCTCGACGTTTGCACTACCGACCGACGCCGTCAGCACCACTTTGCGCGTGCGCGCCGACGCGCTCGAAGATCTCGGCGGAACGGTGTGTGCACGCCCCACGGGAGCGCCGCTGCGCGTGCGCTGGCTCACCGATCTCCTCGGTTTGGGGGTCCGCCGCCGTGCCGACAAGGTCAATGTCGTCGTCGTACGTCGCCGCGACGAGGAGCTCGGCATCATTGTCGACGATGTCCTCAATGAGCAGGAATTCGTCACCCATCCCCTGCCCTGGAACTTGCAGCGCGTGCCTGGGGTTTACGGCGTCATTCGCCTGGCCGAGGGCGCGCTCGCCATCGCCCTCGACGTCGCCCATCTCTTTGACGCGAGCCACGGGCGCGCCACCCAGCACGAGCCGTCCTCCGGAGCGTCCACGCCGCGTGGGCCGCTGCGTGTGCTCGTCGTCGACGACTCCGCGACGGTGCGTGCGACCCTCGAAAAGATGCTCGCGCGTGCCGAGTACCGCGTGTCGATGGCGAGCGACGGTGAAGAGGCCTGGAGTCTCTTGCAGCGCGGGGAGATCGATGTCGTCGTCTCCGACGTGCAGATGCCGCGTCTGGACGGCTTTGGCTTGACGCGGCGCATCCGTGCGTCTCCGACGCTCGAGCACCTCGCGGTGATCTTGGTGACCAATCTCGACAGCGCCGAGGACATCGCCCAAGGAGCGGCGGCGGGAGCGGATGAGTACCTCGTCAAGGGCTCGCTCAGTGAGGCGGCGCTCGTCGGGGCAGTGCGGAGGCTCGCGTGAGACCGGCAACGCGTGTGCTCATCGTCGATGACTCCGCCACGGCGCGGCACGCGCTGCGTGAGGCTTTGCGAACCGATTCCTCGATCGAGGTTGTGGGCGAAGCGGCAACCGGTGACCAAGCCGGTCGCGAGGTGCTGCGCTTGCGGCCGGACATCGTCACGATGGACGTCTACTTGCACCGAGAGAACGGCATAGACGTCGCGGCCACGCTGATGCGTGACATGCCGCTGCCGATCCTCGTCGTCACCGGTCGCGACCCGGGCGACCCCAAGCTACTCTACGACGCGCTTGCGGCGGGCGCCCTCGATGTGTTCTGCAAGCTCCCCATCCGCACTGCGCCGACGTACGACGTGCAGCGGCGCCGTTTGATCCGTTTGCTCCTGGCGCTCTCCCGCGTGCCGGTTGTGCGTCGTCGCCGTGCCATGGTCGCGCGGCAGGTGCCGCCCGCTCCCATCACCCGCCCGATGAACGACACGTCACGAAGGCCCGAGGTGATTCTTCTCGGCGCGTCAACCGGGGGGCCGCCGGTGGTGGCCGAGCTGCTGAGGTCCCTGCCGAGCCCGTGCGCTTTACCCATCGTGCTCGTGCAGCACCTTGCCGAGGGCTTCGATACCGGGTTTGCCACCTGGCTCAAGGAGGTGACGGGGCACAGCATCGAAATCGTTCGTGCGCCCACGTTCGCTCGGTCGGGACGTGTCTATCTTGCTCCCAGCGGTCACCATCTCGTGTTCTCCAGCCGCGGTGCGCTCGCGCTCAGCGACGCACCGCCGCGCAGCCACCAGACGCCTTCCATCGACGTTCTATTCGAAAGCGCCGCGGCGCTCCTCGGGGACGCGGTCGTCGCGGTCGTGCTGACCGGTATGGGGCGTGACGGTGAGCGCGGTGTCATCGAGCTCAAACGCCAAGGCGCCGTCATCCTCGCGCAGGCGCCCGAGACGTGTGCCGTCAGCGGCATGCCCGACAGTGCCATCGCCACCGGTACCGTCGACGCGGTGCTCGACCCTGCGAGTATTGCGGCAACGCTGCGCCTGTTCGCGTCCCGCGCGACTGGTCGCACCGTCCGTGTCGAGGTGTGACCCCCAGCACGCTCAGCATTGCGACCGCACCGCGTTTGGTCTACACCCTGCGTCGTTGAGTCGCGCCTGTCAGTGCGACGTAGAAAGGATGTCTCCTGTGAACAGCTCTCTGGGACAGGGGCTCGTGCTCCTGGGACTTGGGGCGGCGGTTTTTGGTGCGGTCGTGGGGCTCGTCGCCGGTCAGCGGCAGAGTCTGCGCGGGCTGCGCATCACGCAAACCGCCGCGTATGTCTTCTCGGCAGCGATGGTGCTCGCGAACCTCGTCATGATCCGCGCGCTCTTAGCGCACGATTTCTCGGTGTCGTATGTGGCGCATGTCGGCAGCCGCAGCACACCGACGCTTTTTACCATTGTCTCCTTGTGGTCGTCGCTCGAAGGGTCGATTCTGTTTTGGGGCGCGATTCTCGGCGTGTACGTCGGCGCGTTTACCTATTCCAACCGTGACCGGTATCGCGAATATATGGGCTATGCGCTCGGTGCCATTCTCGCGATTTCGGCGTTCTTTGCGTTGCTGCTCGCCGGTCCGGCGCATCCCTTTGCGTCTGTGTTTCCGGTACCGAGCGACGGCCCGGGGCCGAATCCGCTGCTGCAAAACCACATCTTGATGGTCGTGCATCCGCCGACGCTCTACCTCGGCTACGTCGGCATGACGATTCCGTTCGGCATCGCCGTCGCCGCGCTCTTGCGTGGGCGACTCTCGGAGGGCTGGCTCAAACCCTTGCGCCGCTGGACGCTCATCCCCTGGATGTTTCTCTCGGTCGGCATCGTCATGGGCGGCTGGTGGGCCTATGAGGTTCTCGGGTGGGGCGGCTACTGGGCCTGGGATCCAGTCGAGAACGCGTCGTTTCTGCCGTGGCTCGCGGCCACAGGCTACTTGCACTCCTCGGTCGTGCAGGAGCGCAAGCGCATTCTCAAGGCGTGGACGCTCAGTCTCGTCATGGGCGCCTTTCTGCTCACCGTGCTCGGTACGTTCATGACCCGCAGCGGTGTTTTCAACTCGGTACACTCGTTTACGCAGTCGCCCATCGGGCCGATCTTTCTCATCTTCCTCGGCCTCATGCTGCTTGTTTCAATCGGGCTCATCGCCGCGCGCGGACACATGCTCGAGCCTGAGGGAACCATCGATGCGGTGGCGAGTCGCGAGACGGCGTTCTTGCTCAACAATCTGGTGTTCGTGATCTTCACCTTCACCGTCCTGCTCGGCACGATCTTCCCGCTCGTCTCCGAGGCCGTGCGCGGCGTCAAGCTCAGCGTCGGCGAGCCGTACTTCAATCGCATGGCCGTGCCCATCGGCCTCTTGCTGGTGTTCCTCATGGGCGTCGGGCCGGCACTGCCGTGGGGACGGGCGCGACTC
>CAYHNK010000058.1:14917-19198 GCA_964357695.1 uncultured Bdellovibrionales bacterium | reverse complement strand
CTCTCAGTCGCCCTTGAGGTTCTCAAATCGCGTGTACTCCTTGAAGAATCTTAGCTTGGCGGTATCGGTTGGTCCATTTCTCTGCTTGCCGATGATGATCTCGGCGACGCCCTTCTCGGCGCTGTCTTCGTGGTAGTAGTCGTCACGATAGACAAAACAGATGACATCGGCGTCCTGCTCGATGGCGCCCGATTCGCGCAGGTCCGAGAGCATGGGGCGCTTGTCCTGTCGCTGCTCGAGTGAGCGGTTGAGCTGACTGAGCGCAACGACCGGGACGCTGAGCTCTTTGGCGAGCGCTTTGAGCCCACGCGAGATCTCGGAAATCTCGCGCTCGCGACCCTCGGCGGCCGAACGGCCGTGCATCAGCTGGAGGTAGTCGACGACCACCATGCCGAGCCCCTTCTCGGCTTGCAGGCGACGCGATTTGGCCCGCATCTCGAGAATCGACAGCGCGCCCGTGTCATCGATGTAAATGGGCGCCTCCGCGAGAGCCCCGGCCGAGCGGGCAAGCTTGGGCCAGTCGCTGTCCTTGAGGAATCCCCCGCGCAGACGGTGACTGTCGATGCGCCCCTCCGAGCAGAGCATACGCATGACCAACTGCTCGCGCGACATCTCGAGCGAGAAGACGGCCACGGGAGTCTGATGGCGGATGGCGGCGTTCTGGGCCATGTTCAGCGCGAAGGCCGTCTTGCCCATCGAGGGTCGACCCGCCACGATAATGAGGTCGGCCGGCTGGAGGCCGGACGTCAGGCGGTCGAGGTCGACAAAGCCGGTAGAAATGCCGGTGACCGGCTGGCGGTTCTCATACAGCGACTCGATGCGCTTGAAGGCGCTCTTGACCACCTCTTTGAGCGGCACAAAGCTGCGCTTTTCGCGCGCGCTCGTGATCTCGAAGATCTTTGCCTCGGCCTGGTCGAGCAGCGTCTCGATCTCCGAGCCATCTTGATAACCCGACCCAGCAATGGTCGTGGCGACGCTGATGAGGCGCCGCGTCAGCGACCGCTCACGCACCAGCTTTGCGTAGTAGGCAACGTTGGCGGCGGTAGGCACCGAGTCCGTCAGCTCCACCAGATACGTGCGCCCACCGGCAGCTTCGAGATGCGAACGGGCGCGCAGCTCGGACGCAAGCGTCACCTCGTCGACGGGCTCGTTACGCTCGAAGAGTCCGGCAATGGCGTCGAAGATTTGCGCGTGGGCCGGACGATAGAAGTCGTCCGGCTTGAGCAGCTCGAGGGCTTCACTGAGCGCTCCGCGATCGAGCAACATGGCTCCGAGCACGGAGCGCTCAGCGTCGATATCCTGTGGGGGAAGGCGCCCCCGCCGCTCGTCGCTGTCACTCACGGGGGATCGCACTTACTCCGCGACGACCCAAACCTTCACCTCGGCGGTGACGTCCGATTGCAGCCGGACAGGCACCTGGAAGACACCGAGGCTCTTGATCGGCTCATCGAGCACGATCTTGCGGCGGTCGATCGGCACGTGCTCATCGGCCAGTGCCTGCGCGATGTCCTGCGCCGTCACCGAGCCGTACAGCTTGTCCTGCTCGCCCACCTTGCGCGCGATCGTGATCGACGTTGCGCCCAGTTTGGTCTTCAGCGTCTCGGCGTCGGCTCGCGCGCGGGCCGAGCGGAACCCGGCAACACGCTTCTCGTGCTCCAGGCGACGCTGGTTCTTCGTCGACGCGTTGATCGCCAGCTTGTTGGGAATGAGGTAGTTGCGCGCATAGCCGTCCCGCACCGCCACCAGGTCACCGATGTTGCCGAGCGTCGGCACATCGTCGATGAGAATGATCTGCATGGTTGCCCCTCTACGCTCCGGTGATGGTGAAAGGAACGAGCGCGATCGAGCGTGCGCGCTTGACGGCCTGTGCAATCGAGCGTTGATGCAGAGCGCAAGTTCCCGAAATACGACGCGGCACAATCTTGCCACGCTCACTCACAAATAGCTTCATGAGGCCCACGTCTCGGTAATCGATGACGGCTTCTTTGTCGCCGCAGAAGCGGCACATCTTGCGGCGGCGAAACGCGCCGCGCGCGCCCCCACGACCACCGCGATCATCATCACGCCCGCGATCGTCGCGGTCGTAACCGTTGTCTCCATAGCCCCTTCGCTCTTGATACTCACCCATGGTCTACTCCTCATCCCCGGCGCCATGCGCCTCATGATCGCCGTGGTGCTTGTCCGTGTCGTCGCCGCGATGTCGGTCCACGTCGTCGCCGCGGTCGTAGTCACGATCGTAGCGATCACGCGACTCGAAGCTCTCCTCTTCGTGCGGCATGGCGTCATTGGCGTCGTACTGCGGCACGACGTATTCCTTCTCGACGCGCTCGGCCGGGTCCACGCCCTGCGCCATGCGAATCGTCAGGTAGCGCAGCACGGTATCGTTGATGCGCAGGTTGCGCTCGAGCTCGGCAACCAGCTTGGAGCCTCCGAGGTAGTGCGTGTGCACGTAGATGCCACGCGACTGCTTCTTCATCGGATACGCGAGCTTGCGCTTGCCCCAATGATCGATGGCGATCAGCTTACCGCCGCCATCGCGAACCACCTCGCGCACGCGGTCGAGCATCGTCTCGATCGCGTCGCCTCCGAGGTCCGGTCGTATCACGACCGTCGTCTCATACTCTGTCAACATCATCTGCTCCTCCAGCCTTGGGCTAGCGGGTCATCGCACCATGCGACGACCGGCTGGTCACACAAAGAGCGGCGCCAGCACCAGTGCGACGACGCTCATCAACTTGATCAAAATATTGAGGGAAGGACCGGCCGTGTCCTTGAAGGGGTCGCCGACCGTGTCACCGACCACCGCGGCCTTGTGCGAGTCCGACCCCTTGCCGCCAAACGCGCCGCCCTCGATGTGCTTTTTGGCGTTGTCCCAGGCGCCACCGGCGTTGGACATGAAGATCGCCATAAGCACGCCGCTCACGGTCACGCCAACAAGCAGACCCGCGAGCGTCTCCTTGTCATAGAAGCCCACTGCCACTGGCACCACCACCGCCATGATCCCCGGGACAATCATGCGCCGGATCGCCGCGCTCGTCGCAATGTCGACACAGCGCGCGTGGTCAGCCTCGGCCGTGCCTTCCATGAGCCCTGCGATCTCGCGGAATTGGCGGCGAACTTCGGTGATCATGTCGAAGGCCGCACGCCCGACGGCAGTCATGGCCATCGACGAAAAGAGAAATGGCAACATCGCGCCGACGAGCACCCCGGCGAGCACGCTCGGTTTCGCGACGTCGATGGCGGTAATTTGAGCAGTCGCCGCGTACGCGCTGAACAGTGCCAGCGCGGTGAGCGCCGCGGAGCCGATGGCAAAACCCTTGCCGATGGCCGCCGTGGTATTGCCCACGGCGTCGAGCTTGTCGGTACGAGCGCGCACGCTCTTCTCGAGACCGCTCATTTCGG
This sequence comes from uncultured Bdellovibrionales bacterium, assembly GCA_964357695.1. Lineage (GTDB taxonomy): Bacteria > Myxococcota > XYA12-FULL-58-9 > XYA12-FULL-58-9 > CAYHNK01 > CAYHNK01. The sequence continues at coordinate 15,796 of CAYHNK010000058.1, read as the reverse complement.
CGATGCCACCGGCGTTGTCGGCAATGGGCCCGTAGGCATCGACAGCCAACTGGATCCCCGTCGTCGACAACATGCCGAGTGCGGCCAGCGCAATGCCGTACAGCCCCGCTGCCTCAAAGGCCACGATGATGGCGGCCGCAATCAGCAACACAGGGACCGCGGTCGATCGCATACCGAGCGCCAGACCTGAGATGATGTTCGTCGCCGTACCCGTCTGCGAGTCCGCAGCGATCTGTCGCGCCGGGCCGCGGGCCTCGCCCGTGTAGTACTCGGTGGCGGCACCTATCAGAGTGCCGGCGACGAGCCCAGCCACCACCGCCCAGAACATGCCGAGCCACGAGTAGTGAATGCCCCCCATGGTCATGCCGTTGGGGACGAGATGATGTGCCAGCGGCACGGTCACGAGAACCATCAGACCCGCTGCCGTCCACGTTCCAGCGTTGAGCGCGCTCTGCGGATTGCCGCCTTCGCGGGTGCACACAAACAGTGTTCCCACCATGGACACGAGGATGCCAGCGGCAGCGAGCACCAGCGGGAAGACCGTCGCGTTGACGTCTCCCACCGACGCCGCAAGAACCATCGCACCCACAATCGAGCCGACGTACGATTCGAACAGATCCGCGCCCATGCCAGCCACGTCACCAACATTGTCGCCGACGTTGTCTGCAATGACCGCGGGATTGCGTGGGTCGTCCTCGGGGATCCCCGCCTCGACCTTTCCCACCAGATCGGCGCCGACATCGGCGGCCTTTGTGTAGATGCCGCCGCCAACGCGCGCAAACAGTGCGATCGACGAGGCCCCGAGCGAAAAACCGCTGAGCACGGCGAGCGTGCGCGGCCAGTCCTTCTTCAGCAGTCGCGAGAGGGCCCGGTCCGCGA
>CAYHNK010000058.1:0-14907 GCA_964357695.1 uncultured Bdellovibrionales bacterium | reverse complement strand
AGTCATCGCCAAAGACGAACGACGAAGAGAACAGGATCGATAGCCCGCCGAGCCCGATCACACCGAGGCCGACGACGCTCATCCCCATCACCGAGCCGCCCGAGAACGCCACACGCAAGGCCGACACGAGGCTTGTGCGGGCCGCATGCGTCGTGCGTACGTTAGCGGCCGTGGCGACCCGCATGCCGAAGTAGCCGGCAAGAGCGGAGCAGAATGCCCCCGTGAGGAACGCGACGGCAACGAGAGGACTCGACGCCGTGCTGCTCCAGTTGGCAGCCGCGAGCAGGATGGCGACCACCAGCGCAAAGATCACGAGCACGCGATACTCGCGGGCGAGAAAGGCCATTGCGCCTTCGCGAATGTAGCCGGCAATCTTGCGCATGCGGTCGGTGCCGGCCTCTTGGGCGTTGATCCACCGCGTCCGCAAGAACGCATAGACCAGCGCCAGCACACCCGCGAGAGGTGCCATCCACAAGAGCTGCTGTGCGAGCATCGGGGTCACATCGCCACTCCCAACCATCCTATCGGCGACCGCCGCACTCGTAGCGCATTTGCGCAGCGCTGGGAACAGGTCGCACGATCATGAATCACCACTCGCTTCAGGTCCGCTCTCTTTGCGGTTGAACCGACCCATGGCCGCCTGAATGCCATCGGTGAGCGCCATCTCGACCGCGTCGGCCGCCCGCTCGATGGCCGCGTCGATGGCTTTGCGGTCGCTCGCCCCGAAGCGCGCAAGCACGTGGTCCGCGCCCCGATCGGCCGCTGGCGGTTTGCCGACTCCCACGCGCACACGCGCAAAGTCGGCGCCCACGTGACCGATGATCGACACCAACCCGTTGTGACCGCCGTGCCCGCCACCCACCTTCACGCGCACCTGGCCCGGTGGAAAATCGAGCTCATCGTGAACCACGATGAGCGACTCGAGCGGCAGGCGATAGTAGCGCAGGAGCGCACCTACCGCGTCGCCACTGAGATTCATAAAGGTCAGGGGCTTAGCGAGCATGACCTCGTGTCCCCGGACTTTGCCGCGCCAATGCCGCGCAGACTTACTCTCGCGCGGCGATGACAAGCGGTAACGCGACACCAGTCGCTCGACAACTTCGAAACCGACATTGTGTCGCGTCCCTTCGTAGCGTGCGCCAGGATTGCCGAGGCCGACCACCAACCACATCGTCGTCGCTCACTCGGCAGCCCAACGCGGCGCTCGCAGCTACACCTTCTTGTCCGCCTTGTCCGCCTTGTCCGCCTTCTCGGCACCCGGCTTGGCCCCTTCGGCGCCCTCCGGTGCCTCTGCACCCTCGGCACCTTCCACGGCCTCGGCCGCAGCCACGGGCGCCACCTCTTCCTGCGGCGCTGCCACGCGAGCCACAGCCTCGTTCTGGTGTGACGTCAGCTTGACGGCTGGGGGCAACGGCAGATCCGACAGGTGCAAGATGTCGCCCAAAGCCATGGGCGAAATATCGAGCGTGATCGCGGCCTGAACATCGCCCGGCAGGCACTGCACCTCCACGCGACGCAATAACTGCGACAGCACGCCGCCCTCGATCGCGCCGGCCGGCTTGCCGACGAGCTCGATGCGCACGCTCACACGAATCGGCTTGTTCATGTCGACCGCATACAGGTCAACGTGGTCGACCGTGCGATTGACCACATCACGCTGCAACGCCTTGATGAGGGCCTTGAAGCGCTCCTTGCCGTCGACGACAACGTCGTAGATGTGACTCAGCCCGTACTGCTCGCGCTGCAACCTGAACGTGCGCGGATCGACCGCCACGTTTCGCACCGGGCTTCCCGGCCCGTAGACGACCCCCGGCACCTTGCCGGCCTTGCGCAGCTTGTGCGCCTCGCCTTTACCACCACTCGTGCGACTCACACACTCAATCGTATCTGATACCTGCACCATCTGAGCTCTCCTAAGTCAACGCCCTCAAACGAACAGCGAGCTAACGGATTCGCCCAAGTGGATCCGCCGCAACGCCTTCGCCAAAAGGGGCGCAATCGAAAGAACCTCTATCTTCTGTGACGCCCGAGTCGCCTCGCGCGCCGGGATCGTATCGGTGACAATGAGACGCTCGATCGCCGAGGCCTCGATGCGCTCGAGAGCCGGGCCCGAAAGCACCGCATGGGTCACGTAGGCGACCACCCGCCGGGCGCCTTTCTCTTTGAGCGCGTTGCCCGCCTCGCTGAGAGTCCCTGCGGTGTCGATGATGTCGTCGATGAGAATGGCATCGCGATCTTTGACATCCCCGACGATGTTCATGATCTCGGCGACGTTCGGGGCCGTGCGCCGCTTATCGAAGATGGCGAGCCCGCACCCGAGTCGCTTCGCGTAGGCGCGTGCCCGCTCGACGCCGCCGGCATCCGGCGACACCACCACCGTGCGCTCGCCAGCGTAGTGCTGCCGCATGTGCGACAACAGAATCGGCATCGCGAACAGGTGATCGAACGGGATGTCAAAAAAGCCCTGAATTTGGCCGGCGTGCAGGTCGACACTCAGCACGCGCGTCGCCCCCGCCGCGGTGATCAGATCGGAGACGAGCTTCGCCGTGATCGGCGTACGCGGCGCCACTTTGCGGTCCTGCCGCGCGTAGCCGTAGTAGGGAATGACCGCACAGATGCCGTTGGCCGACGCACGCTTGAGCGCGTCGATCATGATGAGCAGCTCCATCAGGTGCTCGTTGACGGGCGAGCACGTCGACTGGATGACGAACACTTCGGCGGCCCGCACGTTCTCATCGATTTCGAGAAACATCTCGCCGTCGGAAAATCGAATGGTACGCGCATCGCCGAGGGGCATGTCGAGAAAATCGCAGATCTTCGCCGCCAGCTCACGACTGGAGCTGCCTGAGAAGATCTTGATGTTCTGCTCGCTCGGCATGACCGCTACCTAACAAACTCACTCGAAACCATCACACCGTGATGGCGCCGTGGTTGGGGCGCCAGGATTCGAACCTGGGAATGCCGGTACCAAAAACCGGTGCCTTACCGCTTGGCGACGCCCCAGCTGCGTCGATCCGCGTGAAAGAGTCGGTGCACCTAGCAGCATCGGATGATGCTGTCAACTGCGCGCCGTATCACGCGAAATGCAGTCGAGCTGTATGGGAGACGGAAAACGAGAAGATACTGCGCCACCGGGCAAGTGGCGCCTGGCGCTAGCTCTTGGCCTTCTTGGCCTTCTTGCCCTTCTTGCCCTTCTTGGCGGCCTTCTTGCCATTCTTGCCCTTGCCTTCATCGGCGGCGGCGGCCTTCTGCGCCTGCTTCTCGATGTAGGTGGCCGCGTCGAAGCGCCAACCGTCAGCGCCCTTGACGAACGGCACTTCGTGGCTGGTCTCGCCGGCGGTGACCATCACCATGGCCTTGTTGGGATCGTCCGCGGCAATCACCGGCTCGCCGCAAGTCGCCTCGGCAAGCGAGGTCAGCACGGCGGCCTTCGCAGCCTCGTCCGCCAGAGCGTCTGCGGCGCCAGGGATCGACGTGCCGATGATGGTGTCGATGTCCTTGGCCTTGGCGGCCTCGACGATGGTGTGACAGATGTCAGCCGCGGTCTTCTCCGCGGGCGCTGCCGCCTGCCCCTCACCACCGGGCGCAGCCTGCTGCGCAGCGGCGTCGCCCTCGGGCGGGACTGGCTCGGCCGCCTGCTCCGAACAACCGACGAAACCGACCAGCGCAAGAGAAACAGGGATGACGAAAGTCCGCAGATTCATAGATTTGTGCTCCTCCACGTGAGGGTCGCCGATCGGGCGACCTCGCGAGCGTTAGATCGCCTGTGCGTATCGCCCTTCGGACGCCAGGTCAAGTTGTTGCTGCCGGAGGAGATCCGCCGGAGCCCCAGTCGCCAAACAATGCGTGCTGTACCTGATCGAGCTTCTCGAGGTCCTGCGGGGCGAGGAAGTTGCCGAGCGCGGCCAGGCGCTCGTCGGTCGCCGCGAGTCGGTAGCTGAGCACCTGCGCCAGGTTCCGCACCACCTTCATGACGCAAGGCCGTCCGGCGGTGACGAGCTCGTCGAACACGCCGCGGCCGAGTGTCGCGACCTCGACCGTGCTCATCGCGACGACGGAGGCAATGGCCGGGCGGCGTGCGAGTAGCTCCACTTCGCCGAACACGCTGGGTGCCGCGAGACTCGTCAAGACGCGCGCCCGACCGTCAAATCCGCGTTTGACGACGTCGACCGAGCCTTTGACGAGCACGTAGATTGGGTGGCCAGGGGCGTCGCCCTCGCGCATGATCGCCGCACGCGGCGCGTAGGACGCCGCCGACATCTGCGTCGCGATTTCTTCGATCTCGGTCGTCGTCAGCCCCGCAAAGAGCGGTAGCTCCAACAAGATCTGCGGCTCGATTGGCATGGACCCTCACGTTACGTCGGAAGGGTCGCTCGGGCAAGCGCCACCACCCACACCGCCTGCGCGCCCGCCTGCTTGAGCGCGAGCGCAGCGTGATGAGCCGTCTCGCCGCTCGTGACCACGTCGTCAACGAGGATGACCGACCCACGTACGGCGCGGGGCGCCACAAAAGCCTGCTGCACATTGGTGCGGCGCTCGGCCAGCGTGAGACCGCTCTGCGCCCGTGTCCCCCGAGAACGCAGCAACAGGTAACGCACCTCGCCTCCCAGCACGCGCGCAACGTGGCGCGCGATCACGGCACTCGGATTGTAGCCGCGCAGCAAGCGCCGCCGCAGCGCCAATGGCACCGGTGCCACCTGTGACTCCGCGCCGGTACGAGGCAGGTCGCGCAGCTCCTCGCTGAGCAGATGCGCGAGAGCCTGGGCAAGATCCTCGCGGCCGCGAAACTTGGCACGCAGCACCAGATCACGAATCGCACCGCCATAGATGTAAGGCGCACGCACGCCGTCGAAGGCTGGCGCGCGCGTGCGGCATCTTTCGCACGAGCCATCATCGCTCGGCAGGTCGCAGCGACCGCAACGAGGTCCATCGTTGAGCTCGACAAGCTCGCGGCAGACACGACAGAGGCTATCAGGCGAGCGCGCAACCATCGGGGCGCCGCAACTGCCGCAGCGCGGCGGCAACATCACCGTGAGCAGCGCCTCGGCGAGCGGTCGCGCGTCCAGACGGGCGTGCCACACTACGAGCGCTTTTGGCGCAGACGAGCGATAGTGGTCCGCAGCTCGGCGTTGGCGGCGGCGTACTCGGCCTTGCCGTCCCAAGCGTCGTAGATCCGCTGCAGCTCGTCAGGATTGGCGCCACCGAGTCGTCCGATCGACATCACCGCGGCCATGCGCACCTGCGGATCGGCGTCTTGGGCGACCTTCATCAGGTCCGCGATCGCCGCCTTGGCACCGAGCCACCCCAGCTCGAAGGACGCGCGCTCGCGCACCTTGATGTCTGAGTCACCGAGCTTGCTGCGCCAGCATGCGACGTCGCGCTTGCACGCGCCCGCCGCGACGAGACGCACGCGCTCGGCCGCGACCGCCTCGGCGAGGAGCGTCTCCGTATCGTTCCCCACGCTGGCCCCGAGCCCGTCGAAGGCTGCGAGATGACTGCCGTCGCCAAGGCGACTGGCCGCCACGATCGCGGCCAGCCGTGCTTCCGGAGGCCCTGAACGCGCGGCCTGGAGCAGCGCACCGACGGCACTCGCGTCCCCTGCCGTCGTCATCGCCTCCATGGCCGCGATACGAATGTCGGCGTCGGCGTCCCGCAGAAACGGCAGCAACACGCGTGCGGAGCCGGTCCCGCCCACCATGCCCGACGCGTACAGGAGCTCCACCACCACCGGCTTGAGCGCCTTGGCTGCCCCGCCACGCTTGAGCTGCTTGTCGAGCTTGTCGAGCGTGGAGATGATCGCCTCACGCGCCGTCGCGGCGTGCATGGCGCCTAGCACGGACGCCGCCTTGGCCTCGATGACACCGGCAGGGAGCGGCTCGCCCGCGCCCTGGCGCATCGTCTCGATGTCGTCGTTGCGTCGCACGAGTGTCGCGAGCAACGCCGCCTCGGCCGGAGCGCCGAGCTGAATGAGAGCGAGCCGCGCGGAGCCGTAAAAGCTCACGCCCTCCGGCTCGGCGAACAACATGCGTACGAGCACCGGAACAGCGGCACGGTCCCCGAGGTGACCCAGAGCCTCGACGGCGGCCTTGCGCACAAAGGGGTCCTGCTCGTCCCGTGCAACGCCGATGAGTGGCTCGACGACGATCGGGTTGCCGAGCATGCCCAACGAGCCGATGGCCGCCTCGCGCGTGCCATTATCCGGTACGCTAAGTAGCTTGAGCAGATCGGGCGCAGCCTGCTTGGCACCCAACATGGCCAGCGCGCGCGCCGCATTGATGTTGACGCGATTCTTGATGTTCGTGTCCCGGTCCCGCCCGCTGCCGACACTCGGATTACGGGCCGCGACGAGCTGCGGCACGACGCTCGGATCGCCGAGCTGTCCCAGCGTGTACGCGGCCGCGGGTTGCCACTCGCCGGGCGTCTCAAACCACTTGCGCACAGCCGGAACGGCCTGCTTGTCGCCAATCTTGCCGAGCTGCGTGAGCGCCTCGGTGCGCTCCTGCCTGTCACCCAAACGCGCGATCCAGTAGGGGGCCGTCGTGGGATCGGCGGGCGTGCTACACGCGGTCACGAGCAGCAGTACGAGCACGGCCTGGGCGATTGAGCGCATCGTCGAGCCTCCCTTTCATCCATCGGTGGCAACGGCAACCTGCACCAAGCCCATAGCCCGACTCCTCGGAGGCGTCAACGCCGTCTCGTTGAGCGCCCACGGCGGCTGTGGTAGTGCCTGGTGTTGTCGAGGACCCCGCATGGCAAGACGGTGCCGTCGCCTACATTCTGCGCTGACGCTCGGGGCGGCGATGACTTTGAGGAGCAGCGATGCCGCTACGTGAACAAACCTTGGCGATTATCGGCGCCGGCAGCATGGGCGAGGCGCTGTTGCGTGGCTTGCTCAAGGCGGGAACGGTGCCACCGACCCACATCGTTGCCACTGGACCCCGGGCGGAGCGCCTGGCGTACTTGCACGAGCGCTACGGCGTGCGCACGACGCACGACAATGTCGAAGCCACCGCGCAGGCGAGCATCGTGTTGCTCTGCGTCAAGCCACAGATCTTCGACCGCGTGTTGCGAGAGATCGCCGCCGCCGTACAACCGCGGGCGCTCGTCGTCTCGATCGCTGCGGGTGTGCCAATTTCTGGCATCGAGAGCCGCCTCGGCCATGCGAGTCGCGTCTGCCGTGCGATGCCCAATACGCCCGCGGTCGTCGATGCGGGCGCCACGGCGATTGCCGTCGGCGAGCACGCCACGGCCGATGATCGCGAAAGAGCGCGCGCCATCTTCGCGGCCGTCGGTACCGTTGTCGAGGTGGAGGAGAGCCTGCTCGATGCCGTGACGGGTCTCTCGGGGAGCGGTCCTGCCTACGTCTTCATGATCATCGAGGCGCTCTCGGACGCCGGCGTCAAGGTGGGGCTGCCACGTTACCAGGCCCAGAGCCTCGCCGCGCAGACCGTGTTTGGCAGCGCCAAGCTACTCATCGAAACGGGTGAGCACCCGGGCGTGCTCAAAGACCGCGTGACGAGCCCGGGAGGCACCGCCATCGCCGGCTTGCACACACTCGAAGCAGGCGGCCTGCGGACGACGCTCATCGACGCCGTGGTAACAGCCACGGAGCGCTCGCGCCAGCTCGGCGAGCTCATGGCCAAGAAGGGCTGAGCGGTGACGCGACGTTATGGCTGAATTTTCACCCACCTTGGCTCGTCGATGTAGCTGTGAGGAGGCCTGCGGACCGTGCACTATGAGCTCGCGTGGGGACCATTGCTACCGTCGGCCATCATTTCGACCGACACGCACCCGTTGGCCCGGAAAGCGCGACGGATGAACGAAGGCACGAACGCAGGCAGCAGCGACAAGTTGCTGGTTGAGCGCGCATGCGCGGGCAGTGAGGCCGCGTTCTCCGAGCTGGTCGCGCGCTACTATCGCCGCGCCCTACGAGTGGCTTTTGGCCTCGTCAAAGACCGGCACGATGCCGAGGACGTGGTCCAAGACGCCTTTGCGCGCGTGCACCGACGCCTGGGCGAGTTTGAGGGCAACTCGGCCTTCTACACCTGGCTCTACCGCATCGTCGTCAATCTCAGCATTGACACATTGCGTCGTCACCGCCGTGAGCGCCGCGTCGACATTGAAGACGAATCGGCGCGCGATGCGATCAGCACCGGCAGCGAGCTGTGGCCACGCTACGACAGCACGAGGCCAGCCCAGGAGGCCGAGCGGCGCGAGCTCGGTCGACAGTTGGCCGTTGCGCTCGGCGGTTTGCCCGAAATCCACCAGGCCGTGATTTTGCTGCGCGAGCTCGAGGGGCTCAGCTACGAGGAGATTGCGCGAACGCTGCGCATCAAGAAGGGTACGGTCATGAGTCGCCTCTTTCACGCTCGCCGCGGCCTGCAGACGTTGCTGCAAGCTCCTGGGGCCCCGCGTGCGATGGCCGAACGCGATGATGGGGAACCGTCATGAGTGACTGCAGATGGTCCGCACGGCAGCTTGGAGCCTATCTCGACGGCGAGGCGCAACGCGATACGGCGGCCATCGCGACGCACCTCGAAACGTGTGCAGCGTGCCGCACCACCGTCGCCACGTGGCGGCACGCGGGCGAGACATTGCGCGAGCGCATCGATGGCGCCGTGGGCGAGACGGACATCGTTGCGGGCATTCGCGCGGTCGCAGCGCGCATCGACGCGAACCGTCGCGGTAGCCTGGGCACCAGACTGTTGACACTGTGGGGCGATGTGTGGGGCATGCATCGCCGCGCGGCGGCCGGCGTCGCGGTGGCGATGGCGCTCGGTGCCCTGTCGGCGCCCGCGGTCGTGTGGTGGCTCGGCGCCCGAATGCAGGGGTCACACGAGGGTCCTAGCGTAGCCTCCGTTGTGGTAGAGTCGCTGGAGGTTTCTGGAGACGCGACCGCCGTGGTGCTGCGCGATTCCGACAGCTCCATGACGCTGATTTGGGTGCAGGCACAAGAGGAGCTGTAGAATGTATCGACTCCATGGATTTGCGCGACTCGTCGGCACGGTCGTCGCGCTGCTGTCGCTGGCCACGCCGGCAGCAGCCAACACAGCCTCACTACAGCTCAAAGTCATCCACGCGCACAACCGCGGCAAAGTCGTCGATCCGCGCCTCAGCGCACTCGCCAAAGAGTTTGCGCGCCTGAGCTTCACGTCCTACGAACTCAAGGACGAGGCGGCCTTCAATTTGGATATCGGCGCCTCCTTTCGCATGCAGCTGCCGAGCAAAGCCTGGATGGTGATCCACGCCCGCGAGCTGACCGCGGACGGCAAGCTGCGCCTAGACATCGACGTGCAGCAGCTCAAGTTCAAGACCACCGTCGTGATCGCCGAAGGTGCCACCCTAGCGGTGGGCGGACCTCAACACGACGGCGGCACGCTCATCTTGGCGCTCACCTGGCCACGCAAGAGCGCACCTTAGGCGACGCCAAGCCGCCATTGGGTTCGCTCGACGTACGTCTCACCCGGCCGCAACACGGTCGATGGAAAATGCGCGTGGTTCGGGGAATCTGGGAAATGTTGCGTCTCGAGACACAGACCGTGCCCCGGTCCGTACGCCACACCGCCGTGACCGCGTAACGTCGCGTCGAGCCCGCCACCACCATAGACCTGCAGCCCCGGCTGGGTGGTCCACACCTCGAGGACGCGGCCGCTACGCGCTGCGCGCAAGGTCGCCACAGACCGCAGGCTTCCATCCCAGCCATCGACGACGAAGTTGTGGTCATAACCGGCGAGGCCCTGTGCCAGACCCTGTTCGAGCCGACGTGCGCGCGTAAAGTCGAGGGGTGTTCCCACAACGGGCGCGATTGCCCCCGTCGGGATCCCTTCTGCATCCACCGGCGTGTAGTGCCCGGCGTGCAGCTCGAGCGCGTGTCCGAGCGCACTCGTCGCACCGCCATCATCGAGGTTGAAATAGGCGTGGTTGGTCATGTTGACGACCGTCGCGCGGTCCGTGCGCGCCACATAGGCCACCTCGAGGGTGAGCGCATCGACGAGCGCGTAGTGCACCTGCACCTCGAGGCGTCCGGGATAGCCTTCCTCACCGTCGGCCGCCACATAGTGAAGCGAGACCCCAGGATGCGGCGCGTGTTGCGCTTCGCCGACGCTCCAGAGCACTCGATCAAAGCCGACACGTCCGCCATGCAGGTGATGGGGCGCGAGATTGCGCGACAGCTGCACGCCGTGTCCATCGAGCGTCAAGCGGCCACGCCCAATGCGATTGGCGTAGCGCCCCACGGTGCCGCCGAGGTACGGATGCGGCGCGTGGTAGCGCTCGGTGTGCTCGAATCCGAGCAGCACGTCACCGAGCACGCCGCAACGGTCGGGCGCGCGCAGGCGCACGACGGTAGCTCCGAAGGGGGCGACATCGACCTCCAAGCCGCCCGGTACGGAGAGCTTTAGCGTCGTCGGGACGTCGCGGTGCGGGAGATCCGGAAGCACGGGATTAGTCACCGGATTTGACGACGAAGCGCTTGCGCTTGACGTCCAAGGTCACGCTGTAGCTCTGGTCCGCCTCGACGACGAAGTCTTCGCTGACGACCTTCTTCCCCAGCCGCGTCTTGACGACATGTTTGCCTGGCGCAAGCTTTTGCGTGTAGCGCTTGATCTTACCGACGGCAGTGTCATCGACCCACAACGGCAGCTTCTTGGGCAACTGCACGGTCAAGCTCGCCGGGCCAGCCTTCGGCGCTTCCGGCTCGGGCGGCGTCACCGGCGGCGGTGGTGGCGCGACGGCGGCAGGTGGCGGCGTAGGAGCCTCGTGTGGCACTTGCGCGACGTCGCTGCTCCCGGATCCCAGAAAGTAGAACGCTGCGAGAAACCCGATGATGGCGAGAGCGGTCAGCGTCAGCAACACGGCGTTGCGTCGTTCGCGTCGCAAATCCGCAACGAGCTCTACCGTGTCGTAGCGTCGCCTCTTCATTCGCTCGGGTCCTCTTGATTTCTGGGCTCAGCGCACATAGCCGAGCGCCCGCAGGATCTCTTCGGTCTCGCGCGTCACTTCGGCAGTGCCCTGCGCGAGATCCTGCCGATCGGCCCGCCGTCGCTCGAGCTCCGCACGAAAGATGCGTACCACGTCGGGCCGCGCCGTGACCAGGTCGAAGCGCTCGATCGGGTCCTGACGCAAGTCGTATAGCTCTTCACGCCCGTCGACGAACGGATACGACGGTTGAATGTGCAGCGTGCGCAGATGACGCACGTACTTGAACCGATCCGAGCGCAGCGACACCAGGTTGCGACCGGCGTGCTCGGAGAGCGCGATGTGCTCGGGCTCGACCTCGCGGAAGATCAGCGGCCAGAGCGAACGGCCGCGAATGTGACGCGGCACCGGCACATCGAGGTACTCGAGGATCGTCGGCATGATGTCGACACTCTCGACCACTTCCGGCACTTCCACCCCCTGACGCCCGCTCCCCGGAAAATACGTGATGAGCGGCACGTGCACGGTTGGCTCGTACAAGCCCGTGTGCACGAAATACATATCGTGCTCCCCGAGTGACTCACCGTGGTCTGCGGTGAGCACGACGGCGGTACGATCGAGCACACCGCGGGTATCGAGCGTATCGAGCAGGCGACCGATTTCGTCATCGACGTACGTCACTGCCCCTTGATACTGGGCGAGCACCCAGTCGACGTCCGTGATGCCTTCGAGCCACGCGCGAAACGAGGGGTGGTCAGACATGTTGAGCGGCAACAGCGGCCAGATGCGGGCCAGTGAACGCTTGGCGGGGTCGCGCTCGTCATCATCGTAGTAGAACCGATCGTAGGGCGGCGGCGGGCGGTACGGGGTGTGCACGTCGACGAAATGCAGCCAGGCGAAGAAACGCTGTTCGCGGTGCGCCTCGAGCCACGCAAGAAACGTGTCGATGGTCTGGGTGGCGCGGCGCATGTTGTTGCTCGGCACCACGGTTTGAAAGCCCTGCCCGAGGTTCGACACCTGCGGGTTCAGATGCGGCATGTTGACGATCGAGAACGTCGAGTAGCCTCGGCCAACGAGGATCTCAGCGAGCGTTTTGACGTTCGATCCGACGGCCTCGAAGTTCGAGAAGACATTGTGGTCTTGCAGATAGAGGCTCGTCAGAATCGATGCATGCGACGGGGTCGTCGTCGTCGACTGCGAGATGGCTTGGCGAAAGAGCACACCGCCCGAGGCGAGACGATCGAAGCTCGGCGTCAGCACCCTTGCGTGGCCGTAGCAGCTCAAATAGTCGGCACGCAGCGTGTCGACGGTGATGAGCACGACGCCGAGTGGCTTGGGTGCACCCCCAGGCAATGCCGCCACCGCCGCTCGAGACGCCGACGGCTGCGGCACCGGTGACGCCTCGACACGATGACAGCCCGTGGCACCGGCAAGCAGCACACACGCGCAAGCGATCGTTCCGAAGAGTTGGCGCCGCACTTCCACCTGGCAAGCATAGCAGTGCGCGTGGGTGTGTCAAAAAGCTGCGCACCCACTCGTTGACAGCGCAGCCGGGGACCGGGATACTTCGGCACCCATGGCCCCCAAGGTTTCTCCACACGACTACTTCGACGTCATCTTGCCGACGATCCTGCGCTGGAAGGGACCCGCGGCCGCAGCGCTCGGGGTCAACGTGCGCTTTGTCGTGACGGGTCGCGGTGGCGGCACGTGGACCGTGCGGCTTCGACCACCTGCGGCCGGCGTCGTCAGTGGCGCAGAGTGGAAGGCCGATCTGGTGGTCAAGATCACCTCGGAGGAGCTCGGCAAGATTCTCGCCGGTACGTTTGACGCCGGGCGTGCCATCGCCGCCGGCAACATCGAGCTGCAAGGAGATCTCACGGTCCTGCGGCGCGTCGGCTTCTTGTTTCAATCGGGCGGCTCGCAGACCGAGGTGCGCACCGAGGGCACGCACCCGACGACAGGCGCGAGCGACGAGTAGGAGCAGCCTGCCATGAGCAAGTCGCCCAGCATCGACAACTTGCTGCCGATTATCAGCTCGGTGCAGCGCATCCTCGCCGAGCGTGCGGCGCAGCCACGCACCGTCGTGCCGGCACCGAAGGCGCCGACCGGACACTCGGGTACGGATGGCATGGACATCGCGCAGCGCGTTGCCGAACGCTTTCTCGCGCAACAGGGCGAGCGCATCCAGCGCGGCATCAGCGCCGGCGAGATCTCCGAGACGCTGCTATCGCTCTTACTCGAGGAAGGCGGGCGCACCGGACGCAGCGCCGGCAAGCAGGCGCCGCTGCACGAGCTGCTCTCGACGCTGCGCGAGACGAGTCAGCGTTTCGGCGCCGCACTCGACGCCGTTGGCTCTACGGTGCGCAGGTTGGGCTTTGGCTTTCAGCCCACCCTTCCGGAGCTGCGCGGAGAGCTAGGTCGTCTGCTCGCCGAGCTCGGGCCGGGAGTGACACCAGAACAGGCGGCCGCCGCCCTGTCCCGTCTTGCAGCCTCCGGTCAGCTCGAGCCCTGGCGTGCCGCGCTCTTTGCCCTGTGGCTCAAACGCAAGCGCACGAGCGACGTGGGGCCGCCGAGCGACGAAGAGGTCGAAGCGCTCATGACTGACGCGGAGACGCTCACCGAGCTAGAAAAGAGCGGCGCCGGCCCTTGGGAGGCCTACACAGCTCAGGCGACCGCGCTCGTGGCGCATCGCCGTCTGGGTCGCGCCCTCGCTGCGCTCGAAGACGAATGCTCCCGCGCGGGCTGAACACGCTATCGCACGCAACCTTTTTTCGCATCGTCGGTTTGAGCCCGTGAATCCGGCGCATGCGCCTCAACCGCACCCTCACGGAGACACACGTCATGAAACAACTGATTACGATTACAGCGTTCTTTGCACTTTCGGCCTGCGGGCAAGAAAGCACTGACCTCGGACTCGTCGATGAAGCCGCCGCGCTCGCGGCATTGAGCGAAGACGAAGGCCAAGCGCTCGACGAAGTACCGACCGGCACCACCAACGATGCGGCGACCGAGGCAGCGGACGACGCCGAAGACACATCCGCAGCGCCCGAGCCGATGCGCACCTGCTCCCTCGACGGGTTCCGTGAGCGCGTCATGGCGCAATACGACACCGACGGCAACGGCAAGATCGAAGGCAGCGAGCTCGACGCTCTGCGTGACGCACTCGGCGCACAGCCCCGACATCGGGTGCGCTGGGCCCGTCACCAGCGGCTGGCGCGCTTGCGCTGGATCTATGACACGAACGGCGACGGTGCGCTCGATGACGCCGAGCGAGCACAGCTGCGTGCCGACCTCGAAGTCCGCTGCGAGAACCGACAGCAAGCACTCCTCGCGGAGTTCGACGCCAACGGCGACGGCACCCTCGACGACGGCGAGTGGTTAGAGGCGCGCGCTGCCATCATGGCGCGCCGCGAACAAGCTCGCGCCGCGGTGATGGCCCAGTATGATCTCAACGGCAGCGGCACCCTCGAATTTGCGGAGCGCCAGGCTCTCATCGCCGACGTCCAAGCTCGCGTGGCCAGCATGCGCGCACAGCTTCAGGCACAGTTTGACGCCGATGGCAGCGGCACGCTCGATGCGACCGAGATCGCAGCGCTCAAGGAGTACCTCAGAACGCGCGTGTGCGGCGAGCAGTGGCTGACGCCGTAAGCGTTCTCTACGCTCATCGCCACGGGTGACGCGCCCTCCTGAATCGCTCGCGACGCTTCCTACGCAGCTCGCCCTTGTGTCGTGCGCCGCTCCCTGGGAGTGTCGTACGCCGAGGAGGCCGACATGAAGCTGCTCATGGGTGCACTCAGTCTCGTGCTTTCGTCATTGACCGCGCCCGCGCCACCGCCAGAGCTGCGCCCGTGGGTGCAGTACGCGCGCGACCTCGTCGACAAGGATCCCCACTGCCCGCCAGAGCAAAGCTGCGTGCAGCTCAGTCGGGTCGAGATTGCGGGGCGCGTCGATGTGGGTCGACTGACGATCACCTACCGCGGCGCGAACCTC
>CAYHNK010000057.1:0-19303 GCA_964357695.1 uncultured Bdellovibrionales bacterium | reverse complement strand
GGTGCAACGGCTAGCCGCCGAAAAGGATCGTCTCGAAGCCGAGCGCGCGGTGCTCACGGAGAAGACCGAGACGTACGACGCCCTCGTGACGAGCTTGCAACAGGAGATGAAGGACAAGCTCATCGAGGTCAAACGCAGT
The DNA here is from genome assembly GCA_964357695.1 of uncultured Bdellovibrionales bacterium. Taxonomy (GTDB): domain Bacteria; phylum Myxococcota; class XYA12-FULL-58-9; order XYA12-FULL-58-9; family CAYHNK01; genus CAYHNK01. Next base: position 19,164 of record CAYHNK010000057.1, on the reverse strand, counting down.
GGCCAGCGCATCACGGTCGCGATGAGCGATCGGGTGCTCTTTGACTCGGGGTCGGCCGAGCTCAACGACTCGGGCAAGGGCGCACTCAAGAAGATTGCCGACGTGCTCGGGAAGATCGGCGACCGGCGCATCGACGTCGAGGGCCACACCGACAACGTGCCGATCAGCGGTGCGCTGGCGACAACGTTTCCGACGAACTGGGAGCTGTCGTCGGCCCGTTCGGTCAACGTCGTGCGCTTTCTCGAAGACAGCGGCGTCGATCCGGCGCACATGGCGGCGGTGGCAAAATCGAAATTCTGGCCGGCGGCGAGCAACAACACGCCGCGCGGTCGTCAACTCAATCGCCGCATCGATCTCGTGCTCACACCGTGGGAAGGAAGAAAATCATGAGCTCGCTCGCTCGCCACATGAGACTATTGCGCGTCGTCGTGTCGATGACGCTGGGTGCGCTGGGGTCTACGGCTTGCGCCGTTGGGCTCAAACAGGTGTCGGCTGAGCAGCTGGCGACGCTCTCCGAGGAGCAACGAACTGGCCTCGGTCCCCTCAACGACGAGCACGCCAAGCAAGTGGCGGCGCTCGACGCGCGACGAGTCGAAGAGAAGCAGGCCGAGCGTGAGGTGAGCATCGCGCGCCAAGAGCTCAAGTGTGCCGAAGCACAACTGGCCATCGCTAAGTTGCGTTACGAAGGCGCGATGGAGACCAAGAACGCCGATACCATGCTGCCCGCCCGCGCAATGCTAGCCGATGCCGAGCATGCGTTGGCCGTGGCGCAGGGGGAGCTTTCGTGGCGTGTCGAGTCAGAGCGCTACGCGGAGGCGGCGATCGATGAGGCTGAATCGGTACTCGACGTCATCGTCGCCAAGCGCGAGCTCGCGCGCTTTGATGCGGTGGCCGAGACGCAAAAGCTCGCCGACACGGTCAAGGCCGAGGAGCGCTCGGGGTATCTCGGCCAAATGGCCGCGGCAGAGCAGGGGCACGCGGATGCGCGTCGAGCGATGCTTGCGGCTGAGGCGGTGATGAAACAGGCGCAGGAATCCTTGCGACGCACGCAGGCGAGCGCTGCCGCAGCTGGCTCTGAGGCTCAGACCCCCACGCCTGCAAAATAGGCGCCCTGTCGAAGCCTAGAAGATCCCCCACAGGTACTGATTCGTCACCTCGTGATGGAACTGCACCTCGGCGCGCTTGATGAGGGAGCCCAGATCTTTGGGACAGCGATCCGCCGAGGCTTGCTTGAGCTCGGCAAATTTCGACTGCACCTCACCCCCCAAGAGCGTCTCGACGAGCGAGCTCGCCTTGAATTGGCGCACGGCGTCGTAGATGTTGTCGGGCAGAAAACGCGTGCGGGTGCGCTTCTGCTCGACGCTCTCCTGGGACTCGGGGCCCTCGAGACCGGTGCGCAAGAGCGTGTAGAAGGCCATGTAGGGATTGGTGTCCGGAGCCACCGAGCGCACCTCCACGCGCGTCGAGCGCTCGTTGCCGAGGGGGATGCGCACCATGGCACCGCGGTTGATGCCGCTCGCCTTGATTTGATTGGGCGCCTCGAAATGCGGGTCCAGCCGCCGATAGGCGTTGACGCTCGGGTTGAGCACGAGACAAATGTCGTTGGCGCTCTGGAGGATCCGATCGATGTAGCTCCAGCCGAGCGCCGACAGGCCGTCGTCGCCCTTCGGGTCATGAAAGAGATTCTTGCCGGCGCGTGAGAGCGACATGTTGGTGTGCATGCCGCTGCCGTTGATGCCGGTGACGGGCTTGGGCAGAAAGCTCGCGGTCAGATCGAGCTGAGCGGCCACCTGGCGGCACAGGAGCTTGTAGAGCTGCACTTGGTCGGCGGCGACGAGCACCTCGGTGTACGAGAAGTTCATCTCGAACTGCGAGGGGGCCACCTCGGGGTGGTCCTTCTCGTTTTCAAATCCCATGGCGCGTTGCACCTCGGCCGCCTTGTCAATGAATTGACGCAGCGAGTCGCCTGGGAGCGAGTGGTAGTAACCGCCGGTGGAGATGAACTCGAACTTGCCCGTCTCATGGTAGCGGCGCTCGGCGTCGCGTCCCTTGAACAAGAAGCCTTCGATTTCGGGTGCGGCGTTGCACACGGTGCCATCGCGCCGATAGAGGTCGGCAGCAAAGGCCTTCAGGCGCATGCGCATATCGGCGCGATAGGGTGTGCCGTCGCGCTCGAGCACGTCGCCGAAGATGAGCACCTTGCCGGGGCCAAAGATGTCCGCTGGCACCCAGTAGAGCGAGCCCCAGTCGATGCTCAGGCGCAAATCGGACTCGGCCTGCTGTGAGAAGCCGCGGATGGACGAGCCGTCAAACGTGAGGTTGTCAGCATTCCTGAGCAAGAACTTCTTGTCGTAGTCGAGCATGTGCAACCGACCTTCGAGGTCGGAAAAACATACGGTCACGGCCTTGATGCGCTTGTCTTCCTGCAGGTTGCGCTGGTGGTGCTCGCGGATGGTATCCGCCGGCACGCGGTTCAGACGGTCGTATTTGTTCTTGAGATTGAGCTCTTCAAGCTGGTCGTAGGGGATTTCGAGAAAGTCGGTGAGGGGGCGCGAGTCCATGGGTCTCTTTCTTCTGTGTGCTGGTTAATAATTAAGATGACAAAAATAGAACTAATCTAATCTCAAATAAAAGTAAATAGATGAGATCACTAAAGTCCGATGTCGACAAGTACCGTCATCCTGCGTGTGTACGTCGGTGTAGGGCGGTGCGTGGGGCGCGGCGCGCTCTTGCGCATACGCGTACGTCCAGGTTATGGCATGGGCATCCATGTCGACTCCCACGCAAACCATCGACGCGGCCGTGCTCGTGGGCGTGCAGCTGCCGGATGTTTCGGACGACGCGCACGCCGCCGACCTCGCCGAGCTGCGGCGCCTCGTGACGACGCTCGGCTACGACGTCGTCGCCACGGTATCGCAAAAGCGTCCGGCGTTGTCGCGCGGCGCGGTGCTTGGCGAGGGCAAGCTGCGCGAGCTGGCGAAACACACGGGGGGCACCGGCGTCGTGCCGTCCGGGGCGCCCGAGAAAAAGGACAAGGCGCGCCTGCGCCGCGAGGCGACAGGCGACGAGAGGGATGCGGCCGTGGAGGAGGATGCGGTCGAGGACGCCGAGGAAGCTTCGGCCGCGCGACGGCCGAGCATCGTCGTCGTCGATCACGACCTATCTCCGAGTCAGATGCGCAACCTCGAGCGGGCCACTGGCGCCCAGGTGCTCGATCGCACCGGCGTCATCATCGACATCTTCCATCGCCATGCGAAGAGCCGCGAGGCCAAGATCGAGGTCGAGATTGCGCGTCTGTCCTACGTGGCGCCGCGCCTGCGCGAGACGGGTGGAGGCGCCGACCGACAACGCGGTGGCATCGGCGGCAAGGGCGCCGGCGAATCGGCCGGTGAGCTCGATCGCCGCAAGATCAGGGACCGCATCGCCGAGCTGCGTACCGAGCTCGCGGCCATCGATCGCACCGCGGGAGTGCGTCGTGCCCAGAGGCAAGATCAGCGCCGCGTGGCCCTCGTCGGCTACACCAACGCTGGCAAGTCGTCGCTCATGCGCGCGCTGACGGGCAGCGAGGTGCTGGTGGCCGACAAGCTCTTTGCCACGCTGGATACGACCGTGCGCGCCCTGCACCCAGCGACAACGCCGCGCGTCCTCGTGTCCGACACCGTCGGTTTCATCAAGAAGCTGCCCCACGATCTCGTCGCTTCGTTTCGTTCGACGCTCGATGAGGCGCGTGAGGCGTCGCTGCTACTCTACGTTGCCGACGCCTCCGACCCGACGTTTCGCGGCCAGTTGGAAGTGACCCGCACGGTGCTCGCCGAAATTGGCGCGAGCGATGTGCCAAGTCGCTTGCTGTTGAACAAGGCCGATCGCCTCGATGGTACGACCCGTCGTGCGCTCGCACAGGAGTTTCCCGACGCGGTCGTGCTATCGGCGAAGTCGGCCGAGGACGTTACGGCGCTGCGCCACACCATCCTCGCCTACTTCGAGAGCACGATGATCGATGGCGAGCTCATGGTCCCGTACGGCAAGCAACACCTGCTCGCCGAGGTGCACGAGGCGGCGCGCGTGGTGTCCGAGGAGTACGACGAGAACGGCGGACGGCTGCGTGTGCGCGCCCATCCGACGGCGTTGGCTCGTTTGACGAGCCTGCTCGTGCGCTAGCTGGTAGGCAAACTCCAGTGCTGGATGACGGCGCTTGACCGAGGCGTGCATCGTCCCTACGGTTGGCGCATGGTGACCGACGATCGAACAGCGCCGCGCCGACGCCCGAGCTTCGAATCGATCTACATGCGTCTCGCGCAGACCCTCGCCGAGCGCTCGACGTGTGTGCGTCTGCAAGTCGGCACGGTGATTACGAGCACCGATTTTCGCAAGGTGCTAGCGGTGGGCTACAACGGTAACGCCACTGGCTTGCCCAACCAATGCGACCGCGCCGAGCCGGGCAATTGTGGTTGCCTGCATTCGGAAGAAAATGCAGTCATCAACTGCGACTCGCCGCGTCAGGTGGAAAAGCTCGTCTTTGTGACCCATCTGCCGTGCGTCGCCTGCGCCAAGCGACTCATTAACTTGGGCAACGTCAAGAAGGTCTACTACGCCGAGGACTATCGGCTGCGCGACGCCGTCGATCTGTTGCGCACGGTGGGCATCGAGGTAGAGAAGCTCGGCGCGTGAGGGCGGCGATGGCTCGCGAACGTCAATGGCCGCTGTATGCCGCGCTGCTCGTGGGCGGTGCCAGTCGACGCATGGGCCGGCCGAAGCAGCTCTTGGGACCCCCGGGCAATTCTTGGGCGGAGCGACTCGTGTCGGTGGCTGCTCGCGTCGCCGAGCGGGTGGTCATCTGCGGTGCGGGTGAGCTGCCAAGCGCGCTCGCCGCGGTCCCTCGTCTGGCGGACGCTACCGATGCGGTCGGGCCGATGGCCGGACTGCTCGCCGCGATGCGCTCGGCACCCGATGCGAGGTGGCTGCTGTTGGCGTGTGATTTGCCTGCACTCGATGAGCGAGGGCTGCGCTTCGTGCTCGCGCACGCCTCGCCCGAGGCTTGCGGGGTGATGCCGCGACGGAGCACGGATGCGACGCCCGAGCCTCTCGGCGCACTCTACGACCCGCGCCTCACGGACGTCATCGAAGAGCGGGCGCGCAGCGGACGTTTCGGCCTGTGGCGCCTCGGGGACGATCCGCGCGTTGCGACGCCCATCCTTCCCGTCGAGATTCTGTCGCAGTGGCGAGATGCCGATACCGTGGAGGATGCCGCGGCCATCGACCCGTCTATCCCACCTTGGTCGCGCTGACCCGTTGCCCGATCGTCACGGCCATTTTTGCGATTGCAATAATACGATAAGGGCGATAGCAGTTATCTGTGTTAGTCAATCAGACCTCGACCCTCGCCACGCGGGCGCTTGTCTACCTGGCCCTGCGCGGTGAGCCGGAGGCCGTCTCGCCGGCGCGACTGGCCGAGGTGCTGTGTGCCTCGCCGACTTACCTAAGTAAGACCCTGCGCATGCTTGTCCGCGTGGGCATCCTGCATGCGGTTCGGGGGGCGCGCGGCGGCGTGCTGCTCGCCCGTGCTCCGGCACAAATCAGCCTGCGCGACATCGTCGAGGCGTGTCAGGGACAGCTCTTCGAGGATCACTGCGGCGGTTCAGGCGAGCCCTTCGAGGTGTGCGCGTATCACGAGGCGATGCGTGACGTGTTCGCCCAGACGGTGGCCGCCTTGTCGCGCTGGACCCTCGCGGATCTAGCGGCCAAGCCGAGGCCGCCGGCCCGCGGCAAGCAGCAGCCGGACTGCGTCCTGACCTGTCCACGGGAGATTTTGCGCAGCAATCCGGCGGCAAATGGCCGCCCGAGGAGGGGGAGGTGACCATGAAGCGCGATCCATGTCATCGTCGTCTCGCGCGGGGGCGCGTCATCCGACCCGTGGCACGACTCGCCCTGCTGGGGTTGCTGCTTTGGCCAGCACCAGCACCCGCAGCCGAAGAGGATGCCGCCGCCGCGCTGTTTGTCGACAAGTGTGCCACGTGCCACTCGGTGGGCACCAACGCCGAGCTCGATGGACCGGACCTGGCGCCGGTGGTGAAGTGGTCGCCCGGCGACCTGCAGGCGGCCATCCAAAGAATGAGCGACAACGTGGGTGAGCTATCTGCGGCGGAAGTTTCCGCGCTCACCGCGTTTCTGCAGAGTGGGCAGGGCGGCGCTCGACTCAATGCCCATCGTGCTGCCGCTGCGGCGGTCACTCCGGAAGTCGGCGAGCCCGCTTCGTCGCCGCGTGGCGAGCTGCTCTACTGGGGACAGGCGAGGCTGACGCGCGAAGGGATGGCCTGCTTTGCCTGCCACGCTCTCGACGGTGCCGGCGGCACGCTCGGCCCAGATCTCAGCGACGTTGGGACGAAGCTTGGCAACACCGCGCTCATCGCCGCGATCAGCAATGCTCGCTACAAGGTCATGCGGGCGCCCTACGCCGAGCATCCCGTTTCCAGCGCCGAAGCGGCCGATCTTGCCGCCTACCTCGCGTCTTCTAAGCGCACGTCACACGCGCTGGTGCTCGACCCTCGGTGGGTCGCCGCGGTCGTGGTCGGGCTCTTCATGCTCGCGACGGCGCTGGTTGCCACTCGTCGCGGTCGTCTCACCCGTGCGGCGCTACTGCGGCGCAAGGACACCAAGGGGTAACAGCATGACGTGGATTGCCGAGCTATTCGCGCCGCAAGAGCGCTCCTGGGAGAGCTTCTATCGCAACCGCTGGGCGAGCGACAAAGTCGTGCGCAGCACCCACGGCGTCAACTGCACCGGTAGCTGTAGCTGGAACGTGCACGTCAAGCAGGGGATCGTCACCTGGGAGATGCAGGCGCTCGACTATCCGCGCATCTCGCGCGACCTGCCACCGTACGAGCCTCGTGGCTGCCAGCGCGGCATCTCCTACTCGTGGTACGTCTACAGCCCGCTGCGCATCAAATACCCGACGATTCGGGGGGTGCTGCTTGACCTCTGGCGAGCCGCCAAAGCGGAGCATGCGGGCGATCTCGTAGCGGCCTGGGACTCCATCATGACGGACCCTTCGCGGCGCAAGCAGCTGCAACAGGCTCGCGGCAAAGGTGGCTTTCGTCGGGCCAGTTGGGACGAGGCGCTGGAGATCATCGCCGCGGCCAACATCCACACGGTGAAGAAATATGGGCCCGATCGGCTGGTGGGCTTCTCGCCCATTCCGGCGATGTCCATGGTGAGCTACGCCGCTGGGGCGCGCTTTATGCAGCTCATGGGCGGCGTGTCGCTGTCCTTCTACGACTGGTACTGCGACTTACCGCCAGCGTCGCCCGAGATCTGGGGCGAGCAGACCGATGTCGCTGAGAGCGCCGATTGGTATCGCTCGGCGTTTGTCGCCATCGTCGGCTCGAACGTGCTCATGACCCGCACGCCCGATGCACACTTTCTCGTCGAGGTGCGCCATCGCGGTACGCGCGTGGTGGTCTTTGCTCCGGATTTCAATCAAACGGCCAAGATCGCCGACGAGTGGGTGCCCTTGCACGAAGGGCAGGATGCGGCCTTCTGGCTGGCGACGACGCACGTCATCCTCAAAGAGCTCTTCGTGGATCGGCAGGTGCCGTATTTTGTCGACTACCTGCGCAAGTATAGCGACGCGCCGTTTCTCGTGACGCTCAACAAGAGAGCGGACGGCACCTACGACGCCGGGGCTCTCTTGCGTGCCTCGCAGCTCGAGCGCACACGCGCGGTCGAGAACGCCGATTGGAAGTACTTCGTTCTCGATGAGACGACCGGCGAGCCCCGCATGCCGAAGGGCGCCGTGGGTCATCGCTGGCAGGCGAAAAAGGGCGAGTGGAACCTCAAGCTCGAGGACAGTATCACCGGTGAGCCCATCGTGCCGACGCTGTGGCTCGGCGCGCACGACGACGTCGTGGCGCTCAACGTGCCGGACTTCACCGACGGGAGCTCGCCGCAGACCGCCGTGCGCAGCGTGCCGGTCAAACGTATCCGCACGCTCGAAGGTGAGTGCTTGGTCACGACCGGTCTCGAGCTGCTCCTGGCCACCTACGGCGTGGACCAAGGTCATCGCGTCCCCGGGCGGAACGCGCTCGCCTGGCCGAGCTCCTACGACGACGCCGAGGGCATCTACACTCCGGCGTGGCAAGAGAAGCTCACCGGTGTTGCAGCAGCCGACGTCATTCGCTTTGCGCGCGAGTGGGCAGCGACCGCCGAGAAGACTGAAGGCCGTTGCTCGATCATCATGGGCGCGGGCGCCAACCACTGGTACCACAACAACCTCATCTATCGCTCGTGCATCGTGCCGCTCGTCTTGTGCGGCTGTGTCGGCAAGAATGGCGGCGGTTGGAACCACTACGTCGGCCAAGAGAAGCTCGTGCCGGTGGCCTCATGGGCAGCGATTGCCTTCGGTAACGACTGGGGCGGGCCGCCGCGACTACAGAACACGCCGTCGTTCCACTACATGCACTCCGATCAGTGGCGCTACGATCGGCCCTTCACCGAGATGTGTCCGACGCCGGACACCGATCACCCGATGGCCACGGGCCACACCGCGGACAAGCAGGCGCTGGCGGTGCGCTCGGGCTGGCTCCCTTGTTATCCGCAGTTCAACGAGAGCAACTTCGACGTGGTCGCGAAGGCCAAGCAGGCGGGCGCGAGCTCACCGGAAGCCATCGTCGAGCACGTGGTCGGACGCATGAAGGCGCGCGACCTCAAGCTCTCCATGGAGGACCCGAACAATCCGCAGAGCTACCCGCGCGTCTGGTACATCTGGCGGGGCAACGCCATCGCGTCGTCGGCCAAGGGGCACGAGTACTTTCTCAAGCACTATCTCGGCACGCACCACAACAGCATCGCCGACGAAGAAGCCAAGGGCCACGTGCGCGACGTCGTCTGGCACGACCAGGTCGAGCTCGGCAAGATGGACCTCATCGTCGATCTCAATTTCCGCATGGACACCTCGGCGCTCTACTCCGACATCGTCCTGCCGACGGCGACCTACTACGAGAAGGACGACCTTAACACGACCGACATGCACACGTTCATCCACCCGCTGCAGGCCGCCATCCCACCGTGTTGGGAGGCGAAAAGCGACTGGGCGATCTTTCGCGACGTCGCGCGGGCCACGTCCGAGCTCGCGGCGCGTCATCTGCCCGAGCCGCAGACCGACTTGGTGACCTCGCCGCTGTTGCACGACACGCCCGCCGAAATTGCGCAGCTCACGGTGCGTGACTGGGCGAAAGGCGAGTGTGAGGCGCTGCCGGGCAAGACGATGCCGAGCATGGCCCTCGTGACGCGCGACTATCCGCGCGTCTATGAGAAGTTCGTGACGCTGGGGCCCAAGGTGCGCGAGGGGGGCCTTGGCGCCCACGGCATTCGTTACGACGTCTCGGACGTGTTCGACGATTTTGTCGCCAAGCACCCGACGAACGAGGTGGACGGCCGCAAGCTTCCCTCTCTCTACGAGGATCGCTCCGTGTGCGAGGCGATTCTGGCGTTTGCTGCCGAGACCCATGGTGAGCTCGGACACCGGGCATTTGCGGCCGAAGGCGCGAAAACTGGCATGGATCTGTCGCACCTGGCTGCGGCTACGCGCGGCGTGCGCTACTCGTTCGACGATTTATGCAGCGCGCCGAGGCGTGTGCTCAATTCTCCCTTCTGGAGCGGCGACGTGCGCGGCGAGCGCACCTACACGGCCTTCTGCCAGAACGTCGAAGAGCTGACGCCGTGGCGCACGCAGACGGGACGGCAGCATCTCTATCTCGACCACGAGGCCTATCGCGCCTTTGGCGAGAGCCTACCGGTGTACAAGCCCCGGGCGGGCAGCGACGTGACGCGGGATCTGGTGCACACGCGCCAGGGCAAGGCCGCGCTTGTGCTCAACTACCTGACGCCGCACGGCAAGTGGCACATTCACTCGACCTACGGCGACACCCTGCGTATGGAGACGCTGTCGCGCGGCATCGAGCCCATCTGGCTGAGCGAGCGCGACGCGGCGGCGGCGGGTATCAAGGACAACGACTGGGTCGAGGTGCACAACGATCATGGCACGGTGGTCACCCGCGCCTGCGTCAGCGCCCGCATCCCGAAGGGCATCTGCTTTATCTACCACGCCACCGAGCGCACCATTGGTGTGCCGCGCTCGCCGTCGCGCAACGGCAAGCGGGCTGGCGCCCACAACAGCCTCACGCGTACGCGCCTGAAGCCCCTGTTCATGATCGGTGGCTACGCGCAGTTCACGTACGCCTTCAACTACTGGGGGCCGCAGGGCATCAACCGCGAAACGTTTGTCGTCATCGAGAAGCTCGACCGCCCACAGTGGTGAGACGAGGGGGAGTCACGCATGAAAGTACGCGCGCAGATCTCGACCGTCTTTCATCTCGACAAGTGCATCGGCTGTCACACTTGTAGCGTCGCCTGCAAGAACGTGTGGACCGACCGTCCCGGCGCCGAGTACATGTGGTGGAACAACGTCGAGACCAAGCCCGGCACGGGCTACCCAACCCGCTGGGAAGACCAGGACGCCTACAAGGGTGGCTGGGAAAAGCGCGCCGACGGCCGTGTGGGCCTGCGCAGCCAGACCCCCGCGAGCTCCTTGCTCAAGCTGTTCTACAATCCCAACCAGCCGGGCCTCGACAACTACTACGAGCCCTGGACGTACCGTTACCGCGACCTTTTTGACGCCCCGGCGGGCGATGACCAACCGACGGCGGTGCCCGTCTCGCTCATCACGGGGAAGCCCATCGACATCGAGGCCGGACCCAACTGGGACGACGATCTGTCGGGCTCGCCGGTGTACGCGCAGAACGACGTCAACCTGGCGGCGCTGACGGACGACGAACGGGAGATGCTGCTCAGCGTCGAGCGCATCGCCATGATGTACCTGCCGCGCATCTGCAATCACTGCGCGAATCCGTCGTGCGTCGCCGCCTGCCCCTCGGGTGCTATGTACAAGCGGGGCGAAGACGGCATCGTGCTCATTAATCAGGACGCCTGTCGCGGCTGGCGCGCCTGCGTCGCCGCCTGCCCGTACAAGAAGACCTACTTCAACTGGAGCACCGGCAAGTCGGAGAAGTGCATTCTCTGCTATCCGCGCATCGAGGCGGGGGAGGCGCCAGCGTGCTTTCACTCCTGCGTCGGTCGCATTCGCTACGCCGGTGTGCTGCTCTACGACGCCGACCGCGTGGCCGAGGCGATGGCACGACCGGTGGACGAGCTCGTGCAGGCGCAGCGCTCACTCATTCTCGACGCCAACGATCCGGAGGTGGCGCGGGCCGCCATCGAGGCCGGTATCCCCTACGCCACGCTCGAAGCAGCCAAGCGCTCACCCATTTGGCGGTGGGTGGTAGAGTGGCAGCTCGCCCTGCCGCTGCATCCGGAGTTCCGCACTCTGCCGATGCTCTTCTACGTGCCGCCGCTGCTACCTGTCATGGGCCGCTCACAAGAAGGGCGCTACGGCCGCCTCGACGTGGCGGACTTTCGCGAGGCGGTGCGTAAAGCACGACTGCCGGTGCGCTACCTCGCCTCACTGTTTACCGCTGGCAACGCCGCCGAGGTCGAGGCGGTCCTCGAAAAGCTCGCGGTGTTGCGATCGGTGCAGCGCGCCAAGGTCCTCGGGGATGGGGGCCTTGGCGCGACTGCGACCCTGCTCGCGGACGTGGGCCTCACCGCGCAGCAGGCGGACGAGATCTATCGCCTCACCTCGCTGTGTGATCCACACGACCGGTTCGTTCTGCCGCCGGGACACCGCGAGCTCCCCTTTGACCCCACGGGCAGTGGGGATGGCACTGAGCAGGCCAAAGGCTCATGCGGCTTTGGACCCTCGGTGTCGCCAGAGCGAGGGACGTGATGCAGCAGGCTTCACAAGAGCTACTGGAGACGCTTGGACAATTGCTCTCGTATCCGCGCGCCGACTATGCAGCACGGGCGGACGCGGCGTTGGCGTACGCGCCAGCGACAGCGGCGGCTTGCCGCGAGCATCTCGAGCACTTTCGCGCCTACGTGCGGGCGACGTCGGCGGCCGAGCTCGAAGAGACGTACGCGCGGACCTTCGACTTGTCGCCGGTGTGCGTGCCGTATCTGAGCGTGCATGTTTTTGGCGAAGAGAGCTTCAAACGGGCGCAGCTGATGACCGGGCTTGCGGACGCCTACACCCGCGCGAGTCTGCCGAGCATCGAGGAGCTGCCCGATCATCTCAGCGTCGTCTTGCGGCGCGCGGGCGCCTTTACTCCCGAGGAGTGGCAGGAGCTCGTGCAGTACTGCCTGCGTGAGCCGCTCGGCAAGATGTGTGCGGCGCTAACCAGGGCCGAGAGTCCCTACGCACACGTGCTCGGCGCCGTGCTGGCGCTGCTGCAAGCGCCCGGTGGTGGAGGGGAAACCAATGCATGATGCCGTCGTCTACGTCGCGCTTCCTTACGTCGCGCTCGTCACCTTCGTCATCGGCCTCGTTAGCCGTTTTCGCGACCGCGCCTTCACGGTCTCGAGCCTGTCGTCGCAAGTGCTCGAGGATCGCATGCTCGCTTACGGCACTTTGCCCTGGCACTTTGGCATCATCGTCGTCTTACTCGGGCACGCGCTCGCCCTCGCGTTCCCGCACATTTGGCAGCGGCTCGTCGCGCTGCCGACGATGCTCATTGCGGTCGAGGGCATCGGGCTTGGCGCCGGGCTCTTGACGCTGGTGGGGCTCGCTGTGCTGATCGCGCGGCGCTTGGTATTCGCCAGACTACGTCGCGTCACGACGCCCGCCGACTACGTGGTGCTCGCGCTACTCGCCTCGCAATGCGTGCTCGGCGTCAGTGTCGCGTGGAGCTCGCGCTGGGGCAGCGTCTGGGCGACCGGGACCGCGGCGCCCTATCTCTGGAGCCTCGTGACGCTGCAGCCGCGCCTCGAGCTCGTGCGCGACTTGCCCTGGGTGTTCGACTTACACGTCGCCAGCGCGTGGCTGCTCGTGGCGCTCGCGCCGTACTCTCGCCTCGTGCACGCCTTCGTCGTGCCGGTGGGCATTCTCGTGCGGCGACCGCAGCGCGCGGTGTGGGGCGACGGCCACCGCTTCCCGGGACCCCATGGAGGTCCCCATGCGTGAAGTGCGCGGCGCGGTCCGTGTGCTGACGATGAACACGCTGGCGTTCACCGTCAGCTTCGCCGTGTGGATGATGAACGGCGTGCTCGTGACCTACCTCGTCGACAACCGCGTCTACGTCTTTGACAAGGCGCAGATGGGCTGGCTCATGGGTCTGCCGGTGCTCACCGGCTCCATCTTGCGTCTGCCCGCTGGCGTGCTCACCGACCGCTATGGCGGCCGACCGGTTTTTGCCGCCCTGATGCTCATCTCTGCGGCGTCGTGCTGGCTTGTGAGCTACGCGGACACCTTCGCCGAGTTTGCGCTCGGTAGCCTTGGCTTTGGCGTCTGCGGCGCCACGTTCGCCGTGGGCATTGCTTACACGTCGGTGTGGTTCCCTTCTCGCTTGCAGGGGACGGCGCTCGGCATCTTCGGCGTGGGCAACGCCGGGGCCGCGGTTACGAGCCTCGCGGCGCCCCATCTGTTGCGCTACCTGACGCAGGGCGGCACCTTTCTCGACGGCTGGCGCTACTTGCCACGCCTCTACGGACTCGCGCTCGTCGTCATGACGATCGCCTTCTGGCTGCTCACCACCAATCGCCGGGTCGACCACGCCGCGGGTCACTCGCTGGGCCAGCGACTCGAGCCGTTGCGCCATGCGCGCGTCTGGCGCTTTGGTCTGTATTACTTTCTCGTCTTCGGTGCCTTCGTGGCGCTCGCGCAGTGGCTCATCCCGTACTACGTCAACGTCTACGCGACGAGCGTCGCCACCGCCGGCCTGTTGGCGTCGATCTTCTCCTTGCCCTCCGGGGTCATTCGCGCGCTCGGAGGCGTGCTGTCGGACAAGCTTGGCGCGCGTCGCGTCATGTACTGGGTGCTCGGCGGCTGCATTGCCACCGCGGCGCTACTCATCGTGCCGCGCATGGAGATCTACGCGGCGGGCGAGGGCGTGATGGCCGCGGCCGGTGGCGTCGTCAGCCGCGTGACGGGTGATGAAATCGTCGTCGGCGAGCGAGCCTATGCGCTCGCGCCGCAGCCTGGAACGGTCGACTTCGATGCCGAGCCGCTCGTGTGGCCCACGACCGCGTCGTGGCAGGAGCCCATCGTCAAGCCGGGTGACGCGGTGCAGAAAAAGCAGCTGCTCGCGCGCGGTCGCACGCACATCTACTTCCAGGCGAACATGTGGGTCTTCACCTTCCTGGTGTTCGTCATGGGCATCCTCATGGGCATCGGCAAGGCGGCCGTCTACAAGTACATCCCCGACTACTTTCCGCAGCAGGTGGGGGTCGTCGGTGGCATCGTCGGCGTGCTCGGAGGCCTCGGCGGCTTCGTCGCACCCATTCTCTTTGGCTACATGCTGCGCGGCACCGGTCTGTGGACCTCGTGCTGGATGTTCCTCGCGCTCTTGTCGGTGGGCTGCCTCGTGTGGCTGCACCGCACCGTGCGCCGGTTGACGATCGAGCGCGCGCCGCAGATCGCCTACCACATCGATCACGAATTTATCACCGTGCCAGCAGGGGAGGTCGTGTCATGAGCGTACTCACCACGTGGGATCCCGAAAATGTCGCCGAGTGGCAGGCCGGGGGCCAACGCGTCGGCTGGCGCAATCTCGCGATCTCCGTGCCGGCGCTGCTGTGCGCCTTTGCCGTCTGGCAGTACTGGTCGATCATCACCGTGCAGATGCAGACGCTCGGATTTCGGTTCGACCCGGATCCGGCGAAGAACAAGGCGCTCTTTTACACCTTGTCCGCCATCGCCGGGCTCGTCGGCGCCACCTTGCGCATCCCCAACTCGTTCTTCGTGGCGCTCTCGGGCGGCCGCAACGTCATCGCCGTGACGACAGCCCTGCTTCTCGTGCCGGCCATCGGCGTCGGCATCGCGCTGCAAGATCCGTCGACTCCCTATGGCACCTTTGCCATCTTGGCGGCGCTATCGGGCTTTGGTGGCGGCGCGTTCGCCTCGTCCATGTCGAACATTACGGCGTTCTTCCCGAAGCGCATGCAGGGGCTCGCGCTGGGGCTCAACGCTGGCGTCGGCAACCTCGGCGTCAGCGTCATGCAGGTGCTCTTGCCCTTCGTCATGACGTTCGGCCTGTTTGGCGCCTTGGGGGGCGCCGGTCACCCGATAGTCACCGGCGGGGTCAGTTATATTCAGAATAGCGGCCTCGTGTGGGTCCCGGTGCTGGCGGTGCTCGTGCTCGTCGCCTGGTTAGGGATGAACAACCTGCCGCAGCACGCGGTGGGTGCAGCGCCGATGGCCATTGCGAAGATGCTGTGGCTGCTCGTTCTCGGGCTCGTGGCGAGCGGCGTAGGGCTGCTCTTGCTGCTGCGGCTCGAGCTCAACATGTGGCTCGTCTTGCCGCTCACCGTCGTGTTGACGCTCGTGCTCATGCGCTATCTCACGCCGGGGGCCGTGCGGCGCAATCTTGCCGGCCAGTTCGCCATCTTTCGTGAGAAGCACAACTGGGTCATGACATGGCTGTACACCATGACCTTCGGCAGCTTCATCGGCTACTCGGCCGCTTTTCCCAAGCTCATCCAAGATGTCTTCGGCTACTTGCCTGACGGCACGGTGAATCTTGCCGCCCCCAACCCGTTTCACTACGCGTGGCTGGGGCCGCTCGTCGGCTCGCTGGCGCGGCCCGTGGGTGGCTGGATCTCCGACAAGTGGGGCGGCGCGCGCGTGACGCAAGGGGTGACGCTGGCGATGATCGGCGGCGCGCTCGGCGTCGCCTACTTTGTCAAAGCCGCTGGCGCGTCGGCGACCCCGCACGAGTACTTCTTGCCGTTCTTACTGCTGTTCCTGGTTCTCTTTGTCGCCTCCGGCGTGGGCAACGGCTCGACCTTCCGCATGATCCCCATCATCTTTCGCAAGGAGCTCGCAGGCCCCGTGCTCGGCTGGACCTCCGCGGTGGCCGCCTACGGCGCCTTCATCGTGCCCAAGGTGTTCGGTGCGCAGATTGGCGCACACACGCCCGAGAACGCGCTCTATGGGTTGGCGCTCTACTACGTGACGTGTCTCGTCTGTAACTGGTGGTTCTACGCGCGGCGCAACGCCGAGATTGCCTGCTAGCGTCGGCGCAGGGACGGTCGCGATGTGCCGCTTGTAGCCGAGCTCACCAGAGGCCTTGGTCCAGATCCCCACAGCGAGTCGATCGAATTCGCGCACGCACCGTGACGTGATCGTCAAGCGGTGAATTGACTGGGCCAGGCGTGCGTCTGAGGTCCGATGGCGCGGCGCCTTGCCGCGATGTGCTGTGGTGCTGAGACATGCCACACTGTGCGGCCAGGGCGGCAAACGACCGAAAATCCGGAGGAAATCCAAATGTTACAGGGGTGTGATCGCCGCTATGCCGAATTCGTCGTCGGGACGTGGTGCGTGCGTTCGCTGGTGACGTTGGCGCTCATGGCGGGGCTTGCCGGCTGCGGTTCAGCGAAGGTTACGGGTGGTCCCCGGAGCTGTGACGTGGGCTACGTCCGAAATGGTAATGCCTGCCTCGATCTCGATGAATGCGCGCGCGGCACGGACGACTGCGACGTCAACGCGACGTGCACGAACATCGCCGGCAGCTTTGCGTGCGCCTGCAATCTTGGTTTTGACGGGGACGGCACGACGTGCGAGGCGCTGGTCGACTGCTCGGTCGACGCGAGCTTGTGCGATGTGTTCGGTGCCTGCACTGACATCGCGGGGAACATGCTGTGCCAGTGCAACTCCGGCTACCAGGGCAACGGGGCCGTCTGCACGGACATCGACGAGTGTGCGACGAGTAATGGTGGGTGCGGCGATACGACTTTCTGGGCCTGTGCGAACAACGTCGGCGCGACGCCCACGTGCACTGACATCAATGAATGCGCGACGAACAACGGGGGGTGCGGGGACGCAGCGCTTTGGATCTGTACGAACAACACCGACGCCGTGCCGACCTGCGCGCCGCGTGCTAGCGCTAGCGACTGGATCACCGTTGCGGCAGGAGGGTCCCATGGCTGCGGCCTCCAAGGTGCAGGTGAACTCTGGTGTTGGGGCGGGAACCAGTACGGTCAGCTCGGCGATGGCGCCACCGTGGACGAAGCCGCGCCGGTGAGGGTCGGCAGCGACAGCGAATGGAGCACCCTTGCGGCGGGCGAATCGCACACCTGCGGCCTCACTGGGGCAGGCGAGCTATGGTGCTGGGGTGCAAACTTCGACGGCCAGCTCGGCAACGGCACCACTGCGGACGAAACCGCGCCGGTGAGAATTGGCACCGACAGCGACTGGACCGCCATAGCGGCTGGTAAATACCACGCCTGTGGCCTCAAAGGCACTGGAGAGGTGTGGTGTTGGGGCCGGAACGACGAGGGCCAGCTCGGCGATAGCACCACCGCAAGCAAGACCGCCCCGGTGCGCGTGGGCAGTGCCGGCGATTGGCGCACCCTTGCGACGGGTGACTTTCACACCTGCGGCATCCAGGGCACCGGAGACCTTTGGTGTTGGGGCCGCAATGACGAAGGCCAACTCGGCGATGGCACCACCGCAACCAAGACCGCCCCGGTGCGCGTGGGCAGCGACAGCGACTGGAGCGCCCTTGGGGCCAGCCTGTCTCACACCTGCGGACTCAAAGGCGGCGGCGAGCTGTGGTGTTGGGGCTCAAACATGGTCGGTCAGCTCGGCGATGGCACCAGCGTGGACAAGACCGCGCCGGTGCAAATTGGCAGCGCTGGCGATTGGGGCGCGATTGCAGCAGGTGACTCCCACACGTGCGGCCTCAAGGCCACTGGCGAGCTGTGGTGTTGGGGCTCAAACATGGTCGGTCAGCTCGGCGAGGGTACGCTTGTCGACCCGATCGCGCTCGCTCCCGCGCGCGTTGGCAGCACGAGCGACTGGAGCGCTATCACGGCAGGTACCTCGCACACCTGCGCCCTCAAGGGTTCGGGTGAGCTGTGGTGTTGGGGTGACAATCAGCACGGCCAACTCGGTCAGGGTGTTTTTGCGGCCAAGGCGACGCCCACGCGGATTGATAGCGCCAGCAACTGGGGCACGATTGCGGCAGGCTTCTCCCACACCTGTGGTCTCAAAGGCACAGGCGAGCTGTGGTGTTGGGGTGGCAATCAGCTCGGCCAGCTCGGCGATGATACTCTTGCGGGCAAGGCCGCGCCGACGCGCGTTGGCAGCGACAGCGATTGGACGTTTGTTGCGACTGGGCGGGAGCACACGTGCGGCCTCAAGGGTGCTGGCGAGCTGTGGTGCTGGGGCGGCAACGACAATGGGCAGCTCGGTGATGGCACCACGGCTGGCAAGCGGGCGCCGGTGCAGATTGGCAGCGACAGCGACTGGAGCAACGTCACGACAGGCGGGCACCACACCTGTGGCCTCAAGGGCACCGGCGAGCTGTGGTGTTGGGGCTTGAACGCCACCGGTCAGCTCGGTGATGGCACCACATTGGACAAGACCTCGCCAGTGCGGATTGGTGGCGATGGCGACTGGAGCTATGTCACGGCAGGCGCCAACTACACGTGCGGCGTCAAAGGCACCGGCGAGCTGTGGTGTTGGGGTTGGAACTACTACAGTCAGCTCGGCGATGGTACCACGGTGGACAAGACCGCACCGGTGCAAATTGGCAGCGCCAGCGATTGGAGCGTCGCGACAGCGGGCTACTCCCACACCTGCGGACTTAAAGGCGGTGGCGAGCTGTGGTGCTGGGGGCGGAACCTCAGCGGTCAGCTCGGCGACGGCACGACTGTGAGCAAGACGGCGCCGGTGTGGATTGGCAGCGCCAGCGACTGGGGCACCGTCGGGGCAGGCAGCTCCCACACGTGCGGCGTCAAAGGCACCGGCGAGCTGTGGTGTTGGGGCTGGGGCTATCTCGGCGATGGGACGACCGTGGGCAAGACCGCACCGGTGCGGATCGGCAGCGCCGGCGATTGGAGCGTCGCTACAGCGGGCTACTCCCACACCTGCGGTCTCAAGGGTATTGGCGAGCTGTGGTGTTGGGGTGTGAACGACGACGGCCAGCTCGGCGATGGTACGGCGTGGAAGGACGCGCCGGTGCAGGTATTTTGAGCTAGCGTCGGCGCTACGACGAGTGCGAACAGTGCCGCGCCGCCGATGGCTTCATCCGCAAACAACGTCAGCACATCCGTCAC
>CAYHNK010000056.1:0-19540 GCA_964357695.1 uncultured Bdellovibrionales bacterium | reverse complement strand
CGACGAAGAACGAGATCGCGAAGCTGGGCAAGATGAAGGTCAACGAGCTGCAGGCGAAGTTCGCCGAGGTAATGGGCGAGACGACCCGCAGCCCGAACAAGACGTTCCTGATCCGTCGGATCACCGAGGCGCTCCAGGCGGCCGACGGCAACGCCAAGACCGCCAAGGCGAAGAAGCCCGAGGCCGACGCGCTCTCGGTCGAGGTCGAGACCGCCGCGCAGACCGAGCCCACGGCCGCCGGCGAGAAGCTCACCAAGCTCGAGGTCCCCGAGCTGCAGGCCCGCTACCTCGAGGTGGTCGGCCGCTCCACGGGCTCGGACAACAAGGCCTACCTCATCTGGAAGATCCGCGAGGCGCAGAAGGGCCGCATCCCGGTCGGCCCGCGCAAGAGCGCGCACCGCGAGGGCGTCACCTTCAAGGTGCTGCCGCTGCGGATGGAGTCGGACCTGGTCGACAAGCTCGACGAGGCGTGGAAGCGCCAGGGCCTGCACTCGCGCATGGACCTCTTCCGCAAGTCGCTCCAGGCCTTCCTCGCCAACGCCGGCGAGGCCGACGTTGCCGCCATGCTCGCGACCGCAGAAGCCTGATGGACCAGCGCGACTACCAGAGGCGGCGGCTGGTCGAGTGCGTGATCGCCGAGGTCACGAGAACAACCGGCCGCCGCTACGCGATCAAGCTCGAGGCGCTGGACGACGAGAGCCTCCGCGAGCTCCAGCGCCTCCTCCGCGACCTCGACCACGAGAAGCAGACGGCCGTGCAGCAGGCACGGCTCCAGCCCTGGCGGCGCTGACCTCCACCTCACGCAGGACGCGAAAGCGGACGATTCGGACAGCAGCGCTGACCGAATTGGCTCACCAGCGCCTTCGCCACTTGTCGCGGTAGCTCGGGGGCGGCGGGATCGCCTCGTCCGGCTCCTCCGCGCGCACGGCGATGAAGGTGCTCGAGTCGCCGTCCTTGATCCGGAAGGTGCCCTTGAGCCGGCCGTCCTTGCCGAGCGTGACGCGGCCCGAGCCCGACATCTGGTCGTACTCCCACGCGCCCTCCCAGGTGAACGACACGCCGGTCTTGGTGGGCTTGCAGTTCACGTAGGCGAGCAGGCAGTGCATCCGCAGGCGGTCGCCTTGCCCGGTCAACGAGAGCAGGGCGGGCCCGATGATGTCGAGGCTGTCGTTCACCCACTGCGACGTCTCGGTGATCCGCCACCAGCCGCGGTACTCGGATGGGATGGGCTCGTTCATGCTCTCGCTCCGTGCCTCCTGCTAAACAGAGATCCAAAAGCAGTAAAACAGAAAACGGCTCTCGGCGACGGCTCTCGGGCGGTCTGAGAGCGCTCTTGTCGCCCCCGCGACCGTGTCCTCGCCGTCATCTGGATCTCAGTATCGGCAGTCGAGGTCGAGCAGCACGCGAGGCGAGAAGCGCAAGTGCCCGCGAAATCTGGGGCAAATACGCGAAGGCCCCACCGAGGTCATCGGCAGGGCCTTCGTTAAGCACAACCGACGACCAAGTCGTCGGGACTGAATTTGGCTCCCGAGGAGGGACTCGAACCCCCGACCTAGTGGTTAACAGCCACCCGCTCTACCGACTGAGCTACTCGGGAGCAGTCGGTGTACGACGCACGGAGCGTCGTAAGCGGGGGCATCTTTACGTCGGCAGTGGGGGAGGCGTCAAGATCCGGATTCAGATCCAGGTTCCGTGACGCGGCGATGGAGAAACGGCGGTGGCTCGGCGGACCAGGGCTTGCCGTCGTGCGTTCCGTCGGCGCGCATCGCGTGCTCGAGCAAGTAGAGGTAGTCGTCGCGCGTGACGAGCACGGCGCCGAGGCTGGCGGTATGCTCGTTGATGACTTGGGCATCCATGAGCAGGGTGCCCATCGCGTCGAGCTGGGCGAGGAGGGCGGCGAAGGCTACCTTCGATGCATTGGCGACGCGGTAGAACATCGACTCGCCGGCAAACAGGCCCCGTAGCTGCACGCCGTAGAGGCCGCCGACGAGCGCATCGCCTTGCCACACCTCGACGCTGTGCGCTTGGCCGTGCGCGTGCAGCTCGCTGTAGGCGCGCACAAAGCCCGACGAGATCCATTCGCCTTCGTGACGGTGCGTTTCGGCGCAGGCCACGACGACGTCGGTGAACGCTTGATCGAGCGTGACGTGAAAACCGTGGCGGCGGATGATCTTGCCGAGCTTGTGTGGCAGGCGCACGCGCTCGCGCAGAAAGATGGCGCGCGGATCGGGAGAGAACCAGCGCACCGGATCGTCGGACCACGGGAAGATGCCGTGGCTGTAAGCATCGACGAGCAGCTCGGGTGTCATGGCGTCCGTCTCGGCGACGAGACCGTAGTCGTCCGCGAGGCGCGGGTCGGGGAAGAGTGAGTGCGCACGGGTCATCGTCAGGTACGCTCACTCTGCACGATAGCGCTCCCTGCGCAAGGCACCAAGCGGCGTTGACATGGGCCGCGCTCGCGCCGATATCGTGCAGACGATGCGAGTGGGGGAAAGACACGCAGCGATGATGCGGCGCGCGCTGGACGAGGCGCGCCGCGGCTTGGGTCGCACACATCCGAATCCGGCGGTGGGGTGCGTCATCGCGCGTGGCGACGAAATCATCGCGGTCGGATACCACGCGCGCGCGGGCCTCGCGCATGCCGAGGCGGCGGCACTGACGCGGGCAGGGGAGCGGGCCCGCGGCGCCGACCTGTACGTCACCCTCGAGCCGTGTGACCACCAGGGGCGCACCGGGCCGTGCTCACACGCCATCATCGCGGCCGGTGTGCGGCGCGTCTTTGTGGGCGCATCCGATCCCAATCCCATCGTCAGCGGTCGCGGGGTGCGCCGCCTGCGCCGCGCCGGTATCGAAGTGCATCGTGGCATCGAGGTGGATGCCTGTCGCGCACTCAACGAAGCGTACGAGCACTCGATACGCCACGGGCGACCCTTCGTTGTCGCCAAGATGGCCATGAGCCTCGATGGCAAGGTGGCGACTAGCACCGGCGACTCCCAATGGGTGACTGGTGCCGCGGCGCGCCGTTATGGGCACCGCCTGCGCAACGAGCTCGACGCCATCTGTGTGGGCGTCGGCACGGTGCTCGCGGACGATCCGAGGCTCAGCTGTCGTCTGCGCGGCGGCCGCGACCCGGTACGCATCATCGTTGACACGCAGGCGCGCACGCCAACCCAATCGACCGTATTGGCGCTCGCGCGTGCCACGCAGGTGCCGAGCTACCTCGCGGTGAGTGCGACGGCACCGGTGCGCCGCCTGCGGGCTCTCGAACGGGCCGGTGCGACGATCTGGCCGCTGCCGACAAGCGGCGGGCACGTCGATCTCGTGGCTCTGCTCAGGCGCATCGCCGAGGAGGGTCTGCGCTCGATGCTGCTGGAGGGAGGACCGCGGCTGCTCGGCGGCTTCTTCGATAGTGGCCTCGTCGACAAGCTCTTTACCTTTGTGGCGCCGCTCGTGATCGGCGGTGAGGCGGCACGTAGTGCGGTGGCGGGGCAGGGTGCAGTCACACTCGGGCAGGCGATGCGCCTGCGCTGGCAGACAGTCGAGCCGGTCGGTGCGGACTGGCTGCTCGTCGGCTACCCGCGTCGGCACTCGCGCTAACGCGCCGCTTTTTTGACGGGGCGATCACGCGATGTCACTTTGGCAGCGAACCAGCTGCGGAGGTGACCCGTGAGTGAAGCGACCGACATGCGCAGTGCCCGCGATCGACGTGATTCGGCGCGCACGCGCGTCTTCGTGCTGGTTCATGCCGGCCGCGAAGAGGAGCCCATGTGGGCCTGGGACATCGCCATGGGCGGCATGCAGTGCCGCAGCAACACGCCGCGCTGGCCCGGGACTTACCTCGATCTGCGCTTTCGTCTGCCCGACAGCGAGGAGATGCTCGAGGTCGGCGCCCAGGTGATGACGCTGGAGCCGGCCGCCGGCGGCCAAGTGTCGCTCGGCATGAGCTTTCGCGCGCTGTCGCCCAAGGCCCAGCGTGAGCTGTATCGCTTTCTCGATCGACGCCGCCAGATGTGGAACGAAGAGCGACGTTTCGCGGCGAGCAAGAACGCGGTGGCCGAAGACGGCGCAGGTCCCGCCGCACGCCCATTTGAGGCCTTGCTCAGCGATGCGTACGCGAGCCTGCGCGCCAAAGAGCTACTACGCCCGGGCTTCTTCCGTGCACTCGAAGCGCAGGCCGCCTAGCGCCAATGCCGATCGGTTAGCGCTGTGCGGCTCGCTCTCCCCCGTCGCTGCGACGCGTCCTCGACCGAGCTGTCGCGCTCCACTGGGGGGCTTCGCCCACCACATCACTGACGTTCTGCCCTGAGTACCGGGCGTTCTGCTGTGCCTCTCAGGGGGCGCGCCACGGTCCGCGCGCCACCCCGGCCTGCGGGCGCTGCGCGCTCCGGGGCGCGACCACTTGGACGAGTCCGGCCGGACGGGACCGCAACCCCTGGGAGGGACCCGCGAAGCGGGAGTGGGCCCAGGGGTGAGGACCGCAAGCAGGCCGGACGATTCGAGCGCGAGCTACGTTCGCCGTGTTGCTGCTACCCGTGCGCACGCTCATGCTTCCCTTCTGCTCCGAGTGCGATCAGGATGCGCCGATCTCCTCGCCTCGGAGGTCATGATGCGTCTCGGGGACTGTCTCACGCGTGTGGCCGAATGGTCTCAAGCAGACGATCTCACGCGCTTTCGCGACAGCATCGAGCCGCTGTGGATCGAACAGGCTTTGCAGGCCACGGGTACCGCTACCGTGCGACGACGTCGACTACCCGCCCCGCAAGTGCTCTGGCTCGTCATCGGCATGGCGCTCATGCGCAACCGCCCCATCTTCGAGGTGGTCGACAAGCTCGACCTGGCGCTCGGCGACGACGCACCGCCGATGGCCCAAAGCTCCATCGCCGAGGCGCGAGCCCGACTCGGTGAGGAGCCCCTGATGTGGCTCTTCGCGCGAACGGCCCACGCTTGGGGTCACACCAGTGCCAGCCACGACCGATGGCGTGGCTTGGCGCTCTACGGCGCCGACGGCACGACGCTGCTCGCCCCCGATAGTGAGCAAAACGTCGAGAACTTCGGCAAAAGCAACGGCCATCGTGGCAGGAGCGCCTATCCCATCGTCCGACTCGCTGGTTTGATGGCGCTGCGCTCGCACTTGCTGGTCAACGCCGCCTTCGGTCCGTACAAGAAGAGCGAGCTCTACTACGCCGCCGAGTTGTGGTCGGTGCTGCCCGACGACTCGCTCACAGTGGTCGACCGCAACTTCCTTGCCGCGCCCGTGCTCATCCCGCTGCAAAAGTCGGGTAAGAACAGGCACTGGCTGACGCGCGCCAAGAGCAACACGCGCGGGCGAGCGCTCGAACAACTCGGCCCTGGTGATGCGCTGATGGAGATGAAGGTCTCGTCACACGCGCGAAAGCAAAACCCCTCGTTGCCTACGACGTGGGTGGTGCGCGTCATCGACTACCAACGCAAGGGTTTTCGACCGCAGCGTCTTCTGACCTCGCTGCTCGATGCAAAGGCGTATCCGCAGCAGGAAGTCATCGAGCTGTATCACGAGCGCTGGGAGATCGAGCTCGCCTACGGGGAAATCAAGACGGACATGCTGAACGGAGCAGGAGCTCCACTGCGCAGCAAGCGCCCCGAGGGAGTGCGCCAGGAAGTATGGGGCGTGCTGCTCGCCTACAACCTGATCCGCTTGGAGATGGAGCGGATGGCTGACGAGGCGAAGGTGAAGCCGACGCGCATCAGCTTCGCTACGGCGCTGAACCTGATTTGCGACGAGTGGATGTGGCTCGCCGGGACAAGAACGCCAGGACAGATCCCGCGGCAGCTCAAGCGCTTACGAGCAGACATGCGTCGACTCATCTTGCCGGAGCGTCGGCGCGAGCGCTCCTATCCGCGCGCGGTGAAGATCAAGATGAGCAACTACGCGAAGAAGAGGGCCTAACCGAATGGCATTGCGCCTAGCGCCGTCGTCTGACAGCGCCGCCGGTTGGTTGGGTCGCGCGCGGCTTGGCGACGCCCAATCGATCTGCCACGTAGTGGCCCACCATCTCCCGACTCTGGGGTACGTAGCTCAGTCCGAAAAACGTATTGATCGCGACATCCTCGCTCGCGTGAGCGGCGGGCATCGTGTCGTGGCCGGCGACGAACGGCTCGATGCGCCAGACGTGCGTGTCGCGCCGATGAAAGCGGTCCGTGTGGGCCATCTCGCGCTCGATCCCAAAATGCGTCGTGACGATGTCGATGACGACCTCGGGGACAAGCGGCGCCCAGCGAGGTTGCGCCGCTGCGTCGACCCCATAGCTGTCGCCGGTGCGCGCGAGCCAGCCGCGCGTGCACAGCGCCTCCAGGGCCTCACTAACCTGTTGCTCGTTCAACGTGGCGCCGAGCGCCACGAGCGCGGCGTGTAGCTCCTTGCCTGTCGTCCCGCCGCCGAGCACCACCGGTGCGATGAGCGCGAGAAAGCCCGCCTCGAGGCCGACGAGATCGATCTTGGCGCCGTCGCGGCGCGACGCGTCGTCATACAACAGGTCGACGATGCCGCTCGCCACCTCGTCGAAGGTGAGGGTGGGGCTGACGACGAGCTCGCGTCCGTCGGTGATGGCGGTGACGGCGACGACGCCGTCGCTGTCGAAGCCCACCGTGCGCGCGGGCCCGCCTACAGCGGCACGTGTCACCTGCACGCGCAGCACCGGGTCGGCGAGGATCTCGAGGCTCGCGGCGAGACCGGGGATGAGATTGCCATTATCATCCGCGTAGCCACGCGCATGCAGGCGCGCCAGCGCATCGGCCACGGCGTCATCGGTGACCGCTTGCTCGGCGAACCAGCTCAGTCGGGAGTAGGGTCCGAGGGCCAGCTGGCTCCGGGCGACGAGCCCCGCTAGCGCAGGTAGCTCCAGGGTGAACATGAGGCTAGCTTAGGGGCATAGCGCGCCCCGTGCCACTATTCGCTCAGCCAGGTCCAAATGTCCTTCGTGTCACGCCAGGTCTGCGAAGGCGAAACCTTTGACCAGTAGGCGACAGCGTCATCGACCATGTGCCCGACACCCTTGTCGCTCAACGCCTGGCCGAAATAGTTGGCGCCTTTGATCACGGCGCCGTAGGTCCCGTTCTTCATCTCCGCGTCGAGCGTGCCGACCGAGCGATCGAACGCGTCGATACCGCCCGTGACGCCGTCCGCGATGACGCCGGCCACCTGCACGGCTGCCTGCAACGTGCCTGTGACGTGCGGCTTGTGCCAGTAGAGGGCCTCCGTGGCGAGAATGGGCAGCATCACCCAGCCGGCGGCCGTTGCGCTCGCTTGCGAGAGGGGGAGAAGCGCTCGGGCGCCAACGAACGCCGTCGGAGCGTAGGTGACCGCGGACGCAAACAGCTGCCCATCGACACGCACGATGTTGCCAAGAACTGTGGCGTCGGGCCGGTAGGCCTTGACGGCGTCGAGCGATGCAGCCGCGACCACCAGCACGTTGGCGCCGACTTGCACCGCCTTGCTGTGCGCTAGCGCCGTGACAAGCGCCGCCGTGCGACTCTGCGCGGCCTGATGCGTCAGCTCGACGGCCTTGGCGCCAGTCTTCGTATTGGCGACTGCACGCAAGGCGCGCTGCACGGCCGTCGGTGAAGCGGCGCGCGTCTTCGCTGCTTGTGCGATGGAACGCACTGCCAGCCGGGCCGCCTGCGCCGCCGGTCCAGCTTGGCGCACCTGCTTGTAGACCTCTGAGGCCATGCGACTCGCCGCATCGAGTCGGTCACGCGCGCGAGCCAAATCACCCACTGGGGTACCGGCGGCAAGCATCTTGTTGACCTGTCGGGCGACCGCGGACTGCGCGCCTGCGGCTTGCTGCGCCTTTTTCTGCAGTGCGTGGAAGCGCTCCAGCACCTCGCTCGCCTTGCGCAGCTCGGCCGTCTCGTGGTGCGTAACGCGCGAGACGTCTTCCGCGGCGGAACCGAGCACCCGGGAGATGGCGGCACCTTCCTCGACCAGCGCCGCGGCGGTCTGGCGGGCCGCGAGCGTTTGCCTCAGCTCGTGTAGTGTGTGACCGACCTCTTCGGCGACGTGCACGCCCAGCTTGCCTTGGTGTGTCGTGTGGGTGACGTGCTCGAGGTGGTCGTCGTGCTCCTCGGTTGGCGCCGCGTTGTGACCTTGTTTCGCCTCGACGGGCGCCGGCACGTGCGGTCCCACGGGTACGTGCTGCGTTCGGGGTGCGCCCCCTGGTGTCGTTCTGATGGGTTCACTGCTCATGGCTGCCCAGCGACCTTATGCGTGATTTTGCGTGTCTTTATCAATTACACCACGGGCGCGATTTTGGCTACTGGGCGCGACGTGATCACGACCTGCTGGCTGTCAGCTGCCGATCACCGAGCTGGGCGAGGATCTCTGCGGCCATCTCGTAGTGACCGAGCGGCGGCATGATGTAAGCGCCAGCGACCCGGTGCCGCACTGTCTGGAGCGTTTCGAGGGCAATGGCCACCCCTTCGCGGCGTGCGCCGGCGCCCGTGCCCGCCCCCTGCATGCGGCGCCGCGTCTCGTCTGGGATCTGCATGCCGGGGACATTGTGGTGCAGAAACTCGGCGTTGCGAGCGCTCGCGAGCGGCAAGAGGCCGACCCAGACCGGCACGGCCAGCTCCTTGGTTGCGTCGAGGAGGCGATCGAGGTGTGTCGGATCGTAGACGGGTTGCGTCAGCACCAGGTTGGCGCCGGCCTCGACCTTCTGGCGCAGTCGCAGTAGCTCACGCTCGAAGTCGGCTGCGGCAGGCTCGACGCCGGTGGCGAGCACGAACGCGGTCTGCTCGGCGGTGCCCTTGCCAGCTGGATCGAGGCCTCGATTGAATCCGTCCACGAGCCGCAAAAGACCAATAGAATCCAAATCGTACACGGCCATGGCGTCGGGGTAGTCGCCTACTTTGGGCGGGTCGCCGGTGACGATGAGCAGGTTGCGCAGGCCGAGCGTATGCGCTCCGAGCACGTGCGCCTGCAGGCCGAGGAGGTTGCGGTCGCGCGTGCACACGTGCAACAGCACCTCGGCGTCGAGCTCGGTGCGCAAGCGTACCGCTAGGGCGATGTTGCCGATGCGGGCGGTGGCGCGCGGGCCGTCGGCAATATTGATGACGTCGGCGCCGGCCGCCACGAGCATGCGCGCCGCCTCCACCTGCGGTGCGAGATCGAGCGAGGTGCCGGGGTTGACCTCGACGCTGACGACGAACCGCTGACCGAGCGTCGCGCCCAGGCGCGAGCGGGTGGCGAGCGGTGCGGGCTCACGACTGCGGTCGTGGAATTCGACGGACACCGCGGCGCCGTGCTGTCGCGGGGACACCATGCGCGCTGCGCCGGCGACACGATGAATGTGCTGCGGCCCGGTGCCGCAACAGCCGCCGACCATCTTGACGCCCGCTTTATACATGCGTCGCGCGTAGACGCCGAAATTCTCGGGCGTGGCCAGATAGATGAAGCGATCTTCGATGCTCTCCGGCTTACCGGCGTTGGGGATGGCGATGGTCGGCAGACCGCTCTCGACCATCTTCGCGGTCACCTCGTAGATGGCCGCTGGCGCGCTGCAATTGGCACCCACCACGTTGGCGCCCCAGCTCTGCATTTCTTGGGCGAGCTCGCGCGGGTCGCTGCCGTCAGCAATCTCACCCCCGTCGTTGGGCTTGATGAGCGCCACGATGGGCAACGACGACACTTCGCGTGCCGACTCGACCGCCAGACGCAGCTCGGCCGGGCTGGCGAACGTTTCGAGGATGAGGGCGTCGCAGCCGGCGTCGGCGAGGATCTTGGCTTGCTCGCGATAGGCGTCACGCACTGCGCGCTCACTGCGCCGTACGTCGCCCGCGCTGAGGCCCGTTGGCCCGATCGACCCGACGACGTAGGCCGCCTGTTCGCTCGCCTCCCGTGCGATGCGCACCGCGGCCCGATTGATGCGCTCGACCTCGTCGCCGAGCCCGTGTCGACTCAGGCGCAAGCGGTTGGCGCCGTAGCTGTTGGTCTCGAGTACCTGTGCGCCGGCGAGTAGGTAGTCGTGGTGGATTTTGTAGACCAGCTCCGGTTGCTGCACGGCGCTCTCATCGAAGCTGCGGTGTGGAAAGACGCCGCGCTCGTAGAGCAGGCTGCCCATGGCGCCGTCGCCGATGAGGCCGCCGCGCGTGATGGCCTCGAGAAAAAGCTCTTTCACGCGGCCCATACTAGCGTTCGCCTGCGCCCCCGTCCATGCTAAGAGGCAGGACCATGAGCACGGCCCCCACGCACACCTCGGCGCTCCCACGCCACCCTGTGACCCAGTTCTGGCGCGGCCTCGGCTATCCGTTGCGCGCCCTGGCCTTCGTGCGTCGGCACGGACTGTGGGGCGCGGTGACGCTGCCGTTTCTCGTCAATCTCGTGTTGCTCGGCGTGCTCGTCTACGGCACGTGGGTCTTTGTGGGGCCGTGGTTGACGTCGGTGAGCAACTCTCTCGAAGGGCTCGCGCCCGACATGGCGTTTCTCAAGACGCTGGTGAGCATCGTCGTGGGGTTGTTCTGGACCCTGGCGTTCTTTTTGGTGCTCGGCATCAACGCCATGTTGCTGCTGCTGGTTGGCCAGGCGGTCGCCAGCCCGTTTCTCGATCTCCTGTCGGAGAAGGTCGAAACCCTCGAGCTTGGCATCGAGCCGGCGCCGTTTGGCGTCGTGCGCCTCGTGCGCAGCGTGGGCGTCGCCATCGGCGACCTCATCGGTGGCTTGGTCTTGCTCGTCGCCGTCAATGTGCCGGTGTTTATCATCAGTCTCACGGGCATCGGTGCCGCACCCGCGGCGGTCGCGAGCTTTGCGTTCAGCGGCTTGCTCTTGGCGCACGAGTTCGTCGGCCTCTCGCTCGTGCGCCACCTCGTCAGCTACGGCGGTCGCTGGCGCGTCGTGCGCGCGAACGCCTGGCTGTCGGTCGGCTTTGGCACCTCGGCGATGATGCTGCTCACGGTACCGCTCTTGAATTTGTTGTTGCTGCCACTCGCGGCCGTGGGTGGCACGCTGCTCTACTGCGATTTGCGCCGCGGCGAGCGCCTGCCTCGCCTGACGGGGCGCGCCGCCGGAGATCTCGCACCGCACTGGGACGCGTAGACGGTCGTTGTGAAGGCCGCGTGGCGATGATAGGGACCTGACACGAGGGCCGTGGGGGACTTGGCCCGTATGTGACGAGAGGGGATGGCGATGACACCACGCACAAAGAAGCCCGACGACGCGACGACGAGCAGCAGCAAAGCGGCAAAGCCCGCGCCGGCTGCGAAGAAGGCCCCGACGAAGAAAGTGGCGGCCAAGACGGCAGCCTCTACGAAGCCAACTGCCACGAAAGCACCGGCGAAGAAGGCCAGCGCGGCAAAGGCAACGAAGGCGCCGGTCAAGAAGACAACGCCCGTCAAGGTCACGACCGCCCCGGTCAAGCGCCCCCTCGCAAGGGTGCCTGTGACGGCACCGGCTGCGAGCTCCACCGCCGAGCTAGCGAATCTGCGGCTCATTGCGCAGGAGCCCGGGACCGCATACGCGGCCTGGGCGCTGGCCCCGGACGATGCGGCGCGCCGCACGCACCTCGCCCTACGCCTTCGTCGCCTCGATGGCGCCCTGCTTCAGGAGGTTCCCGTGCCTGCCGCGGTAGGCCATTGGTATTTCCACGTGGAGCCGGTGCTCACTGCTGAAGGTCTGCGCGCCGAGATCGGCAGCTACGACGCCGCTCGTCGGTTCAAGGCGGTGCTGCAACGCGACCTCGAGCGCTCGCTGCCGTACGAGGCGGCCGCAGCAACTGCCAACCGTGGGACGCAAGCCGACGAGCGTTTTGCCGCCCTGGTCGACCGCGCCGGCGGCCCCGTGCACACCGGTGCGCGCGGTTGGTCGAGCGATCTCAGCAGTCGGTAGCCGCTTGGGCGCACACGGCACCTGGGCCCCGGTGCTGCACGCACACTTACCGTTTGTGCGTCATCCGGAGTCAGCCCGTTACCTCGAGGAGGAATGGTTCTTTGAGGCCCTCGCGGAGAGCTACTGGCCGCTCGTCGACGCCCTGGAACGACTGCGCCGCGACGGCGTGCCCTACGCCCTGACGCTGTCGATTTCGCCGACGCTCGGCGCCATGCTGGCCGACACGCTGCTCGCCGCTCGCTATCGCACCTACCTCGAGGAGCGCCTGCGTGCACTCGTCGGTGAGCGACGGCGCCTGCCGCACGCGGCCGCCGCGGTGGTGGATCTGTATGTCGCGCGCTACGAGTGGCTCCTCGGTCGCTGTGTCGACGGTGGTGCGGGTGCTGTGCTGCGGGCATTTGCGCGTCTTGCCGAGGCAGGCGGTCTCGAGATCATCACCACAGCAGCGACGCACGCCTATCTGCCCGTGCTCGGCGCCTTCGGCATCGACGTGCGACCGCAAATCGCCCTCGGGCGGCGCTGGCACGCGGCGCAGTTTGGCTCGCGCGCCGCGGGCATGTGGCTGCCGGAGTGTGGCTACTTCCCCGCGCTTGCGGGGGAGCTCGTGGCCCAGGGTGTCGGCTACGTGGTCGTCGAGCGCCACGGCCTGTTGCATGGACGGCCACGACCGCAAAGTGGCGTGCATCGTCCGGTGCGCACGCCCGAGGGTCTCGCGGTGCTGGCCCGCGACTACGAATCGGCGCAGCAAGTCTGGTCGTCCATCGACGGCTACCCCGGCGACGCGTGCTACCGCGACTTCTATCGCGACGCGGGCTTTGACAGCGATGCCCCGCACCTGCTGCCGCTGCGCCACAGTGTCGAGCCGAGCTTTACCGGGCTCAAATACCACGCGGTTGGGGATGCGCGAGAAGACAAGCCCCTCTACGACCCCGAGCGTGCACGGGCTCGCGTGCGCGCCCATGCACACGACTTTGTCGCGCGACGTCGCGCTCAGGTGCAGTGGCTCGGCGGCGTCATGGACGAGGCGCCGGTGCTCGTAACTCCGTACGATGCCGAGCTCTTCGGTCATTGGTGGTTTGAGGGTCCGTGGTGGATCGAGGAGGTGTTTCGCGAGCTTGCGCGTTCGGGCGATGAACTGCGTGCGTTGACGGTGAGCGCCGCGGTGGCGCAGTGTCCGGCGATGCAGCAGCTCGAGGTGGCCGAAAGTAGCTGGGGCGAGGGTGGCTACCACCGCGTGTGGCTCAATCCTGCGACCGACTGGATCTATCCGCGTCTCGCGCGGGCGGCGAGTGCCATGGCGAACGCCGCGCGTGCACCCATCGCGGCATCCGGTCTCGTCGAGAGGGCGCTCGTGCAGGCTGGGCGCGAGCTGCTGCTCGCCCAAAGTAGCGACTGGCCGTTCATGCTGACACGCAACTCCGCGAGTGACTACGCTCGGCGCCGCGTCGTCGAGCATCTCGACAACACCGAGCGGCTGCTCGGCGAGGTGGCACGCGGCAGCGTGGA
Organism: uncultured Bdellovibrionales bacterium; assembly: GCA_964357695.1. Taxonomy (GTDB): domain Bacteria; phylum Myxococcota; class XYA12-FULL-58-9; order XYA12-FULL-58-9; family CAYHNK01; genus CAYHNK01. The sequence continues at coordinate 6,180 of CAYHNK010000056.1, read as the reverse complement.
TGCGTCGGCGCTACGACTCCTCGAGGAGCGTCACAATCTCTTCGCTGATTTGCGCGTGGATGATTTTGCCGGCTCCGGCGTGGCGCCATAGGCCTGGGCGACGAGCTCGCTGAGCCGCGCCAGGTAGGTAGGGCCGCCGAGCTGCTCGTGCTCCCAGCGCGCATTCTGCTTCAATCGCTGTTCGGTATGCGCGCGCGTGTAGCCGAGGCGCGCCAGCAGGGCGGCTCTCTGTGCGATCTCGTCTTCGCGCATGACAATCGTGCGCGAGGCGCGTGGGCGGCGAGCACTGGTCTTCATCCAATCGAAGTATTTCTTCATCAATTCATCGCGCCGCACCGACGGGGCGGTCTCGGCGACATACTCTGTTGCGCAGGCCTGTCGGTCAAGGGCGCGGGGGTATGCGGTGGCGCGCGCGACCCGTGACTCGATGCACCGTCGGTGCTAGCTTCTCCTGCGATACGCCACGAGGGCACGAGATTGCGCAGGCCCTGCGGTGCGAGAAGGAACGATGGCGGAGGCATTCGGCCGGTTCTGGCTACAACAAAAGATCGGTCAGGGTGGCATGGCGGAGATCTTCCGCGCCACGGTGGGTCCGGGTCCGAGCAGCTACGCGTTTGACTTCGTGGTCAAGCGACTACTGCCCGAAGCACAAAACGATGCGGCCCAGCGCGACATGTTTCTCACCGAGGCCGACTTAGCGACCCACCTGCGCCATCCAAATCTCGTGCAGGTCTACGAGAGCGGTCTCATCGACGGGCGCGCGTACATCGCCATGGAGCACGTCTCGGGTCTCGATCTCATGCGCCTGCTGTCCCTCTTGCGGCGCCGGGGTCTGCGCTTTCCGGTCGACCTCGCGGTGTATGTGGCGATGCAGGTGCTGCGTACGCTCGACTATGTGCACCGTGCCCGTGCGGTGGGCGGGCGGGACCTCGAGCTCATTCATCGGGATGTGACGCCATCGAACATCTTTGTCAGCGCGCGCGGTGAAGTGAAGCTCGGCGACTTTGGTGTCGCGCGTGTGAGCTTTCTCGAGCCGGGTGACGACGCGGGCGTCGTCAAGGGGAAGGTGGCGTACACGCCCCCGGAGGTGCTTGCTGGCCATCCCATCGAGCAGCGCGATGATCTGTGGTCGCTCGCGCTGACGCTTTACGAAATGCTCGCCGGTCGCTCGCCGTATAGCGGCATCGATGAGGCCGACTTGTTGAGTGGCGCAGTCCGGGCGAAGATCGTGCCGCTGCGCAAGCTGCAGCCCGACGTGGACGCGCGGCTCTCTTCTATCTTGGTGGCCGCGTTGCATCCGAAGCCGCGCCGTCGACCAGCCGATGCCGTGACGCTCTACCGCCAGCTCAAGGCTTATGTTCTCGACACCGGGGTGCGCGTCGAGCCCGCGGCGCTGGCGGCCTTTTTGCGCCACGCCATGGGTGAGGGCTCCGCTGACGACGTGGCGCCTATTGCGCCGGTGGTCAGCGGGGCCTCGCCCACCGAGTTTGCACCGCCCGAATACGCGTTCCCCGTCGGCATGAGCCCCACGCAGCGCATCGAGCTGCAAGGAAGATCGCGCCGACGACGCAAGCCATGGCTCGCCGCTGCGGTCGTTGTGGCGGCGCTCGCGGCGGGCATCGGCGTGTGGCAGCGGGGTCGCACGGCTCATTCCCTGAGTCCGCGTGAAGCGATGGCGCAGGCGAGCGAGCTCATCGACAGGGGACGTCTCGATGCCGCCGCACGCCTGCTCGACGAGGTGGAGCGGCGCGAGCCACGCAATCCAGAGTTGTACCTCGTGCGCGGCGATCTCTGTCGACGGCGCGGGGACATCGATGCGGCGCGCCGCGCCTATCGACGGGTCATCTTTCTCGAGCCAACGGGACGTGCAGCCCGGTTGGCGCGTCCGGCGCTCCAGGCGCTGGCGTTACAGTGAGGCGGCCGAGGGCAGCGTGCGCTTGACAGCCGAGGGCTGACAACTATCTTCAGTCGCCGAGCGTCGCGTGTGGTTTGCGCCGCTGGCAGCGACGAGGGAAGCAAGAGAAGGGCGAGGATGGCACGGCGCGACTACTACGAAGTCCTCGGGGTCAATCGCAATGCTACCGAGCGCGACCTCAAGAGCGCGTATCGCAAGCTGGCGATGGATTTTCATCCCGATCGCAACTCCAACCCCGAGGCGGAGGAGCGCTTCAAAGAAGCCTCCGAAGCCTACGAGGTGCTCTCCGATCCACAAAAGCGCCGCGTCTACGACCGCGCCGGCTTCGACGGTCTGCGCAACACGGGCTTCTCGGGTTTCTCCGGCGTGGGCGTCGAGGATATCTTCGCCTCGTTTGGTGACATCTTTGGCGACTTGTTTGGCTTTGGGCAGCGCACGCGGCGCGCGGGCGCGGCGCAGCGGGGCTCCGACCTGCAATACGATCTCGCCGTCGAGTTCGCCGAGGCGGTCTTCGGCTGCGAGAAGGAAATCACCATCGAGCAGTACGTCGCCTGCAGCGCCTGCCGTGGCAGCGGCGCCGAGCCTGGCTCACAGCCGACGACTTGCGTCAGCTGTCACGGACGCGGTCAGGTCGTGCACGGCCAGGGGCTCTTTCTCATCAGCAGCACCTGCCCGGATTGTCACGGCCACGGCATGGTGCAGTCGCAGCCGTGTCTTGCGTGTCGCGGAGATGGGCGCGCGCGTGCGCGGCGCACGGTCAACGTGCGCATCCCCCCAGGCTTTGATGAGGGCATGAGCTTGCGCTACGCGGGCGAGGGCGAGCCTGGAGCCCGGGGCGGCCCGACGGGTGATCTCTACGTTGCCGTGCAGGTGCGACCGCACCCGACCCTGCGGCGTGAAGGCACCGAGCTCGTTGCTGAGGTCGATCTGACGATGGTGCAAGCAGCGCTCGGCGCGGAGGTCACGATCGAAGGCGTGGAAGGGGAGGAGCAGATCACGGTGCCACCCGGCACGCAGCCAGGAGACGTCATCACGCTCAAGCGCAAGGGCGTGCCCGAGCTTCGTGGCAGCGGACGTGGCGCCCTCCATGTCGTGTGCAAGGTGCAGATCCCGCGCTCACTTACCGCGCGACAACGCGAGCTGCTCGTCGAATTCGGCGGCGAGCCCGAGAAGAAACAGAAGCGACGGATCTTTTCTTAGCCTAGTGAGCGTTCGCGCGCGACTCTGACTGACCGTGCGGTACGACCTTGGCGAGCAGCCAGCCGGCGATGGCGCCAGCGATGGCGCCGCCAATCGCACCGACCACAAGTGCGGCAATCTGCGGCTTGACGACTTCTTCCGGTGTCGCAAACACGTACGTCGCGATGCCAAAGGCGAGCGGAATACCGGCAAGGGCCACGGCCGAGATATTCGCCCCCGTGCGTGCAGCCAACGCAGCCACCGCGAGCAGGACGAGCAACGCCACGGCGATTTCATAGGGCAGCGGCCACGTGTCGCGATAGACCCGCACTTCGAGCGCGCCGGTCAGCGGTCCGTGTAGGCGGCGCAGGGTCAGCTGCTCGGTGGCCTTGGGCAGCTCGGCCGAGACGATTTCCGAGTTGTGCTCGTGCTCGACGGTCGCGCTGCCGCGCCGGCCGACGCGCGTACGCCCGACGGTGCGCTCGATACGTCCACGCGTTGGTTGGGCTGTGCCTGCGACATCGAAGTCGACGATGCTCGCCCCATGCCCGGCGATCGCGCCGTGAAACCAAAGTCGCACGTGCCCGGCGGCCTCATGCGGTACCGGCACAGAGTCGCCCTCGCTGTGGAGCTCGCCCGTGGCGAGGGGCGCTCCGGGCGTCAGGGCGGTGACGATGGGTGCCAAGGCCACGGCGAGCGTGGCGACCGTGAGACCGAGGGCCGCCAGACTTGCCGCGCGGCTACGAGCGGCTCTGCGCAAGTCTCGCAGCAGCACCGCGCTCGTTGTGCCCACGATGGCCAGTGCCATGAGCAAGCCGGCCAGGCGCTCGGGCAGGATGTCGAGCACATACAAGAGCGCGAGGCCACCGACGACGGCGATGGCCGCGACCGGGAGGATCCAGCCGCCGAGGGCCTCTTCGAGCCACAGACGGTTAGACGACGGCGCCGAGCGCGCAGCGGGAGCAGTGGGTGTGGGTTTCATCGGCGGCGGACGGTACTACACTTGCGCCTGCTGCGCCATCCACAAGGCGATGCGTTTGCGACGGCTCGCGCTCACGTCTTCAAAGCGCACGCGCATGGCCGTGCGTCCGCCGTGCGGCACGAGGTCGACGACGCGGCCGGTGATGGCAACCGGCTGCTCCTCGCCCGGCAAGAGCAAGTCGAGACGCACGGCGTTACCGGGCCACACGAGCGTGTCGCCGCAGCACATCAGGCCGCCAAACGACAGGTCGAGGCCGCGCATGAGCTCGTCGCCCTCGGTGAGGCGCACGGTGAACGGGTAGAGCACCCGCGGCACAAAGCGGCGGTTGCCGCCGCCGTGGCCCTCTTCAGGCAGCGGCAACTCGAACACTGGGGTCGGGGTGGCAACGGGTTCGTCAAGGACACGGGCAGTCGAGGCCATAGGTTCCCTCCATCGGCAAGAGTCCACTCACGCAGCACGCGCATGCCACGTGGGGGCAGAGTGCCAGAGGGAAAGGCCGCTGTAAAAAAACTGGCGCGAGCTACTCGATGGTGAGCGCGCGCTGGAACTCTTCGGGGTTGGAGGCCGCCATCTTTGCGACCTCGAAGTTGATCTTCTTGTCGTGAAACAGCTCGAGCAGATGTTGATCGAAGGTCTGCATACCGTAGAGGTCTTTGCCCTGGGCGATGTGGTGGTTGATCTCGCCGAGCTTTTCGATGTTGCGCACGCACTCCTGAATGGTGCGTGTCACACGCATCACTTCCACCGCCGGCACGCGCCCTTGTCCCTCGGTCGTCGGCAATAGGCGCAAGGACACGGTGGCCTTGAGCGATTCGGCCAGACGCACGCGCACCGATTCGTGATCCTCGGCGGGAAAGAGACCAAGAAAACGCTGGATGGTGTGCACCGCGTCGGGCGTGTGAATGGCGCTGACGACGAGGTGACCGGTCTCGGCGCCGCGCAGGCAAATCTCCGCGGTTTCGTGGTCGCGGATCTCCCCCAACATGATGACGTCAGGATCTTGGCGCAATGCCGCGGTCAGCGCTTCGCGATAGCTCGCGGTGTCGGAGCCGACTTCGCGTTGGATAAAGAGGCTCTTCTCCTTGGGGAAGAGAAACTCGATCGGATCTTCGATGGTGACCACGTGCGCGCGACGGGTCTGGTTGATGCGATGGAGCATCGCCGCCATGGTCGTCGACTTGCCGTTGCCAGTGGCACCGGTGATGAGCACCATGCCTCGGCGGCTCATGCAGATGTCGGCGAGACTCGCAGGCAGGTTGAGCTGCTCGAAGGTACGAATGACGAGGGGGATGACGCGCAGCACGGTGCCGACATAGCCCTGCTGCCAGAAGACGGTGGCACGAAAGCGGCTGAGGCCCTCGATGCTGTAGGTGACGTCGCGCTCGCGGCGCTTCTCGCGAAAGACCCCGTACTCGTCACCGAGGAGGATCTTGGCGATTTCCTCGGTGTCCTCGGGGCGTAATGGCGCGTACTTGGCCGGCAGCAGGTCGCCCTGGAGGCGCAGATGCGGCGGGTGACCCACCTCGAAGTGCAGGTCGCTGATGCCGCGCTCGACGCCAAACTGCAAAATGCGCTCGAACGCTGGGCGATCCATCACAGGATTGGTCTTGGCGGCGGTCGCCGCGGGGATGGGGAGTGGTGTCGATGAGCTCACGGGGAAGACCTTAGCGACCAACGTCGCCCACCGCAAGCATGTGGGCGCTTGTCAGCGTACGTGTGCGGGGCTATGCCTCTTGAGCACGGGAGGCAGCAGCCATGCGGGTGGCATTTTTCGGTCAGAGCGGCCCCTACGCGCCCGTGGCGTTGCGGCAGCTGCTCGCCGGGGCAGGGCCATACCAGATCGCGCTGGTCGTCGAGGGGCGCCGGCGCCTTGCCGACCGCGTCGAGCACCGGGTGTTCAAGCCACACCCAGCGCCGCTGCCCGCAGGGGAGAATCTCAAGGACATCGCTTGTGCCGCCGGCGTGCCTGTGTTGCAGACGAGCGAGGTCAACGACGCTGGCGCGGTGCGGCGCATTGCTGAGCACCACATTGACACCATCGTGTGTGTCGGCTTTGACCGCTTGTTTCGTCCGCCGCTGCTCGCGACTGCGCGGCTCGGCGCCA